>CAZOIA010000022.1:0-42040 GCA_964579675.1 uncultured Planctomycetales bacterium | reverse complement strand
CCCGACGGCTGAAGGCCTGGAGAGCATGCTCGTCAAGCTCTCCAACGTCACGTTCAACGAGACGGGCACTTTCGACTACGGGAATTACACGGCGACCGATGGGGTGAATGAGGTGACCGTTCGCATCTGCACGGGCGATCTGGACCTCGTCGGTGAGTCGATTCCCACGGGAGCAGTTGATATCGTCGGCATCTTCTGCCAGTTCGACGGCAGTTCTCCCTACGACGGCTATTACCAGCTCCAGCCGCGAAGCAAGTCGGACGTCGTCCAGACCGGCGGCAACTTCCCGCCGAACGCCCAGGACGACCAGATTCAGATGAACATGGGTGATCCGGTGATCAGGATCACCCTCCAGGCCAGCGATCCCGATGGCGGACCTTTCCCGCTCAGCTACGCCATAAAGGGTGGGAGCGACGCCCCGAGCGGCGCCGGCCCGTCGGCGAGCCTTCCGTTCGGAGGAACGCTCACCGATCCGAACAACGCAAACAACAACGTCACCACCGGCGGCGCACTTGACGGCAATGAGGTGGACTTCACGCCCGATGCCAACGCCAGCGGCTGGTTCGCCTTCATGTTCACCGCCAGCGACGGCCAGGATACCGGCGAAGCGACCGTCAGCATTTTCATCCAGGATACCGGCGGGCTGGTCATCACGGAGATCATGTACAACCCCGCCAACGTCAACGCGGATGATGACCGGTACGAAAGCGATTGGGAGTGGATCGAGGTCCATAACCCGACCGGCTCGGACGTCTACCTCCATTCGGTGCTTGGCAGCGCTCTGGACGAAACGGAAACCAGCTACAATGTCTTCTTCGAGACGGCGCCCTCCGGGGCGACGGTGATCCTCGGTCGCAATGCGGGCGACTTCGTGACCGAATGGGCTCCCCTCAGCTCGGGCAGCATCATCCCGCCGGCCACAAACACCCGATTCCCTTACTATAGCAACAGCGGCGATACGATCTACCTGTTCGGGTCCGACAGCCTCACGGGCGATGACGCCAGGCTGCTGGATGTGGTTGCGTATGAGATCGGCGGCGAGAGCGTCTGGCCCGAGTCCAATTACCGGGGCAGCATCTTCCTCGAGTACGACCTGTTGACGAGCACCGACAACGACGACGGCAACAACTGGAACCTCTCCATTGCGGGCGCCAACGGGGTCTACGCCACTCCTGAAGCGCTCGGCCCGCCCGCCGATAGCGACGAGGGCAGCCCCGCAATCCTGCCCTCCGGGCCGACCGTGCCCCTGAGCCCGCCGATGGCCTACAACGACGAAATCCGCATCAACCAGGACAGCTCGGCGATCTCCATAACGCTCGATGCGACCGATCCCGAAGGCGATCCGCTGGATATCGTCATCGAGACGTTTGTCGAGGGCGTCTCGCCCACGACCGGCCAGGGTGGAACCCTTGTCGATCCGAACAATGGCCAGATCAGCACCGTGCCCTATACGCTTGTCGGCAACGGCAACCAGGTGGAGTTCACCCCGGCTGCCGGTGTGAGCGGCAAGTTTGCCCTCGGGTTCAGGGCCTACGACGGGAGCTCCTATTCCGCGTACGCCTACGTCACCATCTACGTCCAGGGCACGGGCGTCGTCGTCATTACCGAGATCATGTACAACCCGGGCAATCCGGAGCCCGGTTACGAGTGGGTCGAGATCACCAACCTGACCGGGGAGGCCGTCGCCCTGGACACGTTGTGGGATTCGGGCCAGTGGTCCACCGGCAATCTGGCCGGCAATAGCATCCCTGCTGGTTCCACCATGATTATCGCCCGGGGGGACGAGAGTGAGGCCCGGACCCTCGCCGAGTTCGTCGCCGAGTGGTCACCCCTCACAACCGGCGACGTGATCCCCGTCCTGACCGACCCCAACCAGTGGCCTTACCTCAACAATGACGGCGACACCATCTATCTCTTCGCCGCCGGCGGCTCGCTGCTGGACATCGTGGAGTACTCCGACACCGGAGACTGGCCGCCCGACGACAACAGTGCGAGCATCTTCCTGAAATGCGGCAAGATCTCGACCGTCGATAACGACGAGGGGAACAACTGGCTGCTCTCGCTGGCCGGGTTTGAGAACGCCTACTTGAGCGCCTCGGGTAACGACGTCGGCAGCCCCGCGCTCCTGCCATCCTGCACTAATTATCCGCCGGAAGCGCAGGATTCCCGCGTCGGGGTCATGATGAACACCCAAACGCTGGTCGCCCTGGAGGCCTGGGACGACGGCTTGCCCGATCCCCCCGGCGCCCTGACCTACACCATCAAGTCGCTGCCGAGCCATGGGTCGATCGCCGATGCCGGCACCGAACCGCCGACCCCGATCATCGCTATCGACTACACGCTGGTGAACAACGGCAACCAGGTGCAATACACGCCCCACGGCGGGTACACGAGCACGGTGGCGGCCGGCGACGACGCATTCGAGTTCTCCGCCGACGACGGTGCCGCCTCCTCATCCGAGAATGGCACGGTGACTCTGGTCGTTCAGAAAGGCGGCCTGGTCATCACCGAGATCATGTACAACCCGCGGAACCAGGAAGACAACGACTGGGAATGGGTCGAGGTGTACAACCCCGGCGAGGCCGACATCATGCTGCAGATTCTCACCGACGACGACGGCGAGCCCGATCCCAACCTGGCCGTCGCCACGCTGATACCGGCCGGGGAGGTCCGGGTCGTAGCCTCGGGCGACAACAGCAGTCGGACCACCGCGCAGTTCCTCCAGGAATGGTACGACTTGCCGAGCGCCAAGGCGATCTTCGTCGGCTCCGACGATGAGTGGGAGATCCTGGGCAACAGCGGCGACCGCATCCAGATCATCGACGACTACGGCCACCTGCTGGACGACGTGCTGTACTTCGACGGCTCGCCGTGGCCGGTTGACGACGGCTATGCCAGCATCTACGTCGTCGACGGCAAGATCGATGTGCTCGAAAATGACAAGGGCGAGAACTGGCTGCTGTCTGTGGACGGGGTGGACAACGCCTACACCACGCCGGACGTCGCCGGGGGCGGTGCCACCGATGACCAGGACGTCGGCAGTCCGGGCCTCAAGCCGGGGGCGATGGCGTGCGAGGCTACCATCACCGCCTGGGCGAGTGTGCGCTACCATGCCGGGCCGGTGTCGGGTGAGTTGGGCATCGTGCTCGATGCGTCGGCGAGCGGCTTGGCCGTGGTGAGCGAGACGCGTCGGGCAGACGTTGACCTGAAGGTCGTGGTGGACATCACCGCGACCGGGACTCTTACGGTGACCGGGACCATCGAGGCCGAGGATATGAGTACCTCGACGACGTACGCGGCCGCACCGACGGTGACGGATAACGGCGGCGGCAGCTACACGCTGGAGCTCCTGTGGACCGGTGGCCTGCCCGATCAGGCATGTTACAAGATCGACCTGACGGGCAAGCTCAGTTGCACCGTCCAGGGCGATGCCGACTGCATGCTCAAGGTTCTAGTTGGCAACACCAACGGTGACAACAATACCGACCTGATCGACATGGCTCAGGTCAAGAGCAAGAACGGCACGCCGGTCGTGGGTGCCGATGCACGGTTCGATGTCAACCTGGACGGTAACATCGACCTGATCGACATGGCCATGGTCAAGAGCCTGAACGGGAGTACAGCTATCTGTCCGTAAACGGGGTGACGGGCCGCCAGGGGCGGACGGTGAGTTCCGACGGGGTGACCCGTATCTCGACCGCACCGTCGTCGGCGGTGTTGAAGTACTGCCGGTGGGCGACGAGGTCCAGCAGGCCGCTGTATGTATGAACGTCCCGCTGGCCGCTCGACCGGATACAGTACGCGGGGTCCACCGCTTCAAGAAAGGCCCCGGTGTTGGGCTCCACACCGCCGTGGTGCGGGAGCACCAGCACGTCGGCCTTCAGGTTGCCCATCGCCAACAGTTGCCGCTGAGGAAGTTCCTCAATATCTCCGCAGAGCAGCACGCGGCACCCGGCGTACGTGATCCCCAAGACGATCGAGGAGTCGTTGGCGCGAGCGATGCTCAACTCATCAAGCGGCGGCGGCCAGAGGACCTCGATCTCCACGTTCCCGGTACCGTTGAGGCGATCACCCCGAACAACCGTTTGCCGGGGGATTCCGTGTTGCCGCACGTCGGCCAGGAGTCGGGCGCCGGCGCTGCCAGGCTTGCTCAGGCGCTCGAAGTGGGGTGCGGCAATTACCGCTTTGACCGATCGGTGATCGAGGAGGTCCGGCAAGCCGCTGAAGTGATCGAGATTGGGATGGCTGAGGATAACGGCATCGATCCGGTACGCACGTCGCCGGGCGAGCAGGGGGCCGACCCTCCACCGCTCGATATCGTAAGGGGGCATTGAGCCGATGTCGTAGATGAACGTCCTGCCGTTCGGCAAGCCGATCACACACGCGGTCCCGTTTCCGACCGAGAGCACGTCGAGTCGAAGGGTGTCGCCCGGGAAGGGTGGTGCGAGCTGCCAGGCGGCGGATGTGATGAAGGCAAACGCGGCAACCGCCACCCAGTAACGGGCGATACGCAGCCACGGCCTGAGCACCCAGAATGCCAGCACGGCCAGGCCGGCGGCGGTCAGCCAGCCCGGGACCGCCGGCGCCGGCATCCCCGCCCCGGGCAAACGGGCCAGGAATTGAACGAACACCACGAGCGTCTCGGTGATCAAGGCCAGCGGCCAGCCGAGCAGCGTGGCAATAGAAGGTACCGCCAGCGACAACAGGGCTTTGACGAAACCCGTCACCAGTGTGAGCCACACCAGCGGCATGATCAGGATGCTGTTGAGCCAGCCCCACACCGCGAGTCGCTGAAAGTGGCAGGTGCCCAGGGCTGCACCGACGGTCCATGCCGATACGCTCATGGCGAGCCACCATCCAAGGACGTGCGTGACCCAGTTGACGACGACGCGGCCGGGCGAGGGCGGGTTAAGCTGTTGTTGAATGGCCGGCGCCAGCAGCGGATCATCGCGGCCAAGCAGGCGGCGCATCAATCGGGCTGCGGCGTCGTGGAGCCGGGGGCTGAGGTACAGCAGCGCGACGAGCGTGAGGAATGACATCTGGAATCCGGGACTGAACAACTGCGTCGGCTCTGCAATGAGCAGAATGATAGCGGCGAGGGCGAGCCAGTTGGCCGACCGCACCGGGCGACGCAGCAGAAGGGCCAGGCACAGGAGGTCGGCCATCAGGGCGGCCCTGAGAATCGCGGGGCGGGGCTCGGCCACGATGGCGTAGGCCGTCACCGCAGCGAACGCGCAGGCCGCACACGCCCGCCGCGAGCCGCCCACGAGAAGACCGACCAGCCAGACCGCCGACGCGAGCATCCCCACGTGGGCCCCGCTCACGCTCAGATAGTGCACCGTACCCGTGTTGACGAACGCTTCATTGAGTTTAGCATTGACTTCGCTGCGCTGGCCGAGCACCAGGGCCGACAGCAGTCGGGACCCCGGCACGTCGCCCGGAAAAGTATGGTCCAGCATTGCCGCCCGCAGTCTTTGCCGGAGCACCGCCATCCAGCGATGGCCGCGATCACCGATCGCATGGACGACGACGTTGGCCGCGTGCTCGCATGACATCTCGACGAGGATGCCGTTGCGGCGGCTCGCCAAAGCCCAGTCTTTTTCGCCGGGGTTCATCGGCGGTGCCGGGCGATACATGCGGCCAAACAGCTCCACGCGATCGCCGGCGGCCACGTGCAGCACCGGCTCGCGCACGTGGACCGCGACGGTCCCGCTGACGTGGATGTCGCCGGAGACGCCCTCGATCTTCTCCGCCGCAACGAGCAATCGCGTGCGGGGCAACTGATTGAACCAGTTAATCCGCCCGCTCTGCACGGGGCGGATCGCCGGTGATGCGATGACGGTACCGGTGAGCCGGACCGGCGTGGCCCCGGGGCCGCAATACCGGACCACATGATCCGCCGGCCACCGCCGAAACGACGAATCGTGAAGTACCGCTCCCACCGCCAACGCCGCCAGCATCAGTGCGAGATGACGCAGGCCGTCGCGCGTGCGAAAGAGCACGATCGCTGCACCTGCTGCAATGAACAGGAAAGCAGCCAATGGGACCGGCACCGCCCACGACGCATCAATGACGATACCGATCACCAGGCCGATCGCCGGGGGCACGAGCGGCTGGCCCGCCAGCCATTCCAGCATCACGTCCGTCCGCGTCGGCAGCGGCCGGGCGAGCGGATCGTCCTCGTATCCATCACGCTGACCAGGCGGCAATGTCAACGATGCGTCGGGCATGCAGGAACACCAGGTATTGCTTGGTCACAGGTTGGCGGTAGATGCCCCGGATCGCGGCGGCGTAGCTGTCGATTTGGGTTTGATAGTCGGCGGCGCGGGCTTCGCAGGCGTCGGCGGCGATCGCGTCGGTCTTGTAGTCCACGAGCTCGAGGCTCGCCTCATGGCAGACGAGAGCGTCCACGATGCCGCGAACGAGCAGGACGTCGCGATGGTCCCGAGCGGCCACCAGCGGGTCGTAGTGCTCGGGCGGGATGCGGGAGACGAAAGCGACCTCGCGCCGGACGTCCGGGGCGTGACGGCGCATCTGTTGGCCGGGGCCGGTCGCGAAAAACCACGCCGCGGCGTCGAGCATGACGACGGCGGCGTCCCCGGGGCCCAGGCGGCCGGACTCGACGAACTCGCGGCATTGCCGTTCGAGGTCGGCCGCGTCACACGGGCGCGTCAGATCGACGAGCTGCAGGAACCGGTGCGTAGCGATGCCGCGATGCATCCCGTCGTCGGCCAGCTCAACGGCCATGAAGGCAGGACGTGCCGGGGCGACCGCCCGACGGCGGGGCGCTGCTGGGCGCTCGTCGGGATCGAATCCGGCATCCCATCGCCGCTTCAGTTCGCTGACCGCCACCCGGGCCGGGAGCGTCGTCAGCTCAAGGGCTGGATAGTCCTCCTCCAGTGCTTCAACGATACGGTCGGCCTCGTCGGTTTGAGCGACCCATTCCTCACGCGGAAGCGGGTTGAGATCAGCGAGGCGAGCGAGTGCTTCGGTTCGCTCGGTCTCGATGGCCGCCGGGATTCGCCACCTGTCGGTGGTGGTGCGGTCATGCGCGTAGACCTTGAACAAGCCGCCCCCGGCGGGCCCATCGCCCGCCTCTTCGCCGTGCCATTGCACCACGCCGTCCGGTGCCCGGGAGATCGCCGGCAGTAACCAGTCGAGCGGGTGCGAAGCGGTTTCGAGTTCGAGTCTCGGCACGACGACTGGTTCGCTGCCTGTCCGGCGGCCCGCGGCCCGGCAGGTCGCCGCTTTGGCCGGATCGAATCGGCCCACGAGCATCAGGTGCTCACGTGCGCGGGTCAGCGCCACGTAAAGCACCCGCAGCTCCTCGGAGAGAAGCTCACGGCGACCGGCGTCCGCCGCCACCTGGTGGATGAACGTGGGATACGTGATCCGTCGCTCGGGATCCGCCACCCGCATGGCAATGCCCAACTCGCGATCCACCAGGACGTTTCCTCGGAGGTCATTGAGGTTGAACTGCTTGCCCAGATCGGCCAGGATCACTACCGGGAACTCCAGGCCCTTGCTGGTATGAACGGTCATGACGCGGACGACGTTGTCGCCGGCCCCGGTGGTGGATGGCTGTTGGAGGGGGCGGTCGTGAGCGAGCATCTGGTCGATGAACCGCAGGAACCGACGCAGGCCCTGGCGGTTGAACCGCCCGAACTGCCGGGCCAACTCGTGGAGCCGGATCAGGTGCTCGCGACGACGCGCGCCGTCGGACAGACCCGCGACGTAGGCCAGGTAGTTGCTCTCTTCGTAGATGTTCCAGAGCACCTCCGCGACCGGCGTGCGCCAAATCCGCTGCCGGTAGCGATCGAGCGTCGCCATCACCACCGTGAGCCGGTCCCGCAGGCCCTCGTCCAGCCCCTCCCGCACGTAGCGCCGGGCGGCAGCGTGGAAAGGAATCCCGCGATCCAAGAGGCGGATTCTCAGCAACTCCGTCTCGGTGAACCCTTCGCCCAGCAATGGTGATCGCAGTACGGCCGCCAGCGGTATGTCCTGTTGCTGGTTGTCGAGCAGTTCCAACAGGCTCACCACGTCGCGGAACTCGGTCGAGTCGATGCCGCTGTCGTCGCGTTCAACCCGGACGGGAATGCCCATCCGCCGGAGCACGTCGGCGATCGGTCCGGCCTTGTACGGCATGGATCGCAGCAGAATGACCACGTCGCGGTAGTCGATGGGCCGGGCCTTCGGCAAGCCGCCGGGCGTGTCGGCCTTGTCCGTCACGTGCCACCGCGAGCCCTCGCGGTTGTCACCCATCCACTGTTGGATGCGGCGGCCGATCACGTACGCTTCGCGCTCGATGCCCTCGAGCTCGTCCTCGGCGGCGTGGTTGCCATCCTCATCGTCATCTTGCGCCGGACGGGTCCGCTCGGTGATCGGCTCGAGCAGATGCAGCTCGACGGCGGGTTTGTCAAAGACCCGAGCCTTGCCCGGGCCGGTCGCGGTGGCTGCGTTGGCAGCGTCGGGAGCCGCGGGGAAGCGGGCGCCGGCATACAGCCTGGCGGCCGCGTCGTAATCGCTCCCGCCGAACGACTTGCGCATCAGCGGCTCGAAGATCAGGTTGACCGCCTCGATCACGCTCGCTCGGCTGCGGAAGTTGTCCTGGAGGTGGATGAGTTCGCCGATCGCGGCGCCGGCGGCAAACTCATCGGCCCTGCGGGTGAACAACCTCGGCTCGGCGAGCCGGAAACGGTAGATACTCTGCTTGATGTCGCCGACGGCAAAGAGATTGCCCGAAGGCGGATCGGCGCTCTCGCGACTCACCAGCCTCAGGATCGCCTCCTGCAGCGGATCGACGTCCTGGAACTCGTCCACCAGCAGGTAGCGATACCGTCCCTGTAGTTGCCGGGCCACCTCGGAAGGCCGGCTTGGATCGCCGGCTTCGGTCAGCAGCCGCAGCGCGCAACGCTGCAGGTCGTTGAAGTCAACCGCTGCCTGCGCGGCTTTCGCTTCCTGATAGCGGCGGTCGAAGCCGGTGACGAGCTGGACGAGGGCGCGAACAGATGGGGCGATTCGCGCCAGCCCTTCACGGTACTCGTCCGCGGTGAAGGTGCAGATCGACTCTTGCAGTCGTTCGGCAAACAACTTCTTCATCCGGTCGCGGAGGCTCTTGGCCGCTTCGTACTGGGCCTTCTCTTCGTCGGAGAGACCCCGCGGCCTGCGCTTGGCCGGGGGAAGATCGGACGACCGGATCTCCTGGGCGACCACTTCCCAGCAATCATCTGCGCCGGCGGCAAGCGCATCGTGCCAGCGCTCGAGTTGCCCGACGTGCTCCTTCAGGGCGTCCGCGTGCGAGGCTGCGATGGGCCAGCGTTTCCGGACGGTGGCTGCAAGGTGCCGGCAGTACTCCATTTGCAAGCTCAGCTCCCGGCGGAGCCGGTCGCATTGCCGCCCGTGCAACGTCGTGACAAGGCCGGCCGGTGCCGCAGGATCCAACTGACCGGCGGCATTGTCGAGCCACGCCTGAGGGGCAGGCAGGCTGTTGATGAAGCCGTGCAACTGCAGCACGACCTCGGCCATCGTCTGATCATCCCCGCCGCCGTAGTCATCCACGAGCTGCTGAAACGATCGGCTCAGGTCGTCCTCGCCCGCGTAGAGTTCCACGAACAGTGCATCCAGGACCTCGCGCCGAAGCAACTCCGCCTCGTCCCCCCCGAGGACCGTCGCCTGCGGATCGACCTGGGCCTGCGGGAACCACCGTTGAATAAGGGTCTTGCAGAAAGCATGAATGGTCGAAATGCTCGCACTGTCGAGGAGGTAGAGCTGCTCCCGAAGATAGGCGTTGCCGGGCTGGTCATGGAGGCGTTGCCGGATGGCGCCGGCGATCCGCGAGCGCATCTCGCTCGCGGCGGCGTCGGTGAACGTGACCACCAGCAGCTCGTTGATCCGGCAACGCCGATCCCCGGGCAGATCGCACACCAGCACCGCACACCGCTCGGCAAGCACGGTGGTCTTGCCTGAGCCGGCGGCGGCCGAGACAAGTACGCTGCGATCGACGGTGTGGATGGCCCGCCGCTGGGCATCGGTCAGATGCGCGAATCGATCGTTGCCTCCCGCGGCGTCAGGCATCTGGCTGCTCCTCCACCACGCGCTTCAACACGTCGGCTCTGTTGAACGGCGTGAGCGTCCGCGGCGGCTGGGTCTCGATCTCGTACCGGCAGACGGATCTGTACAGGCACCACGAGCACGGCGTTTGGCGACGAAGCCGATAGGGCTTGACCTCGATATCGCCATCGAGCAAGGCGTCAGCCAGCTCGCCCATCCGCCGGCCCACGTGGTCCATCAACGCCGACAGTTGACCCCGCCCGGCCAGGTCGGACTTGGCGTACGGCTCCCCGTCCTTCTTGAGCCGGGCGGAGAGGAACCGGGACCACTCGCCCCCCGGTGTGATGCTGTTGTCCAGCGTATTCAGCACGGACGCATCCGCGATGCCATGCCATTTGAAAGTGGTCGTCTTCTCCTCGCGGGGATGCGGTACCGGCTTGTATGCTTCGAGCAGGGGGAGGTAGAAGGCCGCCACGGGGCGGATCGGCCGGCCGGTCAGCGACTCACCCACTTGCTTCAGCGCCAGAAGGTAGCCGACCAGTTGCAGGGCCAGGCCGTGATAAACCCGGGTAAGATCCAGCTTGCGCTCGGTGGTGCGCTTGTAGTCGATAACCGCGCCCAGCAGCTCATCGCCCAGCTCCGCCACGTCAACCCGGTCGATCACGCCCCTGAGCAGGATCGTCCGCCCCCCCGGCGTGGTCAGTGTCAGTGGGGCGGCCGGATGACCGCTGAAACCGAACGGAAACTCCACCGCCCGCGGGCGGTACCGCCCCACCCGGGCCGCGTCTCGCTGCCAGCGCGTGACCCGCTGAACGTGACCCCGGCTGCGATCGAACAGGTACGCGTTGCGGGCTTCGCCGAGTAGCATGTCGTTCGCGATCAGCGGTATCATCCGGGTGGCGATCGCGTCGATGCGCTCGGCAATCTCGTCGTCTTCAAGATCGGCGAGGCACTGCTTGTCCTGGGTGAGCTGATCGACGAACTTCTCGAGGATCGCATGGCACAGCGTCCCGAGATCGACCTGGGCCAGTCTGGCTTCCACGCGCGGTTCGAGGCCCAGCGTGTAGTCGGCGAAATGGGCGAACGGGCAGGCGGCGAACCGTTCGAGCCGGCTCACGCTGGCCAGGAAAGGCGCGCCCACCCCCTCGGCCATCATGCCCGGTTCGAGTCGGGCCGCGTTCCGGTACTTCAGCCCGGCCAGCGAACGAGTGAGCGTCTGTCGCCAGTCCTCGCGGCGGCGGGCGGCATCGTAGAGCGCATTCCAGACGGCCCGCGCGTCCGGGGCGATCTCCGAGTCAATCGCGGATCGGTAGCGGAACTCCGCCGCCAATCTGCCCCCCAGTTCACCGACCCGGGTCAGCCAGGCCGTCGAACGCTCGGCCCGGGGATCGCCGGACCTGGCCACCTCCAAACCCGGCAACGCGGACAGCACCTCGTCCAGGTAAGGCGACGGCTGCACGGGCTTGCCGTCCTCACCCGTGCGCGGATAGCTGATCCACAGGCGGTCAGAAGCCCGCGTCAACGCAATGTAGGCGAGCATGCGTTCATCCAGCAGTTGACGTAACCGGGACGGGCCGATCTCGACCCCGGCCGACTCGAGCCAGTCACGCTCCGCATCGCCGAGCAGCGGGTCTTCCGACCGCTTCATCGGGAAATGGTGCTCGTCGAACCCGAGGATCAGCGCGGCCCGAATGGCAGGATGCCGGCTCCGCTCGATCGCCCCGACGAGGATCTGATCCAGCGTCGGCGGGGCGAGTCCCAGGTTGAACTCCGCCAGAGCAGCCTCGATCGTTTCCCGGAACTCATCGATCCCCATCGACTCGGTGCCCAGGGCATGGACGAACTCGTCGAGCAGTTCGACGAAGTCGAGCCAGACCTGTCGGTGGGCGTCCGCTTCATCACTCCGGCCGTCGGCTTCGGCGTCGTCAGCCCAGGCCTGCAATTGTCGGCCTGCTTCAACGTGGTCCAGGCACCCGAACAGCGCCTCCGCCCACCACCGTCCCGGGGCTTCGCCGTGCCCGGCGGCGGCATCGAGCCAGGGCCCCACCGCCGAGCGCCATTGCTCGCGGATGACGTTGACCCGGTCCAGGACCGCCCGCTGCGTGTCGCTGAGCTCGGCGTTTGCCCCTTTGCGCTTGAAGAATCGCGTGTAGTGCCAGGGCTCGGACCACCGGGACCGCCCGGAGATTCCGCTTGCCAGCAAATAGTTCTCCAGGAGGTCGGCGTCCGCACCGTCCACCGGCAGCAGGCCCGTCTTGAGCGTTAGCCGGACCGAATCGAGCCGGCAATCATCCGCCGCCACCGCAAGAAGCCCCCGAACCAGTTCGACCAGCGGGTGATGAGCCGTCGGTTGGCGGCGGTCGAGAAAGCAGGGAATCCCGTGTGCCCGCAAAGCGGCCGACAGCAGGTCGTCATACAACGACAGGTCGCGAACGATGACCGCAATGTCGCGGTAGCGCATCGGAGGATCCGCTTCGCGCGTAAGCCGCTGGATCTCCGCCACCGCCGCCTCCACTTCGCTCCGGCGGTCCGGCAATTCGAGTACGCGGATGGCTTCGTGCGACGGCAACGCGGGCCCGTCCTCCGGGCGCAAGCTGAACAGGTTCCGTTCGAGCCGGGCCAGCTCCGGTGCAGTGAATCGCGACGCCGTCAACTTACCTCTTCGCGCTGCTGTCGATTCGATTCTTCGCGGTGCCGTCAGCCGGATCGGTTCGCCCAGTTCGATCCCCGCTGTTTTGAACTCCCGCCGCAGCCGGACCAGCGTCCGCTCCGTCCGGGCGAACAGCGAATAAGAAACACCCGGTAGCTCGACCGCCTCAACCGCCGACGGATTGACCGCCGACGCCGACGGATTGACCAGCATCGTGATCTCCATGCCGGCCACGTGCCGGGCGAGCTTCGTGAGCAGCACGTATTCCTGTTGCGTGAAGCCGGCGAAACCGTCCACCCAGAGTTCCGCGCCGGCGAGCCAAGCACAACCGCTCAAGCGCTCAGCCGCCAGGTTGAGATACTGGGCCGGGTCCAGCCGGTCGTCGATCAGGTAATCGAGATAGGCCTGATACAACCGGGTCAGATCGGCGATCCTGGCCGCGGCCAGCGGATTGTCCGGCTCGGTATGCCCAGCCATCTCGGCCAGTGTCTGCGGCTCGACCTTCTCCCGCATGAGTTCGTCGAGCGCGGCGGCAACCTCTTTGACCATCCCCGGCTTGTCGGCTACCCGGTCGAGCAGCCGCAGCGAATACCTCTCCCGGCGGATCAGCCGCCGGATCGCCATGATGCGCCCGAGCGGGCCGATCGTCTGGTCCCCCCGGCGGGGATCGGCGCCGGTGTCGGCAAAGATCCGGTACGCCAACCGCTGAAAACTCAGGACCTCGCACCGCGTGTAGCCGCTGATCCGGGGTGTCTCGATCAGCGCCCGCTCCATCTGGAAACTGGCCTGCTCGGGTACCAGCAGCAGCAACTTGTTGCCGCCCGCGGGATCCTCCCGCAGGCGCGCCCGAATCGCCTCCAGACATCGCCACGTCTTGCCGCTGCCCGCCCGTCCGACCACCAACCGAACCGACATGCGCTACACTCCCCGGGTGCCGGTTCGCATGATAAACGCGCTCAGGTCGGCCGTCGAGGTGCTTGAACGGATTGGATCCTCAAGCTGACGCAGCACCGCCACGGCGCCGTCTGCGGCGCGGACCGACACCCGGCACGATCAGCACGGCCGGCCGGCGTGTTGGCTTCATCCGTTACGGCTGAGTGGAAGGGACTGCTTTCTTCTTCAATGATTCGATCTGCTTCTTTGCCGCCTCGAGCTGCTTGCCGCAATCGCTGACTTGCTTCTTGGCAGCATTGGCCTGGTCCTGTGCCTTGGCCAGTTCGCCGGACACACGGTCGACCAGTTTCTTCGCCGACTCGAGCTGCTTGCCGAGGTCCTCGGCTTCCGTGCGGGCCTGTTTGAGTTCGCTCGTCAGATCTTCAGCCCGATCCTCTGCCGCCTTCAGGTTTTTCCTGGTTTCGGCCAGCTCCCTTTCCGTGTCGGCCGCTTGGTCCTCCAACTCCTTCACCTCAGCCTGGAGGTCAGCCTTGTCCTTCTCCAGCGCTTCGGTTTTGCCCTTGTCCCCGCAGCCGGCCAAAGTCAGGCTCAAACCCGCCAACACCACGAGCAACGGCCTTGTCCAGCGATTCATGGCTCCATCTCCGTATAGAGTTGAAGAAATGCTCTCACCCGTATAGCCGGGACTGTATTGCGTTCTACTTATTCAGCGACCTGCTTGATGACCTTGTGCGCCCTTTCCGAGAGGGCGGCCTGTACGCCGAGCAGCAAAAGGTTCGCGACCGCTTCTCCCGCCGGCAGTGCTGAACGCTCCTAGGACTGTGGTTTGCTCGCGGGGGATCTCGCGCCGTCACCGATGACGCCGCCCAGGGCGGCGGAAGACCCTCGGGAGGCCTGCGAAAGACGCAACTTCATGAGCCGGCCGACCTTGAACTTGACCGTCCGCTTGGACGGCACCGAGACCCGTTCGAGAGTCTTGGGATTCTGCGCGGTTCGGGCTGCTCGCACCTTGCTCTCGAAAACCCCGAAGTCCCGGAATTCCAGACGGTTACCGCTGCCCAGCTCACTTATGATTTCATCGAGGAAGCCCTGGATGATTCTCTTGACGAGCACGCGTTTGTGGGAGCATTTTTCGGCGATTCGATCGATCAGTTCTTTCTTGGTGATCGTCTGCATGGCTGGCCTCAGCACACGTGTCCCCAACTGATGGATACCACTACCGGCCCATTGGCCGCCCGAACTGCCAATCCGCAAGGTGCCTCCCCCCGCCGCCACGCTGCCGGCACACTCTGTCGGGGTTGTGGGCGCTCAGCTTCGAGGTGCTGCACACAGCCCGCGCCGCTACGCCGGTCAACGCACGCAAGTTATCCTACTGCAATGGTTTTCGACGATCAAGCTCTTTGGGGAACCTGCTCTGCGGGACTGGTCGAGCCCGGGCTGACTGCCCGCGCCGTGCCCGGCCGGGATCGTAACCTGCTGGCATTACAGGGGTTACAACCCGCCGGCCGGTACAGGTCATCCCGCCGTTCCCGCGCACCGACGTAACCATTTAGCCTGCAAATAGTTAAAAAGAATCCCCGCCCCGGGATCAGTCCAGCCGTCACCGCGGCCGGGGGGCATCGGCTGGAGCGCCTGAACAGCGGCTCCGGGCACGACAGAGGGCGCCAAGCCCTGCCACGTGCCGTTCATCGGAGCGTGAAAAAAACCAGGCAAGGGCCGCAGAGCGCAACCCAAGCCTGGCAGGGAGAGAGAGATCCGTATTGCGCCCGGCGTCAGCTCAGCCTGATACCGGGCCTACCTTTCCAGGCACGGGTCATCCCGAATCATCACCCGACCCGGGCCTGGAATGCATTATCTATTCGATCATCAGCCACATACTGTGGCCGACGAGAACGATCCACCCAATCGCCAGGCGAGGGTTACTCTGGGAGTAACCCAAGCCTGGGAGAGAGATCTATCACCGCACCACCGGCTTCGGTTGGTGAGTGAGGCGTTTCGCTTGGAGGGCCTCTCTCAGTACCACCAAGCGCTCCCGCTTCGGGAGAATAGACCCGAACGCAAGACCGTAGCTTGCCGCTTCGATTGGCGGCCACCTCACCCCCCCCGTCTCCAGGCGAGGATTACCCCGAAGATGGGGTAACCCAAGCCTGGGAGGGAGAGAGAATCATGGTCCGTCTTCGACCTGCTTTTCCCGGAAAGGCCGCCTACGGACCTACCTCACAATGGAGGCAGCTTTTCCCTACCACAAGCTCGCTACACGTCCCGCTCCATCAAACCTTCACTCGTGGTGAACGGGAACCGGCCTGCTGGTTCGCTCCGCCTCTGCGGCCGGCAGCGGCCGCAAGTGTTCAACCGGAACGATCAGCGGAGAGAGAATCCCTTCCACCTCGACGATTGCAAAACGATCGGCCTCCTCACCTTTATCGCTCATGAACATCACTTCACCTGACACCTGCAGGTTGGCAGTGATCTGTTGCTGTACCTGCCCGCGATCAGGACAGATCACGTCGGACAGCCTGAAGCGATACCTCCTCCGTGGCTGGACTGAACAAACATTCATCTCGCTTTTCCTCGTTCCTCCAACCGACTTGTCAATACAACCGGCGTGCCAATGCTGTCGGAGATGTGCCTGCTGACTGGAGCGATTCGTAACTCTCTTGCCGAGAATGGCTTAGGATTCACTGATACGAGCGGGCGGTCTTTGTCGGCCTGTGGGCGCGGGCCGGTACTGTGTCATCTCTTGCACAGGTCGGCAACCGAGTAGAGGGTCGTGTTGAGCGTTGTCGGCGGTGAAAGGGGGCCGAGCCCCGTGTAATCAGCCTTCCCATCGCCCCGAGCGGTCTGTCCGCGGGCGGGTGTCGTTTTGCACGGGTGTGCAGGAAATGACACGGGTCTCTCTACAGATCGCGGCTGACCAGATGGGTAACCACACCCTGGATGGAGAATTCGTGGGTCTCGTCGATCACCATCGGAGGCACCTCCGGGTTATCGCCCCTGAGTACGACCAACAGCGAGCCTTGTCGTCGTTCAACGGAGACCCGCTTGAGCGTCGTGGCGCCGTCGAGGAGGCAGGCACAGATCCGTCCCTGAACGTGTTCGGGACGAACGCTGGAGCGGTATTGGACGAGGACGAGATCGCCGGGCTTGAGCGTCGGCTCCATCGAATTGAAGGTCAGTCGTAGGCAGTACCGGTCGGGTGCCCACAAATGGCGAAGCACCGGGAACATCTCCATCTGTTCCTGGCTCTCATTCGGGGGGCCGGCCGGGATGGCTCCCAGCAAGGGCAGCTCCAGCGTTTCCAACGGTTGGGGCGTGTCGTGGTCCGGCCCTTCGCCGATCAGGACCGCGGGTGGGACGTCCAGCGCGACGGCAACCGCGTGGAGCGAAGAGGGCGAGGGCTTGCGCTTGCCCCGCTCGATCTCACTGAGGAAACCCTGATTCACGTTTGCCCGCCGCGCCAGCGCGGTCTGGGTCAGGCCCATCTGCTGGCGGTAATACCGGATTCGCTGGCCGATGTGACCTCGGAACGCCGGCGGCTCCCTGTACGCGGGGGACATGGGATGCACTATGCGAGCCAGCGCCGTGGGCGTCAAGGGAAAAGCCGGGTAGGGGAAGGGGAGGAGTTCCGGATTGCACGGTGCAGATTTCAGATTGCGGATTTCGGGTTGCAGAGGTCCAGATCTCACTCTCCTACTCGCCCATGGCTTTGATGCGCTCGCGGACGGAGCCGACGTTCGCAACGCGGAGCCCGAAGTTCTCGCCGACCTTGACCGCCTGCCCCTGGCCGATGCACTTGTTGTTGATCATCAGGTCAAGCTGGCCGTCGGAGGGTTTGTCGAATTCGATGATGGCCCCGGTGGTGAGGGTAATGATCTCGGACAGCGGCATGGTCCTCTCCGCCAGTTGGACGATGACGGGGACCTGGAGGTGGAGGACGCGTGCCGGATCCTCCCGGGCTCGTGGGGTGGCAGGTATGTCGGGGGCGCCCAGGGTCGGCGGCGAGACGGGCGGCGGTTCCGAGGGCACCGCGGGGGCGGGTGGTTCGCTCGTTGTAGCAGCCGGTTCGGTCTGGCTGGTCTGCGGCGGCTCAGCGGCGGTGGCGCTGGTGTCCGGGCTGCCCTCGGGGCCGGGGGCAGATTCCTCGCCCGAGATGTCGGCGATGGCTTCATCGGCCAGGGCGCTGACCTCGGACAACAGGGCATCAATGTCTTCCTGGTGTTCGGGCATGACACAACCGTGGGGGCGCCAACGCGCGGACTATGTACAGGCGCACCCTTCCCCCCCGAGGTTATCGGCCGATCGTGGGCCAGACTTGATTCCTGCCGTTTTCAGTCCGGGGCGCCGATCAGGATGCAGGCATTGTGTCCGCCGAAGCCGAAGGAATTGCACATGGCCCGGCGTACGTTCATGTCGCGGGCCTGGTGGGGCACGTAATCCAGGTCGCACCGGGGATCAGGCGTGTCCAGGTTGATGGTCGGGGGGACGGTGCGGTTGTGGATCGCCAGTACACAGGCCACGAGTTCCACCCCGCCGCTGGCCCCGAGCAGGTGTCCGGTGGCGGATTTCGTGCTGCTGATGGCCACGGTCTTGGCGTGGTGGCCGAGTACGGTCTTGACCGCCAGGGTCTCCGCCAGGTCGCCGAGCACGGTCCCGGTGCCATGGGCGTTGATGTAGTCCAACGTCTCGGGGGCGACGTTGGCATCACCGATGCAGCTGCGCATGGCCGCGGCGGCGCCGGTTCCGGTTTCGTCAGGCTGGGTGATGTGCGTACCGTCGGCACTCATGCCGTAGCCCAGTACCTCCGCATAGATGCGGGCGCCTCGTTTCCGGGCGTGTCGGAACTCTTCGAAGATAAGGATGCCGGCCCCCTCGGCCATGACGAAACCGTCGCGGTTCTTGTCGAACGGTCGGCTGGCCCGTTGCGGATCATCGTTGCGGGTGCTCAAGGCGTGCATGGCGTTGAAGGCCGCCATGCCGATCCCGGTCACTGCCGCTTCGCTGCCCCCGGTGATCATGATGTCCGTCTCATCCCGCTGGATGGACCGGAGAGCATCGCCCATGGCGTTGGTGGCTGATGCGCAGGCGGTCGCCACCGCGCTGCTCGGGCCCCGGGTGCCGAGCCGGATGGAGAGGTTCCCGCTGGCCGCGTTGACCATCAGCTTGGGAATGGTGAAGGCCGAAACCTTCGAGGGACCCTTGTCCCGAAGCCGAATATGCTGCTGCTCGATCTCCCAGATCCCACCGATGCCCGAACCGATGATCACCCCCGCACGGTAGGGGTCTTCAGCCGAGAAATCCAGACCGCTGTCCTGGGCCGCATCGATACCGGCCGCCAATGCAAATTGAGCGAACCGGTCCAGACGCCTGATCAGTTTGGAGTTCATCCACCGGGTAGGATCGAAATCACGACATTCGCCAGCGAAGCGCGTCGCAAAACCGGAACAGTCAAACAGCGTCAGAGGTCCAATGCCACTTCTTCCGGAAATCAGTCCTTCCCAGAACTGATCCACGGATCCCCCCAGAGGCGTGACGACGCCCATGCCTGTGATGACAACGCGTCGCTTCGACATGCGGACCACTCACCTGATTGACCAGACGCTTGCCCTACGCCGCAGGAGGCGATCTCGCTAGTTGATCGCCCGTGGGAGCTCTCCTTGGCGTGCCGCCCGCGGGGCCGCGGGCAGGCCTCTTCCTGCGGCCGGGCCGATGACAATCAACCTGACCCCAAGGTCGCCAAAGACGCGCCTCAACTCTGGCCCTGGTTGGCCACGATGTAATCGATCGCTTGACCGACCGTCTTGATCTTCTCTGCCTCTTCGTCAGGAATGCTCATCTCGAAGTTGTCTTCAAACTCCATGACGAGCTCGACGATGTCGAGCGAATCGGCGTTGAGATCATTGATGAACGATGTCTCGCGCGTGATTTCCGCCTTGTTGATTCCCATCTGCTCACTTACGATCGATAGTACCTTGCCTTCGATTTCGTCGGCTGTCACCACGGCAACCTCCTCATGAACAACCGTTCCACCATCCGCGGGCCGCCCGCGGCCCACGAGCTCTGGCAATACCCTACATATTCAATCCGCCGTCCACCAACAGCACCTGGCCGGTCACGTACTTCGCGTCCGGTGACGCCAGGAACATCACCGCGGCGGCCACATCCTGCGGCTCGCCCATCTTCTGACACGGGATCACCTGCGTGACGCTCTCCTTGACCTTATCCGGCAACACGTTCGTCATCTCAGTGTCGATGAAGCCGGGAGCCACGGCGTTGGCGGTAATCCCCCGGCGGGCCAGCTCCTTGGCCACCGTCTTGGTGAAGCCGATCACGCCCGCCTTGCTCGCGGCGTAATTGCACTGCCCGGGGTTGCCCATCATCCCCGACACGCTGGCGATGTTGACGATCCGCCCGTAACGAGCCCGGACCATGTGCCGGCTCACCGCCCGGGTCATCAGGAAAACGGAGCGCAGATTCACGGACAACACCACGTCGAACTGCTCGTCCTCCATGTTCATCAACAAACTGTCCCGCGTAATGCCCGCGTTGTTGACCAGAATGTCGATCTTGCCGAAATCCTCGACCACCCATTCGACGAACGCCTCCACCGCGCCCCGATCGGTCACATCGAGCGTCTTGGGTACGATGGTGCCGCTCAGCTCGCTTCTCTTGGCCTCGTCGGCCACTGAGGCCAGTCCCCCCGCGTTGAGATCCGCGGCAATCACCGTGGCGGACCGTTCGGCCATGGCCAGACAGATCGCCCGGCCAATGCCTCGGGCCCCGCCCGTGACGACGCCCACCTGGTTGCTCAGTGGCATCGCTTGTTCCTCCAGTTCCGCCGCCCACCGCGCCTTGGCGTACACCCCCGGTCCTTGTTCGTGAAGACCGGCGGCGGCGCTTCGGGCCAACGACCGGGATCCGGTAAACCACCGATTCAACCCGCCAACGCCACCAGCCTGGCCAAGCCATCTGCCGTACTGACGTTCTCGACCGGCACGGATCGCGAGATCTTCTTGAGCAGTCCGGTCAAGACCCGGCCGGGCCCGATCTCAACGAACCGCTGGACGCCCTCGCGGATGAGCCGCTCGATCGACGCCTGCCACCGCACGGGCTGCGTCAACTGCCCGGTCAACCATTGCCGAATGGTACCGCCATCACGATGATCCTGGCAATTCACGTTTGCCACGACCGGGACCCCGGGGGTCTTGAATGGGGTCCGGGCCAGCATTTCTGCCAGCCCGTCCGCGGCCGGTTTCATCAGGGGCGAGTGGAATGCCCCCGCCACCTTGAGCGGGACCGCCCGGCCGCCGGCCTGATCGATCAACTTCGCCGCCCGCTCGCAAGCCGACTTGACGCCCGAAATCACGATCTGGCCCGGGCAGTTGAAATTCGCCGGACCGACCACGCCCTCGGCTGACGCCTCGCGACAGATTGCCTCCACCTGCTCGGGTTCCAGCCCGAGGGCAGTGACCATGCCGCCGGGAACCACCCTCGAGGCCGACTGCATCACTTCGCCACGCCGCTGCACCAGCCGCAGGGCATCCTCGAATGAGACGCTACCCGCGGCGTGAAGCGCGGTGTACTCTCCCAGGCTGAGGCCCGCCATCGCCGCCGGGGCCTCACCGAGGTCCTTCCCGTCGTTGAGCGCCCGCCAAATGGCCACGCTGGCGGTGAAAACGGCCGGCTGCTGCACGTCGGTCTGCTCGAGCCGCTCGGCCGGGCCCTCAAAGCACAAGGTTCGCAGGTCCCAGGCCACCACCTCGTTGGCGCGTTCGAAAACCGCTGCCGCTGGCGGCGACACCGCGGCTATGTCCTTGCCCATCCCGACCGACTGAGCGCCCTGGCCGGCAAACAGAACGGCTGTCTTGGGCATGCCCGGCACTCCCTCAAAACCTCAGCAGGGCTGACGCCCAGGTGTAACCGGCACCGAATCCTGCCAGCAGGATCCAATCACCCCTGGACACCCGGCCCGCTCGACACGCTTCCTCCAGCGCCAGCGGAACCGACGCCGCTGATGTGTTGCCGTACTTCTCGATGTTCACCGCCATCTTCCTCATCGGAATGCCCAGCTTCTCGCTGACCGATTCGATGATCCGCAGGTTCGACTGGTGCGGCACGATCAGCGTCAGGTCATCGATGCTGATCCGCGCCCGGGCCGCCGTTTCCTCGATCACCTCACGCATCTTGACCACGGCAAACTTGTATACCTCGCGGCCGTTCATCTTGAGATAGTGAAGCCGTTCGTTGACCGTTTTCGTCGATGCGGGCTCCATCGAGCCACCCGCGGGGACCCAGAGCATCGGGGCCCCGCCGCCGTCGGAGCCGAGACAATGGTCATACATCCCACTCACGTCGTTGTCAGCCTGCGACAGAATGGCGGCTGACGCCCCGTCGCCCAACAGCACACACAGGGAACGATCCTCAAAATCGGTGACGCTGGACATCGTTTCGGCGCCAAGCACCAGAACATGATGATACTGCCCGGAACTCAACAGGTAGGCGCCCGTGACAAGAGCGTACACGAACCCGCTGCATGCCGCCTGAACGTCGAACGCTCCGGTGTGCCCGCATCCCAGCTTGTTCTGCAGGTAACATGCCGTCGCCGGAATGGGGACAAAAGGCGTCGAGGTCGCCACGATGATCAGATCCAGGTCCGCCGGGGCCAAACCGGCGTCGTCCAGCGCGCGCTGAGAAGCCGACAGGGCCAGGGTCAGGGTGTTCTCTCCGTCGCCTGCGATGCGACGCTCGCGGATACCCGTGCGCGTACGAATCCACTCATCCGAGGTGTCAAGTGTTTTCTCGAAATCGGCATTCGTCATCACCCGATCGGGCAAACACGAACCCATGCCCTGGATCATAATCGGAAGTCGATCACCCATACAGGTTCTTCACTATTGGTGGTTGGGCCGCCGGGCAGCAGGCTCATCATCCAGCTCAGCGGCGATGGTCGAGTTCAGGTCCTGTTCAAGGTACTCGCTGGCCACCCGGATCGCGTTTCGGATGGCTGTGTGGTCACTGCTGCCATGGCAAATGATGCACACCCCGTCGATGCCGAGGAGCGGTGCGCCGCCGTACTCGGCATAGTCGTGATTGGCCCATACCCGCTTGACGACCGGATCGAAGCTCTTGGCCAGGTCCGGGCTCGCCAGTGCGATCTCCTTCGAGATCGTCTTGAACAACCCTTCCGCCAACCCCTCGATCAACTTCAGGGCGATGTTCCCGACGAACCCGTCGCAGACCACGACGTCGCACCCGCCGCGGAACAGGTCCCGGCCCTCGACGTTGCCGACGAAATTCGCCCGCCGGGCGGGCCGGAGCAATTCGTGGGCCTGTCTGACCAGTGTCGTGCCCTTGAGGCCCTCCTCGCCCACCGACATCAATGCGATCCGAGGGCGATCCACCTTCAGTACGTGCCGGGCGTACGCGCCGGCCATCATCGCATACTGGACCAGATGGTGCGGCTTGGGCGCGAGGTTCGCCCCCGCGTCGCACAACACGATCGGGCCGGTAAACGACGGGAGCACCACTGCGATGCCAGCCCGGGACACGCCCGGCAGCAGCCTCATGCGGAGCTGGCTTGCCGCGGCAAATGCCCCCGTGTTGCCGGCGCTGATCACCGCGTCCAGTTCACGGTCGGCCGCCATCTGCACCATTCGGCAAATGGAGGAGCCCCGTTTTTGCCGGACCGCCTCGACCGGCACCTCATTCATGCCGATCACCTGGGAGGTGTGGACGACTGCAATCCGTTCATCAGCCCCCCCCCGTCGCTCAAGCTCTTGCGTAACCGTCTTCTCGTCCCCGAACAGAACGACCTCGTGCCCGTTCAACTCCGGCACCGCCTCCAAGGCACCGCGCACAACCTCCCTCGGCGCATAGTCCCCTCCCATCGCATCGACGCCGATTCGCATGGGACCTAGGACTCCTGCTCCTTGAGAACCAGCGCCACCTGGCTAGTGGCATAGCCGCAGTTCTCGCAAGCGGCATGGGGTCGCTTCGCCACGCCGCACTTCGGGCACGCGACCAGATTCGGGCGGGCCAGGGCCTGGTGCGAGCGGCGTTTGTTCTTCCGGGCTTTCGAGGTCTTCCTTACAGGTACCATTCTTTAGTCTCGGCAGTTAATCACCGCGCCCCGGGCAGCGCCGGCGGCCGCCGGCCACCTTCGGTGAGCCATACATTTCAAAGAGAGGCTTGCATCGCCGGCCTACTTCTGCCTTCAGCCGCTGTTGCAAGCCTCTTAGCGCATCCTCGGGACCCTAACGATCTTAGCCGGGGGTGTCAAGACTCTTCCGCGCCCGCCGCCGGCCTCACACTACTTCTCACGCCGCCGGCGGCTCGCCAGGAGGTGGCGGAAATCGGGCCGAGCTGAGCACCGAGACAGGGTTCTTCATCCACCCCTACGCGGATTCCCGGGCCGCCTCGAACTGCTGCACCGCCTCACATCTGGCCGGGTCGCTGCAACAGACGTCGCGGATGAACTCGTAGTACACCTCGCGATTCAGGCCATACTCCGCTCGCAACGGGCATTTCAAGCAGATCCGTGGCTTCGTCGTCCCGCCCCCGAGGATCTTCGACTGAATGTAAACCAGGTTCTTGCCCGCAAAGCACTTCATGGCCCGGTTCAGCCTGGTCTCGAGCACCGATAGATTGCTCTTGCGCTCTTCCTCGGTGATGGGCGGGGGGGCGGAAGTGACCACCCGATGGGTCTCCAGGGCCGCGGCGATCGCCCGGTGTAACCGCTCCTGATCCACAGGATATTCGACGATGCCTTTCGCCCCGAGCTTCATTAACAATGGCTGGGAGGCACCGGCCCCGGGAGAAACCACGACCACCACCGGTATTCTCAAGGTGTTATCCCGCATGTAGCGCAGCAGGCGGACCCCTTCCTCCTTGTTGGCGTCGTGCCCGACCACGATCACGTCAGGCTTGTCCCTGGCCATCTGCCTGATGCCGGCCACCAGGTGCTTGGCGGTATCCACCTCGTAGCGGAGCCCGGCGAGCATCTCCAGCCGCGAGCGGATCGACTTGTCATAATGGACTACTAATACCCTGGTCACGGGAACCTCCGGTTAACCCTTGGAACTCAGCGAATCCGGAGAAAACAAAGGACTGACCGAATCAGGCTTGAAGTAGCGTGGAGCCAATCGCGTGCTCATCTCGTCTCTTGCCCGTGGATGGTATTATAGACCCGGACCGCGGCCATTTCAACCGCGATGCCCAGCCCGATCGCATTCAAAGGTGCGCGAGTTAGCATGACCGTCTCACCGGAGTTGGCCTTATGTCATGGGTTGACCTGTTTCCCCGACTTCAGCCCGATTACACGCAGGTGGACAAGGTCCTCCGGCGGGCGGTGCCGGACCGGGTGCCCGTGATCGAGCTGTTCGCCGACCATGATTTCATCCACGCCGTCCTCGGACATGGTCCGGAAGCCGTCGCCCCCGATCGGGAGTACGCCGACTGGCAACGCTACTGGCTGTGGCGGATTGAGTTCCAGCGGATTGCCGGGCCGGACTTCATCACCGTCGGGTTGGAGGGGCTCACCTACCCCGTTCGCAAAGTCGCTTTCGCCGCCAACACCGCCCAACTGGGCCGGGAGGATCGCTGCTGGACCACCGAGACCAACGGCGTGATCACCTCCCGCGACCAGTTCGACGCATACCCGTGGCCCGAGACGCCGTTCAGCAGTGAGCGACTTGACTTCATTGCCGGGAACGTGCCGCCCGGCATGGGGATCATCGTCACCTCCTCGGGGGTGCTCGAATGGACGATGTGGCTCATGGGCTACGAGCCGCTGGCCGTTGCCCTATACGATCAGCCGGACCTGGTTCGCGACATTGTCGACCGGATCGGCCGCCGATTCGTCGAGCAGTATGTCCAGGCGGCAAAGCACGGCGCAGTACGGGCGATCTGGCTGGGGGACGACATGGGCCATAAGACCGCAACCATGATTTCGCCCGATCATCTCCGCGAGTACATATTCCCCTGGCAGCAGCGTATGGCCGAAGTCGCCCACGCGGAGGACAAACCCTTTCTGCTGCACGCCTGCGGGAACCTCGAATCGGTCATGGAGGATCTGATCGAGGACGTTGGCATCGACGCCCGGCACAGCTTCGAGGACGTCATCGAGCCGGTGTCGTCATTCAAGCGGCGCTACGGCGATCGGATTGCCGTGCTGGGCGGCGTTGACGTGGACCTCCTGGCCCGGCAATCACCCGGGGAGATTCGCCGCTGCACGCGGGAGATCCTCGAATCATGCGCGCCCGGCGGCGGCTACGCTCTCGGCACCGGTAACAGCGTCGTCAACTACATCCCCGTCCGGAACTACGTCGCGATGCTCCAGGAGTTGGCGGAGTTCAACGTTCGCGGCGATTGACGTGGGTTGACAAAACCTTCTACCCGCGGATTGTCCGCTGCTGCTTGTCGAACTTGACTTTGCGGCCAAGACCGTAGGCCGTGTCGCCCATGAGCACCGCGATCCCTTGCTTGTAGCCGTAATCCATGTTGGCGTTCGGTTCGCCACCGCTGCGAATGCAATCGAACCAGTTCTCCATGTGCGCCTTGCCGGGATACGGCGGGTCGGAGTCCAGCAGCTTATGGGCCGGGATCTTGTCGTTGACGCCCTCGCTCGAGTAGGCCGGGTTGCCGATGTTATGCCCGAATCGGGTTCTCAGCGAACCTTTTTCGAACATGAAAAGAGTCGTCTCGTCGCCGATGGAGCTGCCGAAGTGGCTGACGAACTGCGTATGGAACCCCTCGGCATATTGCAGGATCACCGTGACCTGGTCCGGTGCGTCGCAGCGAGGGTCGTTTCCCGGGGCGTACTCTCCGCCGAAGGCCGTTGCGGCCACGGGGCAATCGCAGCCGGTGACGAAGTGAACGAAGTTGATGAAGTGACTCATCCACCCGCCGATCGCACCGCTGGAAAAATCGTGATAACCCATCCAGGACGCGTGCTGATGAGCGTCAAAAGACCGATACTTGCGGTTGTAAAGAAAGGCCTTCCAGTTCGTTTCCGCTTCGGTCTTGGGACCCTTGTAATGGATCCAGTAAGGAACGGTCCACGACTCGATGCCCTCGACGCGAAACAGTTTGCCCAGCTTGCCGTCGGCGATGAACTGCTTTACCGCGCGAGTGGCCGGGCAACTGACACCCTGGGACCCGTTCTGGACGGCCAGCTTTGACGCCTTCACGGCGTCGTGGCATTTGTTCAGCGCAGAAAGATCGGCTGCGATCGGCGCGATTGGCTTTTCGACATAAACGTGCTTGCCGGCCTGGACCGCGTCGGTCGTCTGACCGCAATGCTGATGGGCCGGCGTGGCGATGATCACCGCGTCCAGGTCCGGATGCTCCAGGAGCTTGTGATAATCAGGGAAGGCTTTCGGTTTCACGCCGAGCAGCTCTTCCGCCTGGGCCGGGTAGGTGTCCAGCCGAAGCTTCCAGATATCGCTGATCGCTACCAGCGCGGTATTCGCGTTGGCCGGCTTCACCATGTGCTCCATGATCCATCGCCCTCGCCCGCCGCAACCGATCAGACCGAGGTTGATCCGGTCATTGGCACCGATCACCCGTGCGTAGCTCGAAGCCGTCATCCGCGAGAACGCCAATCCGGCCGCCGCGCCGGCGGCCATCCCATCCCGAAGAAAGAGCCTCCGGCTCGTTCTGGCTTCTGTCATCGTCAAGCTCCTTCAGATGGCTTTTCCCTGGCAGGTCGTGCCCGACTACATCGCCGGGCTTAGGTGCCGCCATCCTACCGGAACAAGGCGCGGCAAGCCACCGTGTCGTTCTTTTCCTATTGACTACTCGCCCGGGGGGACGTTGACTCCCACGCCGAGGTATCGATTGTAGACCTCTCCAGGGATACGGTGGCCGTTGTCGGCCGCCCGATCGATCCTGCAAACCCGCCTCCCGCCCGATAGAATAACCGGCCCAGAGACGCCGTTTCACAAGGAGCTCTGATGATGGCTTACCAGGATCAAATAACTGTCAGCACCTCCGGCCACCGGGCCATGCACGATATCACCGATAAGGTTGCCCAGGTCGTGCAAGCTGCGGGCGTAAAGACCGGGATCGCGCACGTTTTCAATGTCGGCAGCACGGGAGTTGTCGGCACGATAGAGTTCGATCCGGGCCTGCGACGTGACTTGCCGGAGATCCTCGACAAGCTCATTCCTCCAAGCCGGGAGTATGGCCATGAGCAGACGTGGCACGATGGCAACGGGCACTCGCACCTGCAAGCCAGTTGGCTTGGGCCTGATCTGACGGTGCCGGTTCGCGACGGCCGGCTCGTGCTCGGGACCTGGCAGCAGATCTTCCATCTCGAGTGCGACATCAAGCCCCGCGAGAGAAACGTCATAGTCACCGTGATCGGCGAGCCGTGAACGGTTGTTCGGCCTGATTCCCCCCTTCACCCGCTTCGTGGTTGCCCCGCTTGCGTACTTGGATCGTCGCCGGCCATTGGAACGGTCAGGCGACGGCGGCCGTGGTGTCGCCGGTGGCGTCGAACCTGACGCTGACCCGCTTGCTGACGCCGGCCTCCTGCATGGTGATGCCGTAGAGCACGTCCGCGATCGTCATGGTGCGTTTTGAGTGGGTGATGAGGACGAACTGGGAGCGATCGAGGAACTCGCCGACGATGCGATTGAACCGCTCGTTGTTGGCTTCGTCGAGGGCGGCATCGACCTCGTCGAGGATCGCGAACGGTGACGGGCGGCTGCGGAAGATGGCCAGCACGAGGGCGATGGCGGTCAGCGTTTTCTCCCCGCCCGAGAGCAGCGAGATGCTCTGGAGCTCCTTGCCCGGGGGGCGGGCCTGGATCTCGATGCCCGCTTCCAGCACGTCCATCGGCTGGCCCTCCGGCGGGGTCTCGAGCATGGCGTCCGCCTTGCCCCCCCCGAACAGCTTGCGGAACAGGTCCTGGAAGTGGCCCCGGACCGCCTCGAAGGTCCGCGTGAATCGCTCCCGGCACTCGGCGTTGAGCTGGGCGATCAGCTCCTCAAGTTGCTTCTTGGCACTTCTGAGGTCGCTGCGCTGCCCGCTCAGGAACTCTGCCCGCTTCTGGAGCTCCTCCTGTTCGGCAATCGCATCCAGGTTGACGTTTCCGAGCCGTTGGATCTTGCTCTTCAGGTCGGCGATCTGGGCCTCCAGCGCCTCCCAATCCTGATCTTCGTGGCGGTACCCGGCGTAGCTTTCGGCCAGGTCAATCCCCAGGTCTTCGCGAACCCGCGAGGTCAGGTCCTCGAGGTGGATGCGAACCTCCTGGGCTTCCATCTGGAGGCGGTGGAGCTTTTCCTCGATCTCCGTCACGGCGGTTCGATCCGCCCTGATCCGGGCGGCGAGCTGCTCGGTCTCGAAGCGGATCTGCTCGCGGGTATGCCGGTGGACGAGGGTGTCTGCCTCGAGCTGCTCCTTGGCGGCGACGAGCTCGGCCAGCCGGCTTTCCGCCGCCAGCACCGTCCGTTCCGTCTGCATGATGCGGTGCGATGCGTCGCCGGCCTCGCGGGCCGATGCCTGGACGGCCTCGTCGCTGTCGGCTTGCGATTCCCGCAGGCTCCGGAGGTTGTCGGCCAGGAGGGTGCGCCGCTGGGCCAACTCACCAACGTTCACCCTGGCCTCGGTCACGCGCTCCGCCAACTGCGAACGACGATGGACGAGCACGACGATGTCCTCCTCGGCCTGTCTGACCCGATGCTCGCGCTCAGCATTGTCCTTCTCGAGTTGGGACAGCGACTCGCCGCTTTGCGAGGCCCGCCGGGCCGCCTCGCGGATCTGCATCTCGATCGACTCGACCTCTCCCGCGATCAGGGGCTGCTCCTGCGTCAGTCGCTGGATGGCGTTCTCGTTGCTGTTGCGGGCGGCATTGTTCTCGACCTCTGCCTTGTAGGCTTCGTGGACGGCTGATCGAAGCTCCTCCTGAACCTGCTCCAGATGGGCCAGCTCGGTAGAGGTCTCTTCCAGGCGATTGGACATGATCTCGATCCGGTCCTCGACCTCTTCGATCTGGTCGTCGATCTCGCGGAGCTCGCTCTTTCGGGAGATCAGCCCCGCCCGCCCGCCCGCCGGGCCTAGTTCGCACAACCCCTGGTGCGGGTCCAGGAGTTCGCCGCTCTGGGTCACGTAACGGTAGATCGGCGGATTCTGAGCCGCGAGCCGAAGCGCATCCTCGAACGTGCGAACGATGATCGTTTTGCCGAGCAGGTGCCGGACCAGCCGGTCGGCGTCCTCCGGGTGCCGAACCACGTCCATCGCGCAAGCGACGAATCCTTCCTGCTGCGAGAAGTCCCGGCCATCGATGAACGGGGGGAGACGGTCCAGGCATATCGCATGCACGCGTCCCGGGAACTCGGCGATGACCTCAGCGTCGTTGAAGAACGCCTGGCTGTCCTCGACCACCAGGTACTGATCGTATTCGCCCAGGGCGGTCTCGATCAGGATCGCGCTGGCGACATCGACGGCGACCAGATCAGCCACCATGCCGCAGACGTAGCTGAAGGCCTGTCCAGTGGGGTCCTGCTCCTTGCGGTGCAGCAGCTCGCGGACGCCGGCGTCCACGCCTTCCAATTGCCGGTCGAGATCGGTGAGGAGTTGCTTTCGGCTCAGCAGCCCGCTGCGGTACTCCTTGGCCGCCGCCAGTTGGCCGTTCAGATTTGCCCGATCAGTATCGACCCGGGCCGCCTGCTGCTTCTTGGCGTCCAACTGCTCGGTCTGGGCCTGGATGAGCCCGGTGATCTCCGTCGCCCGTTGGTCGATCCGGGCCCGGGTCTCCAGCAGCTCGCGAAGCTCGACGGCGACCTGCTGGTGCCGGGCGTGCAATCGGCCCTTCTCGCCCTGGAGATGTTCCCGGTGCTGGTCGAGTGATTGGATCTCGTTGTGCAACTGGGACGTCCGGCGGAGCAGATCTATGATGCCGGCTTTCTCGTCCTCGCTCGTGGCCCGCAGCGCGGTCAGCTCCTGGGAGAGCTTGCCGTCCTCCAGGGTCAGCGTTTCGACCGATCCGCGGGCGGCCTCGAGCTCGCCTTCAAGCGAGGCGGTCGCGGATTCTTCCGCTTCGACCTGCCGGCGCAGGCGGTCGGCACGCTGGCGTTCGACGGCGAGGCGCTGCTGGGCCCGACGGCGGACCGAGACCAGTTCGTCGATGCGCTGGCGGGACTGGTCGATCCGCTCGGTATGGGCGGTGATCTCGGAGGCGTTGGCCAGGATTTGCTGCTCGACCTGGTGGAGCTCTGCCTCGAGCTTGAGCAGATCGCCGTCGAGTGTCACCGACCGGGCCTCCGCCGAGCTGATCGAGGTCCGCAGCCGGGTCGCCTCGTCGCTGAGTCGGGCGGCATTACCCTCAAGCTCCTGCTGCCGCCCGGTGAGCCGGTGGTACTCAGCCAACGAGTAAGTTGCCCGTTTCTCGTGGAGTTGCCTGTCGAATTCCAGGAAGTGACGGGCCTTGCCCGCCTGGTACTTGATGCTCCGGAGCCGCTTCTCGATCTCTTCAATGATGTCTTCGATCCGCAGGAGGTTCTGTTCGACCCGGCCGAGTTTGCGCTCGGCCTCGCGCTTGCGGGCCTTGTACCGGCTGATGCCGGCCGCTTCCTCGAAGATTACCCGCCGCTCCTGAGGGTTGGCCTGGAGAAGCACGTCTACCCTGCCCTGCTCGATGATCGAGTAGGCCCCCACGCCGATACCGGTGTCCATGAACAGCTCGCGGACGTCCTTGAGCCGGACCGTCTCGTGGTTGATCAGGTATTCGCTTTCGCCGGAGCGGTAGAGCCGGCGAGTAATGGTCACCTCGTCCGTCTCGCAGGCGAGCCCGCGGTCGCCGTTGTCGAACAGCAGGTCAACCTGGGCCATGCCCGAGCTTCGCCGCGTGCCCGAGCCGTTGAAGATGACGTCCGTCATCTGCTTGCCGCGCAGACTCCGGGCACTCTGGTCGCCGAGGACCCACTTGATGGCATCGACGACGTTGCTCTTGCCGCAGCCGTTCGGCCCGACGATCCCGGTGACGCCGGGCTGGAAGTCGAAGTCGGTCCGGTCGGCGAAGCTCTTGAACCCCTGGCAGGATAATCGCTTGAGAAACATGGGCTTACCGCAACCTCCGTGTGTCCGGATGCCGCCGGCCTATCCGTGGCCGGGTACTGGCAGGCCCCTTCCCGTTGCCGGTGCCACATAATGTATCCCAAGCCCGGGCCGTTGCCAAGGGGGACACAACCGGCGGAGCGGTGCTTGCGCCGCCCGAACGCGATGAGTGGTGTGGTGACCCGGGCCGCCGGGTAGTGGGTCAGACTGATTCGGCGGTTCCGAGCAGGCCAACCAGCTCGTCGATGGACCATTGATGATCTGCCAGGCCGGCAGCTTGTGCGGGGGTCTGCTTCAGCGTCTGGTGCTTCCGGCAGAAGTCGTAGTACATGAAGTGCAGGGCCACGGCGTGCTCCAGGTTGTCCGGCTTCTTGGAGGAGGCGTTCGTCAAGCGGGTAAACCACCCGGACTCGCTGTTCTCGTAATAGCCTGTCCATGCTATAAGTATGCTTGACCGATCAAGCAGCGTAAGCCGTTTTTTGTCGATTTACCGGAAAAGTATAAAAAGCTGTTGACGGCTTGGCAAGCATGTGGCATAATTGGGTGTGGAGCTAGCAGCAACAGTGATTGGCCGTTATGAATTTCCGATTCCAAGACGAGGATTTAGAGCAACTCGCATTTTGTTCGGATGTTACCGGCGGCTTTCCGGCAGCGGTAGTGCGAGCCTTCCGGAAGCGAATCCAGATGATCCGGGATGCGCCAAACGAACGGGATCTGTATGCGTTTCAGTCATGGCGTTTCAAGAAACTCAAGGGTGCCAGGGCTCACCAGAGATCAATCCGCCTGAACGATCGGTGGCGGCTGATCGTCGAGATTGAGCCATCTCGCCCTTCAAACGTACTGGTAATCGTGGCGATCGAGGACTATCACTAGGGTTGATCGCAATGGCTGACAGACCTCTTGCTGACGTGTTTCCGCCCGGAGAGTTCATCCAAGAAGAACTTGATGCGCGCGGCTGGGCCCAGGAGGACTTCGCTAGGATAATTGGCAGACCGCTCACTGCTGTAAACGAGATCATCAAAGGCAAGCGCTCTATCACTGCGGACACTGCGGTCAGGATCGCCGCGGCATTTGGGACCAGTCCGCAACTCTGGATGAACTTAGAGTCTAGTTGGCAGCTGTACAATAAGGCCGAGAACACAGACACCCATGATGTGCGAGAGCGCGCGAGAATATACGAAGCAGCCCCTGTCCGAGAGATGCAGAGGCGGGAATGGCTTAGAAAAACTAGAGACCCAGGGGAAATTGAGCGGCTACTCATACGCTATTACGGCGTCAAGGATCTTGGCGAGGTTCCCACGCTTGAAGCCGCCGCCAGAGCATCTAACCGCGCCGAAGATGGCGGTCTTACGCCAGCTCAGTGGGCATGGTGCATTAGGGCAAGAAAGGTGTCTCGCCTCGTGACCGGTAAGCGATTTGTCAAGTCGCGTCTCGTCCAGCTTGTTGAAGCTCTGCGCCCCTTGATGTCGGAACCAGAAGAGGTGAGGCGCGTACCGCACTTCTTGGCAGAGGCTGGGATTCGTTTCGTTGTCGTAGAGCACCTTAGTAAAACTAGAATCGACGGTGCCGCACTGTGGCTGTCGCCCCACACGCCGGCTATCGCGCTGTCCTTGCGATATGGAAGAATCGATAATTTCTGGTTTACTCTCCTGCATGAGTTGGCACATATCCTGCATGGCGACGGAGTACGAGCGGATATAGATATTGAAGACCAAGGGTCGATAACAGATGAGAGAGAGACTAGGGCCAACAAGCAGGCCGCCTCGTGGCTGATTCCTCAAGACGCGCTCCAGTCATTCATTCTTAGGACAACACCACTATACAGTTCGAGGAATGTGAGCAGCTTCGCGCGCCGAATGGGAGTACATGCAGCCATCGTGGTTGGGCAATTGAAGCACAGGCATGAGCTTGATTACGCAAAACTGACACGGCTTCAGAACGTCGATGTCCGAGACATTGTGAAACAGGCGGCAATGTGTGACGGCTGGGGAAGGGTTGCGCCGGTTAGCTAGTGGGAGAATACAAGTGCGAAGGCTTCAGCAAACACAGACCCAAGCTTTGCAGGGTTTAGTCGAGCAGTATAGACGACAAAACGGCGTGTCTGCCGTGAATCTGAGGGAGGTGGCCGCTTGGGCTGTGAGGAACGGGCTGTGGGAAGTAGGCCGAAGCTCTTCGGTGAACATCCTTTCCAGGGCTCTGGCGAATGCCTTGCGGGAAGAGTATTTCCGCGATCCTCAAGGTAGACGAGTCCGCAAGAAGCATGCACAAAGAATTGTGAACGAGATCGTGGATGGAAGACATGAGCAGTTGGTATTCTGGCACGACATTACGGAGGCCTCCCGGCCGGAAATGCAGGCGGCTTTCCAGCAAAGGCGACGCGGGATCGTGATGGACTGCAATCAGCTTAAACAGGATGTTGACAGCTACAACGAGAACTACAACAGTAGCGTTCCCATTCAGATGGTGTTTGATTTCACAGAAGACCTGAAAGACATAGAGCATGAGAATGTTGAGGAGGAGGGCGATTACTGATCGTGGCCCTCATTCTCTGCCCAGCGTGCCTGCGCTGCCTTTCTGGCGATCTCCGACCGCTGTTCTTTAGTCAGCTTCTCAGCCCTAGCCTTCCCGCCCTTTAATCCTCCCAGCCGCCCCAGCGCAACCGCCGCCGGATTCTTGCCCGATTCCACTGCCTTCTCCTTCGGCTCACCAACCGGCTCGTCAGCCGGCTGGCCATCTCCGGTCGCCTCATCTACAATGGCCGTAGCGAGCTGATTCACGTCTTGTGGCTTTTTCCTTGAGCGCTTACGCATCCCCTAAGTGTACAACGATTCCGGCGTGTGTCAAAGGGAATCTGCGATACTGCGCACTGTTGCAGACTGGCAATAGTCTTCCCGCACCCCCGTTTTTGGCTCAGAATCGCGGCTTCTCAGACTGACCCATTACCGGCCGCCGGATCAGACCGGCCTGATTCCGCAGGCTACCGTCCGTCGGTCATGTTGCGTATCCGCTCCAAGACCTCGGTGTCCGGCTCGTAGCGTCCAATGAAGTGTGTGAACGGGCGTTTCGAGGGGGCGTAATAGGTGAGCTGCCGGGTGTGCCAGGCGCCAAGGATCGCCTGCATCGCCGACGCCAGTTCGGGCTTTTCGGGTACGAGGTCCTCCTGCTCGTGGGGGTCGGTGTTCAGATCGAACAGGTGCGACTGGATATCGGTGAGGTCGTAGACGTACTTGAGCTTGTTGAGGCAAACGACCTCCATCCATCGCGTCAACTGGAGTACGGAGAAGATGGGCCGATCCCGGCTGGTGTAGCCGGGGGCAAGTACGTCCATGCCCTGCCAGCTTGGATGCCGCTCGATGCCGACCAGCCCGGCGATCGTCGGGGCGACGTCGATGTGCGAGACGGTGCCGGAGATCCGCGCGCCGGGCGAAGCCGCGAGCGGCTCGCGGACCTGCTGGCCCACGTAGACGATCAGCGGCACGTGGATCATCTCCTCCCAGACGTGCACCCCGTGGCGGGCGAGTCCATGCTCCATGAACGCTTCGCCGTGATCGCCCGTAATCACGATGATGCTGTTGTCGAGTTCGCCCGCCCGGTCGAGTGCGGCCCGGATCCGGCCCATCCAGTGATCGGAGTACCGCATCGCGTTGTCATACTGGTTCTTGAGCAGCGGCACGAGGTCGGAGGGGATATGGATGATCCCGTCGCCGTTCGAGTACAGCGGCGGCACGGGCTGATAGTGGGAGAACCACGGCTCCGGCACCTCGTAGTTGAAGTGCGTCGATTGCAGGTAGAAGCCGCAGTAGAAAGGCCGGCCGGCCGTTCGTCGCGAGAGCCAGGTCTCGAATTCGCCGACCGCGTGCCGGTCGTCCATGCGCATACAGTCGGCTTTCTTGATGTCGCAGGTGTCGTGAGAGAAATAGGTGTCGAAGTCCGCCGGTGGATAGAAAAGGTTGATATTATCGAAGGCTTCGTTCCCGCTGCTGAACAGGGCCAGTTCGTAGCCTGCCAGCTTGAGGGCCTTCGGCAAGCTGAGGAACGGAAAAGAGGTGTCGGCAAGGTGGTCGTTGTAGTCGCTGCGGAGCATGTAGAGCGAGGTCATGAGCGAGACGACGCTGTAGGTCGAGAACGAGGCTGACGCCAGGCAGTGCTCGAAGAGGATCCCCTCACGGGCCAGCGCGTCGAAGTTCGGGGTGACGTCGCTCCGCGGGTGCCCGTAGCAGTGCAGCACCCTGGCGGGCACGGACTCCAGGAGGACGAGGATGACGTTAGGCGCGGGGGTTCGGGGTCTGCCCATGTTTGCCTGGTAGGTTGCCTGGGAGATGATCGGCTCGGCGAAATGCTCCGGGACCGGGCCGGTCAGCTCAATGCCGATCAGGGCCCGGGTCAGGTTGAACGCCCGCAGCGGAGGGGCCGATCGAAACAGGACCGTCAGCGCCTCGCTCGGCCGGCTGCAGAACTGCCAGGCCAACAGCCCCGCCAGGATCACCAGTCCCGCCGAAACCGAACCCGCCCATCGGGCCGATCGCAGCCCGTGGGCGGATGTCTCCGCCGGTTGGCCGTGAGGGGCCTGGTCGGAACCGCGAGATTCCGCTTCCATTTGCCGGCCGGCGCCGAGACACCGGAATGAGCGCACCGACAGCCGGTAGATGACCGCTGCGGCGGCTATGGCCAGTACCGCCGTCGTTACCAGGTAGGCGGCTCCCATCTCCCACGCGTTCTCGAAGACGGCCCCGGGGGTGGACCAGATCAGCAGGATCGCCTCCCGCCCGAGCACCTGCGAGGTGGTGGTATAGACGAATTCGTTGAGCAGCAGCCAAGCCAGCAGCGGCACCAGCATGGCCGTCTCAACGGTGGCCGCCACCGCAGGCCGGCGGGGACGTGGCGCCAGCCGGGCACAAACAAGCGCGCTCGCGGCGACCCCAGTAGCGAGCGTCGTTCCCACCCCTGCGAACAGCGCGACTGCCCAGATGGACGATCCGAGCCGGGTGCTCAGCGTCAACCCGTCGGGCAGACGCCCAACGGCAAGCCACACGCCGTAGAGCGCAAAGAAAACAGCTCCTGCCGCCATTCGGCGGTATATCAACTGATAGGCTGTCACGATGCTACCGCCCGTTAGCCCGTGCCTGGGCAGAGTTGTCCTGGTACGGCACGGGACATCAAGATAATTGTAACCGAACGCCGGCCCGAGGTTAAGTTGAGGCAAGGGGCGCGTCACAGGGGAGCGGCAGGCGTGACCAGCCCCCGCCCGAGCCCGACGATCATCGAAGGCGCCGGCCGGGGTCTCATGGCTTGGTGGTCACCATGACGCGGCCCAGCAGATCATCGAGCCTTCTCGCCTTCTTGTGGACGAACAGAACGGTGGACAGCTCGTGCTCGGTGTCGTCGTCGCCGAAGTAGAAGATCAACGTTCCGGTACCCAGGATACCGTACTCCACGATGTCGTCGATCACGAGCTTGAACCGGGCCTGGGCGGTGGGGTGACGTTCCTGCTCCTGCATGAAGCCTCTGTGGATGATGATTTCGTTGTGCTCGACCTTCCAGTAGTTGAACCGCGTGATGACCCAGGCGATGAGAAGGTTGAACAGCAGAATCAGCGAGAACACGAAGTAGAAGGCGGCGTTGGCCGCGACGCGGACACTGAGGGCCTTGCCGAGCGACGCCCAGAGCCCGCCCCCCCGGTTGAGCAGACACAGACCCAGAACCAGCACCCCAATGAGCAAAACCACGATGAGAAAACCACGCAGGTTCAGATCGTAGAGCAGGATCGTCAGATTGACGGCCAGTATCACCAGGAAGAACAGACCGACCGCGTGAATGCCGCCGAATACGGCGCTTTCCGACGGCGGGCCCCTCAGGGCCATGATGATCCCGCAGATGATGGACACGAACAGCGTGGGCAGCATCAGGACGATCTTCGGCCAGGAGCGAATGACAAGGGCCGTGGTAGCTGCCGGTGACGTAGGACTGACGTCGGCCATCGTCGTCTCCTTCGGCGCCTGCTCAGCAGGGGAGTCAGGTTCAGCCATGGATCACGTTTCCTTTCGCCGCGCGGTTTCCGAGCCCTGTCTTCGGGCTTGGTGGTCACGATTATCCCGATCATAAGTGGCATCCCACGGCGATTCCAGTCCGCCCGGCTTGACGCGCCCATTGCAAGGGTCACAATTGAAACGTCCGGGAGACTGAGCCGGGGTGCTCTGGAGGTCGCGCCTTCGGCCACCAGGTGCAGACGTGAGGGCTGTCTTCCAGCCGCTGGAGAGCGATTCATGAGCAAAGCCGAGAACGTTACCGATGGTTACGTCGTGGTTCACATGGACGAGATCGAGCCCGTGTCGTGCCCCTGCGGCATGAGCCGCCGGGCCTTTGTCTCGCCCGACAATGCAGTGGCCACGCTTCATGTGGTGGACATCGCGATTGACGCCCGCACCCACTATCACCGGAAGCTCACTGAGCTCTACTATGTTCTCGAGACGAGGGGCGAAGCCTTCATGGAACTGGATGGCGAGCGGATCGCGGTTCGGCCCGGGACCGCGGTGCTGATCCGCCCCGGCACGCGGCATCGCGCCGTCGGCAGAATGAAGATCGTCAATGTCCCGATCCCCGCCTTTGACCCTCAGGACGAGTGGTTCGACTGAATGGCGGCGGGCGGGGGTCTGGTCCTCGCACGTCATCGGTGGCCCGGTCGGCGCCCTCCAGCCTTCAGTGCCCGACCGCCGGTCATCCCCGCCGTCGGCCCCTGCGGCAAAACCATTTGCAGCGCATGGAAAACCACAGGGCCAGATGGTAAGTTTCTTATCACCGTGAATCGCCCGGAAAAACAGTTCCTGCTGATGGCGGCTGCGTCGGCTGCCTCTCTGGCAGCGTTCTTCGGGTACTTCTTCTTCCCCCGTTCGTGGTTTGAGGGTCCGCCGCCGGGCGGCAGCGAGCGGGAGGGTGAGGTGTTCCTCGTCGGTTTCATGCCGGTCGCGACGGAATGGGGTATCCAGTTCTACCACCAGGGCTTGGCTGAATTGCCGGACATTAGCCACATCACCGGCTCCGGGGTTGCCCTGGGCGACCTCGACGGTGACGGCCGCAACGACATTTACCTGGTCAACTCCACGCCGGAAGCAACGGAGACCCAGCGGCCCTGCATGCTCTACCTGAACCGGGGCCGGGGCGGCTTTGCCGCCGTACCCAACGCCGGCGGGGCCAACCCGGCCGGTCTGAACATGGGCGCGGTCTGCGCCGACTATGACAACGACGGCGACCTGGACCTGTACGTCACCCGTATCGGCCCGGATCGGCTCTTCCGCAACGATGGCCGCGCCCACTTTGAAGACGTGACCGCATCGGCGGGCATCGACAACCGCCGGTGGAGCACGGGCGCCGCCTTTGCCGACTACGACCGCGACGGCGATCTGGACCTCTTTGTCGCCAACTACGTGGTCTTCGACCCGGAGCACCTGCCGGCGGAGGCCGCCACCGCTCTCGTTCGAGACGAGTTGGCGGCGTTCAACCCCCACCTCTTCCCGAGTGAGCCGGACCTCCTGTTGCGCAACGAGGGCGACGGCACGTTCAGCGACGTAACGGGCCAGGCAGGCATCGTTGATGAGACCGGCAAGGGGCTTGCGGCGGTGTTCACGGATCTGAACGATGACGGCTGGGCGGACATCTACGTTGTCAACGACGTTTCCCCGAACGCCCTGTACGTGAATCAGGGTGGCCGGTTCGCGGAGAAGGGTGTGGCGGCAGGTGTGGCGGATCCCCGGGGCGGGATGGGGATTGCGGTGGGCGATTACGATCTGGACGGTTATCTGGACCTGTTCTCGACGCATCGGCAAGACGACTTAAACGTGCTCTACCGCAACCTTGGACCGCCGGTCAACGGGCGCATCGACAGGGGACGGCCACCGGACAGCTCATCACCGCAGGAAACGGGGAGCTTTGACTTGCGGTTCGACGACGCAACGGTGGCGGCGGCCCTCGGCAGAACGGGCCTCGGGCTGACGGGGTGGGGCACCGTGTTCTTCGATGCCGATCATGACGGTGATCTCGATCTGTACATCACCAACGGGTACACCAGTCCGGGAACGGGCAAGCCCGGCACCTGCGAGCCGCAACCGGACCGCCTGCTGATCAACGTGTCCGGTCGATTCGTGGACCGAAGCATCGAGCTGCTCAGGGGGGTCCCGGTCAGCACCGGGCGGGGACTGGCGGCGGCCGACCTGGACGGCGACGGCGACCTCGATCTGGTGCGGACGGCCAATAATGGGGCGGCCGCCGTGCTGGAAAACTGGTGCGCCCAGGGGCACTGGCTGATCGTCAGGCCTCTCGGGACCTTGGTCGTGGGGTGCCGGGTGAGCGTTACGTCCAGGGGGCGCCAGCAGCTCCGCGTCATCCAGGCGGGCACGAGCTTCCTGAGCTGCCAGCCGCCGGAAGCCCATTTCGGTCTGGGAACGTCAACCATCGTCTCGCGACTGGAGGTGACCTGGCCTGACGGGCGCCGGCGCGTGTGGCGGGATGTCTCCGGGGACCAGCGGTTCGTTGCGGAGCCGATGCCATGACGTCCGCCGCGCTCGATCGTCGATTTCTGGCCGGCATTCAGAACCGGCTGACCATCGCGTTCCTGACCGTGACGACGATTCCGGTGGTGGCACTGGCGATCTACAGCGCCCACAGCCACCTTCGGGCGCTGGAGGCATTGGCTTTCGATGCCGCCGCAGACGAGGCCCACCTCCGGGCCCGCAAACTGCAGGATGCCCTGGCCGACGCCCAGAGCGACCTGTTCTATCTCGGTCAGATCGCTGAAGAAGTGGACGTCCGGTACGCCGGGGACAGGCTGGGCAAGCAGTTCGAGGCCTTCGTGGCCAGCCGGGGGACGTACCGATCGGCGGTGCATATCGACAGTCACGGACGTGAGCTGGTCCGGGTGAACCGGGTGGGGACGGCGACGAGGATCGTACCGTTCGAGGAGTTGCGGTCCCACCCGCCGCACGAGGATCTGCTGTATCACGGGGAGCATCTGCTCCCGGTCCAGACCCTCACCCGCATCAACACGCAAGCCGCCGAGCCAATCGTCCAGTTCATTACCCGATTGTTCCCCCGTGGGCTCCAGCGCCGGGGGTTTGTGGTGCTGGAGATTCCGCTCTCCATGTTGTGGGACCAGGAGCCGGGCGCCTCGACCACCCGAACCGTGCTGTTCGATCAGGCCGGCGAGATCATCATGGGCAGTGCAGACGAGCTTCCGCGCGACGTGCTGCAGGCCGTTTCCAGGCAACCGAACCGCCCGATGGAAACAGAGCAAGGCCAAATCGCCACGTCCGTGCCCATTCATCCCGACCGCGTCAATCCTGGTGAGCAGTGGTCCTTTGTGGTGGTCAAGCCGCGCTCGCTCGTCTTCGCTTCGCTCATTCGCTATCGCCGGGTGTTTACGCTGGTGCTGCTGTTGACGCTGGCGGCGGCGGGATCGATCAGCATTCTCCTGGCCCGGCAGTTCACGATCCCGTTGAAACGGTTGTACGCGGCTGCCCAGGAGATCGGCCACGGCCGGTTCGACGTTGCGATCAAAGACGAGACCGGCGACGAGATCGGCGGGCTGGCCCGGGAGCTCCGGGCGATGGCCGACAAGCTGAAGATCAAGCACGACGACCTGCAGCAGCAACTTGACGAAAAGACGCGCGAGCTGTTGCAGGCGGAACGGCTGTCAACGATCGGGACCATGTCGGCCGCGATCGCCCACGAGGTGAACAATCCCCTGGGCATCATCTCGCTCAACAGCCAGATGCTGTTGGAGCGGATTGAACCGGACGATCCGCAGGCGGCCAAGCTGAGGAGCATCGCCCGGGAAGCATCCCGGATGTCGGTGCTCGTGGGGGGGCTGTTGCAGTTCGCCCGGCGGCGGGAGTTGAAACTGGCCCCCGTCGATCCGGCGGCGCTGATTAACGAGGCGGTCGCGGCGAGTACCGGGCTTCAGGAAGACGCGGACCAAATCCAGGTGCTCACGGACGTGGCGGAGGACTGCCCGGCGATCGAGGCCGATGCCGATCAACTGCGCCAGGTCCTGCGGAATCTCATCGTCAATGCATTGCACGCCTTGCCGGACGGCGGGCGCGTGACGATCTCGGCGGCCCGGGCCGGGCCTGAGCAGGTCGAGATCCAGGTTCGTGACACGGGTCACGGGATCGAGCTGGAGCACCTGTCGCGGCTGTTCGAGCCGTTCTTCACCACCCGGCGGTTCGGGGCCGGCACCGGCCTGGGGCTGACCATCAGTAAGGAAATCGTCGAACGACACGGGGGCACGATCTCGGTTTCCAGCGAGGTCGGGGAAGGGGCTGCGTTCACTATCCTATTACCGCTTCGTGCCGCCGACGCTGATCGCCGGGACGATCAGGAGAGCACAGGTGAGGCACAGAC
>CAZOIA010000021.1:0-42141 GCA_964579675.1 uncultured Planctomycetales bacterium | reverse complement strand
CGAGGTGCCGCCCCGCTGCCCACCCGAAGGTCCCCGCCGAGACTGTCATGCACCCATGCCGACCCCTGTCCCGGAGGCGCGTCTGGACCGCGCGGGCTGACATGACGCCAGGCATCCCGTATTCTACGCGCGTCAGCTTGGCGCCGGGATGGTGCTCATCCGGCGGACGACGAAAGGTGGTGCAGGATGGAAGTATTCGAGACCCTTGCCGCACGGCGGAGCGTTCGGGAGTTCACGCGGGATCCGGTCTCGCCGGCATTGTTGGAGCGGATCGTGGATGCGGGGCGGCTCGCCCCGACCGCCCGCAACGAGCAGCCTTGGGAGTTCGTGGTCGTCACGGATCCCCGGAGAAGACGGCAGCTCGCGGACCTGACCGACTACGGCAAATTCATCGCTGATGCCCAGGCGTGCATCGTGGTGTTGTCCTAGCCGACGCATTACTACCTGGAGGATGGGAGTTCGGCCACGACGAGTATGCTGATCGCGGCAGCGGCCTTGGGTCTGGGGGCCTGTTGGGTCGCCGGGGACAAGAAGCCCTATGCCGCCCGGATCGTCTCACTCTGCGGGGCCCCGCCCGAGTTCAAGCTCGTGTCCATGATCGCCATCGGGCACGCGGCCAAGGTGCCCGCGCCGAAGAAGCGCTCGCTCCAGGAGGTCATGCATCGAGAGACCTTCGGGGCCTCACCATGACAACCTGATGAGCGGCGGGTCGGCCTGATGCCTTATGGCTACGGGCACGGGTTCGGAGTGCAGGTCGTGCCTGCTCCCATGGGAGTCGCGCCGTAGCCCAGGCAATAGGACGGCGGATACTCGTAACAACTGCCGTTGGCCCAGCAGCACGCCTCATTCACGGTCGTGCAGCCGGCCGTCTCGCAGTCCGTTCCGACCCCACGCCAGGAACCCCCAGCCGCTGCGCACTCGTCCTCGAACATCTCAGCGCACGTGTTGTCCGGGAAGTCGTCCAGGCAACAGGCTCCCGGTTGCGGGCAGGGATTCGGATCGCAATCGGTCCCCACCCCTTGCGAGGTTCCACCCTGGCTGGCGCAGTCGGCCGGGTGAAGGATCTGACAGCTCCCGTCGTCAAAGCAGCAGGCTTCCTTGTCGCAACCCTCAATCGCGCTGATTCCCGGGCCGCTCGCGCAGAGCTCGAATACGACGATGTCCATTTGATCGACGTCCAGCCCGTCGCGGTCGAGATCGGCGCAGGAGCAGTCAGGGTTGTCAGGTGGTAGGGGTACCCCGCCGCCGGCACCGGTAAGGCACATCTGCAGGAAGCTGAAGTCGCCCTGGTCCACGTCACCGTCCCGGTCGAAGTCGGGGGGGATGCTGCCACAGCAGTTGCCGGTGGCGGTCAGCTCGAAGTCTTTCGTGGTGGTGGCCAGGTTCCCGTCCTGGAGCTGGAGGGTGAACGCATAAGTCGCCCCCGAGGTGGCCAGACCCGAGATCAGCCCGCTCGGGGAGAGTTCGAGACCCGGCGGCAGGATGCCGGAAACCAACGACCAGGTCAGCGGCTCCACGTAGCAGCCGGTCAGTTGGTGCTCGTAGAAGACTTCACAATCCGCATCCGGCAGCGGCGATTCGTCGAGGATTCGTACGTCGTCCGGGATGATTGCCTCGACCTCGAAGCGGAAGTCATCAGCGAGAGCACGGTATTCGTAACCCGTTGACGGCGGCCGCCAGGTGTTGAAGTGGATGGAGAACACTACGTATTCCACGGCGAGCGGGTCTCCATCCTGGTCTACGGTGTCTATCTCGCTGCTGGTGTCGATCACGGTCATGTTGGCCTGCTCGTTATCCGTGTAACGAACGTGCGACCAGAGGGATGCGATCCATGGATAGGTCTGGGCGATGCCGGTCGGCTCGCTTCCGTCAGCCATCCAGCGCAACCAGATTTCCGTGCCGGCGTGGTCCCACCATGACGGCTCCGGATCGACGGAGTTATTGCTCATGTAGTGGAGCTTGAACCGCAGTCCTGTGGCGCAGGGATGGTAATTGGTCACCGGTACTATCTGGAAGATGGTTATCTTGGGCTGACTTCCCGAGTCGTTCGGCTTGGCCACCCCGTAGAAGTGGGTCCCGTCGGTCGTGGAGACGCCCAAGGGGTCGGTGGGCGAGGTCATCCCATTGGTGAACCCCTCGCCGGGGCCGTCGTCATACTGGCCGCTGCCACCATGGGTCCATCCTGCAGGTACGACGACCGGATCGTTATAAGGATCATAGGTGACGTTGTAGGGCGGGGTCTCGAAATCACCGTTGGTGAGCAGGTTTGTGGCCGGCGGAGCCGGAGGGTCCCCGCATGCCGCGTAGAAGATGACGTTGTCCACCACCGTCATGTTGCTCTGGCTGTTATGCCCGTTGTGGCGGAACTTGATTCTCAGAATGATCTCCTGCGGGTCGTCCGGGAGGGTGCCAGTGATTTTGACATGCCGGAACGGATCGTCGCTATCGTCGTTGCCCGTGGCCTTGTGGGAGTTCCTATGAACATCACATATTCGCCTGGGGCTCGCGGGATCGTCGCCCGGCTCCCAGATCCCGTCATTCTCCCACCCTATGGTGACCTCGATCTGCGAGTTCGGATCCCCCCCGATGTCGTTTGCCCAGCACGCAACGTCCAGTTCAACGCTGAAGTTCACGATCGAGCCAGGCGTATGGTTCTGCACCGCGTACTCCTGCCAGATCGAGACCTCATTGGTGGTCGTCGTACGGTCCTTGATGATCCCGGCGTACTTCGTCCCGTCGGGGGCATTGGGGTTGGGGCCTAGCGGGCCCAACTCGCCCTGCGTGTAGACATCCACGTCGGTGCCAACCGTCCCGTCGAAGACGTCCCATCCGTTCAGATCGTCCTCGAAGCTGGGGTTGGTCAACTGGGCCCAGCCGGCCGACACCGGCAACCCCACCATTGCCGCTAAAGCAATGCACGTCAGATTCCATCGCATGGTTTTGTTCTCCTCCAGCAATCGACACCGGGGCCCGGACCGTGCGCATCCGAAACGATTTCGGGGCGCACACATCAACACCTGCCGGGCTCTGTCCTCCAGGCTACTCCAGAAAGCGGGCGCAGCTCTGCCCCTCTGCTCCACGACTAGCCAGACTCTTATCATACTATAACGATGTCCGCCCAATTCAAAGCCCCGATCTCGACGAAAAGGGATGAGAGCCAGGCAAACCGGCACCCGGAACCTGGATCGGCCTTCAGGATTATCGAGACCCGAGTAATACTTGCACCGACACTGGCAAGCACGTCTCGATTCCCCGATGCAAGCACTTGCAGCGGAGACAGGATCTGGCACCCTCGTCCATCCAACCCGCCGTGCGCGATCACGGCCATTCAGCGGCGGTGCGGGTCAGGCCGACGGCGCGCCGTTGACCGCGGGTCGGCCGATGGAATAGTACTCGAACCGGCGCGTCCGCATGGCTTCGAGGGAATAGAGGTTACGGCCATCAAAGAGGATGGGGTGGCGCAGCCGTCGCTCGATCTCGTCGAAGCTCGGGGAACGAAACTCATTCCATTCGGTGACGATGGCCAGGGCGTCGGCTCCATCAAGCACTTCGTAATTGGATTCATGATAGGTGAGGCGGTCGCCGAACTGACGGCGCAGGTTGTCCAGGGCCGCAGGATCGTGGGCCCTGACGGTTGCCCCCGCTTCAAGGAGTTTCTCGATCAAGACGACCGCCGGCGCCTCGCGGATGTCGTCGGTCTTGGGTTTGAACGCCACGCCCCAGATCGCGAAGCAGACGCCGGTCAGCGACTCACCGAAACGGGCGACAATCTTGTGGAACAGGACCTCTCGCTGCCGCTGGTTCACCTGGTGCACGCTGTGGAGGAGGTCGGCTTCGACCCCTGCCCGTTGGGCGATGTGAACGAGGGCCTGCACGTCTTTGGGAAAACAGCTCCCGCCGTAGCCGGCACCGGGATAGAGGAAGTGGAACCCGATCCGGGCGTCTGAGCCCATCCCCGACCGCACCTCGTTCACGTTGATCCCGAGCCGGTCACAGATGCTGGCAATCTGGTTGATGAAGCTGATCCGTGTGGAAAGGTACGCATTGGCGGCGTACTTGGTCATTTCAGCGGCCGAGCGGCTCATGATGAACATCGGGCGTTGATTACGCACGAAGGGCTCGTGGAGTTCCTTGATGACGGCGGCGGCGGACGGATCTTCCGCCCCGATGACGACCCGATCGGGCTTGAGGAAATCACCGATGGCCGTTCCCTCTTTGAGGAACTCGGGGTTGCTCACGACGCACACGCGATGCTTCGACCGCCGGTTGATGCGTTCCTCGAACGCGTCGCCGGTGCCGACGGGGACAGTGCTCTTGATCGCGACGATTTTTGGCCCTTCGATGTGGTCGGCGATGGCGTCGGCAACGGCGTGAACCGCGGTCAGGTCCGTGGACCCGTCGCCGAGCGGGGGCGTACCCACGGCAATGAAAATGACCTCGCCGTGGCGGATCGCCTCGGCAAGGTCGGTCGTAAACCGCAGCCGGCCCGTCTTGACATTGGTGTTGAGCAGCTCGGCCAGGCCCGGCTCGAAGATCGGGCATTCGCCCTGGCGCAGGGCGTCGATTTTCTCGGGATCCTTGTCGGTTCCCACGACGTCGTTGCCCGTGTCAGCTAGGCAGGCCCCGGTGACGAGTCCGACGTAGCCTGTTCCCACGATCGTCAGTCTCACGGTACTTACTCCACGTTCATGACGGCCCCGGTCGCGGCTGTTGTGGGGATTATCGGCATCCTGGTGGCCCAAGCCAAGTCCGGGTACCGGGAGACTGATCGCCGGGTGAGGGGGCCTCCGGCGGTTTGGGCTCAACGCCGCTGGTCATTTGCGGATCAGGGCGACGAATTGCCGCTGGACGTTCTCCATGGCCGCAAGGTCGCTGATCGCGAAAAGGGCGGCGACGGCCGTCCCGCAGCTCGGCACGGCCGAATAGAGTACGCCGCTGGGCCATTCGCCGCGTAGCAGAACCACAACCAGCAAGATACCCCAGGGCAGAATACTGAGTACCCACGTGAGGTCCGCGAGTATGACCGCCGGGGCGGGCCCCGGATCATCGGTGGTCGGCATGCCCCGCTCTTGCGATCGCAGGCGGAGACGGGCATGCAAGTGGATCAGCAGGCGGTGCATGGCAAACCAGTGAACAATGGGGATCAACAATGGCAGCGTCCATCGCGGGGGGGCCAGTTGGATGCGCCGCAGTGCCCGGTGGGCCGGGACCAGCAGGGCGACGAACAGGACACCCAGCAGGGGGATCAGCACCATGCGTATGGTGGCGGCTCGAGCCGGCTCGCTGGGCAGCACAAAGCTCGGCCAGGGGGCGAGGATGACCAGGGCGGCAGTGGCGGGCAGAGCCCCGAGGATGGCAGCCCGAATGCGCCGCCGGCGCAATACGTCCGCGGACGGGGGCGGGTCGGCAAACAGGGCATCCAGATCGGTCGTTACCTGGATCGCCCACCAGATAATGAGCAGGTAATCGATCCACAACACGCCCGCCAGGGCCAGCAGAACCGTGGGCCGCTGCGTACCCGGCACCACGGCCAAGGCCAATAACAGCAGCAATGCCAGCACGCGAGTGACGATCACGAATTCGATGCTCCCCCCGGGGAAGAACCGGTACCAGTTGCGCCGTTGTGCCAGCCTGTCTTCACTCATGGGGGTTCTGGTCCTCGCATTGATCGGTTCGCGTCCGGGTCGGGCCCCCGGCGGCGAAAAGCGCCGCGTTCGATGCCGGCCATGTCGAATTTCCACACCAGAGCGACGACTGCCATCACCGCCACGAAGTAGACCAGAATCGCGTACCGCGTTCGCAGGAGGATCACCGACACCCCGACCAGAACGAAGGCCAGACTCAGCAGGTAGCTGACTGCCACCACCTGGCGGACGGTGAAGCCGCGGTCGCAAAGCTGGTCGTAATAGTGGCTGCGGTCCCCGATCATCAGGGGCCGCCCGTTCCGCCATCGTCGCACGAGCGTCAGCAACATGTCGGCGATCGGGAGTCCGAACACCATCAGGGCGCCGATCATCCACCGGACCATCCGGGCCTCGCCGAACATCAGGATCAGCATCGCCGCATTGAGACCAAGCAGCATGGAACCGGCGTCGCCCATGAAGATCTTGGCCGGGTTCAGGTTGAAGGGCAGGAAGCCCGCCGCTGCGCCCAGCATCGCCAGCGCCAGCACGATCCGCTCGTCCCCCACGTCGGCATCCGGGTAGATGATGCGCAGGAAACCGGCCAGAATGACGAAGCCGATCGAGATAATGCCCAGCACGCCGGTGCAAAGCCCGTCCAGGCCGTCGATCAGGTTGGCAGCATTGCATGACCCGACGACGATCAGCAGCGTCACCGGGACGGAGTAGGCCAACGCCAGCCACTTCTCGCCGGGGCCGAACTCAACGCGCGTGACCCGGGCCACCACGTTGATCAGGTCATCCCCGAGCCCGAGCCTCAGGAGCAGGAGGGCCACGCCGATGTTGCACGCCAGCTTGACCTTCGGCGACATCACCCGCAGGTCGTCGAACAGGCCGGTCAGCGTGATAGCCAGGCCGGCGAGGACGATGCCGGCCATCAAGGCGACGTCAACGTTGGTTTCGCTCAGGGCCAGCGCGGCCAGCACACCGGCCAGCCATCCGAGAAAGATCGCCACGCCCCCAAGGTAGGGGATCGGCTTTTCATGCGGTTTGAGGAAATCGTCCGGCCGGTCGACGATGCCCTTCTTGAGTGCGATCCGTCGGCATATGGGCGTGGCGACCAGCGACATGCCGAAGGAGACGGCCGCCACCAGCCAGAATCTTCCTGCGATGCCTCGCCAGGAGTCGGCGGCCACCGCCAAGAGCAGGTTATTGTCATTCCCCATGGATCACTCGTGAATCGGGCGGGGGCCCGGCCCCGCAATTCGAAACAGCCGATAATCTCTCGCCTGAGGCGGTTGGCAAATAAGATCGGCTATTTGCCGGGTCCTATCCGGTCAAACTTCCAAACGCGCCACGGTACGAATGGCCACGCCGGGTCGCCTCGAATATCGGACCATCGGCAGGCTGGTCCGGCTCGCCGATCGTGATTTCGCGGTTGAGCGTCGGGAACGGCCAGACGACTCAGGAATTGTGATCGACTCTGGAAGATTCGTAAAGACGCGGCGAGCGCCAAACCGGCCCCTAAGGCGTGGTCAGCGATTTTGGCAACGGCGATTGATTGCGTTGTCCGTGAACCCGGCGAGCCGGCCCGTCCTCGGGCCGGGCTGTCCTCGTAGGGTAGCTGCATCCGAATCCAGGAAAGCCGGGCGGAGGACCGCCCGGCTCGCCGAAACCCGACCGGCGGCTGGCCGCCGATGAGGGGGTTCAACCTTTACTCGGTCGGCCGGTTCGATCACAATCCGGGCCGCCGGCATGCCGGCGTACCTCCTGAGTGATCCGGCGCCTGCGGTCAGCCTGGATTCAATGTCGTCCTGCGGAGGGTTCCGATGAAGGTTCTCTTGGTCGGCGGTGGTGGTAGGGAGCATGCCCTGGCATGGAAGATCGTGCAGTCGCCTCGGGTTGACCGGCTGTTCTGTGCCCCGGGCAACGCGGGGACGGCCGAGATCGCCCAGAATATCGCCCTGAGCGCCGAGAGCCAGGCCGACATCGTTCAGTTCGCGGGGAACGAGAAGATCGACCTGGTCGTTGTGGGGCCGGAGGACCCGCTTTGTGGGGGGCTGGTGGACGAGTTGACGGCGGTTGGCGTCCGGGCGTTCGGGCCCACGAAAGCCGCTGCCCGCCTCGAAGGGGACAAGGCGTTCGCCAAGGAGATGATGCGACACCGGTCGGTCCCCACGGGTGAGGCCCGGATCTTCACCAAGTACCGCGATGCCAAGACCTACGTCGCGAGCCGGGACGCCGGCGTGGCCATCAAGGCTGCCGGCCTGGCCAAGGGCAAGGGCGTGATCGTGTGTAACGATCCCGCCGACGGCCTGCTGGCCCTGGAACGGATTATGGTCAATCGGGAGTTCGGCCCGGCCGGCGATACCGTGGTCGTCGAGGAGAAACTTACCGGCCCGGAAATCAGCGTCCTGGCCTTTGTGGACCGCAACACCATCTACGTCATGGAGAACGCCCAGGACCACAAGCCGATCGGCGAGGGTGACACTGGTCCCAACACCGGCGGCATGGGCGCCTATTGCCCGACCGACCTGCGGGATGACAAGCTCCTCAGGCAGATCGAGTCTGAAATCCTCGTGCCCATCGTTGATGCCCTCAGAATGGAGGGGATCACTTACAGGGGGGTGTTGTACGCCGGCCTGATGCTCACCGCGGGGGGCCCGAAGGTGCTGGAATTCAACTGCCGGTTCGGGGACCCCGAGACTCAGCCGCAACTCATGCGTCTCAAGACCGATCTCGTTGACGTTTTCGAGGCGGTGATCGACGACCGACTCGATTCGATCTCGCTGGAGTGGGACCCGCAGCCTGCGGTCTGCGTGGTGCTGGCCTCCGGCGGATACCCGGGCAAGTACGAAAGCGGCAAGCCTATCCGCGGGCTCGCCGAAGCCGGGGCCATGGAGAACGTCGTCGTCTTCCACGCCGGCACCAGACGCGTGGGGAGCCGGGTGGTCACGGCGGGCGGGCGCGTCCTGGGCGTGACGGCGCTGGGCCAGACGTTCGAGCAGGCCCGGTACCGGTGCTACGCGGCGGTGGACAAGATCCATTTCGAGGGCGCCTACTGCCGCAGAGACATCGGGGCCCAGGCGACGGCTGACAGATCCTGATGGTACGGGGGCTGGAGTGCTGACATGCGAGTGCGGTGTTACCTGGCGGCTCTGGTGCTGGCGGCGCTGGTCGGATGTGCCGGCCCCGGTCGGGTCGCGTTCCGGATGCATACGGTCGATGCGGATTCACGCTACGAGGGCGTCGGCGTGTTCGACGTGAACCGCGACGGGAAGCTGGACATCTTCTGCGGCGGGTCCTGGTACGAGGCGCCCGACTGGACCAGGCACTTCGTGCGGACGGTTCAGGAGGTCGGCGGCTACCACATGGGTTTCTGTGATCTGCCCGTGGACGTCGATGGCGACGGCTGGACCGACACCATAACCGCCGCCTGGCACAACAAGCGTCTCTCCTGGATCCGCAATCCCGGCAACTCGGGCGATCCCTTCGAGGAGATCGTCATCGACGACCCGGGCAACATGGAGACGGCCATCCTTGCCGACGTGAACCAGGACGGCCAGCCCGACGTGGTGCCGAACATCTTCCACGGCCAACCGGCCTGGTACGAGTTCCATCGCGACGGGTCGGCGGCCCACGGCGTGCGATGGGAGAAGCACGTTCTTCCCGCCGGACTGGAGGGACCGGGCATCGGCGCCGGCGACGTCAACGGCGACGGCCGATGCGACATCGTTGGCTGCAAGGGATGGGCCGAGCCCCCCGCCGATCCCGCCGCCGCCTGGATCTGGCACCCGGAGTTCGACCTCGACGACCCCAGCATCCCGATCATCGTGCACGACGTGGACGAGGACGGCGACGCGGACCTCGTCTGGGGCATCGGGCACAACTACGGCGTGTATTGGATCGAGCAGCAGGTTGACCGTAGCGGGCAACGCACCTGGAAGAGACACGAGATCGACCGTGAGTGGTCCCAGGCCCACGTGGTGTTGCTCGGGGATCTCGACGGCGACGGGCGCAAGGAGTTGGTTACGGGCAAACGCTATTACGCCCACAACGGCAACGATCCCGGCGGCAAGGAGCCCCGCTGCCTGTACTGGTACCGCTTCGATCCCGCCGGGTGCAAGTGGCAGCGGCACACCATCCATGAGGGCGGCCCCGCCGGCACCGGAACCTCCGCCGAACTCACCGACATTGACGGCGACGGCGACCTCGACCTCATCGCCCCGGGCAAGAGCGGGCTGTACCTCTTCGAGAACCTGCGGAGGAATTGAGAATCGAGAGTCGAGAATTGAGCAAGGGCAGCGCCGATGATTCAAGCCCCTTCACGGAGCAACGCGCTGCCCAATTCTCAATCCTCACGTCTCAATTCCTTCCTTCGTCCCGCTTCCGCGGAGCAAGAACCCGGTCAATTCCCGGCAAGGGCAAGCCCGGCAATGGTCATCTGCTTGTCGTATTCGAGACGGAACTGATACTCGACGGCCTTGGCCTGGTGTCCCATCGCCTGGCCGGCAACCTCGACCTCCCACCGCAGGATGCCCTTCTTGTGTTCAGCTTGCCGGTAGGTCGCGTCTTCGCTGAGGTCCTCGCCGGTTGACACGAGACTCAACTTGATGTCGGACCGCTTGGCCTGGGGCAGGCGATCGAACAGTCGGACGGGCACGGCATCGGTCCCGAAGTTTTCGAGGGTCAGGCGGTAGGTGAAGTCCACCACGCGGTTGCCGCCCTGGATGGTCTCGTTCTTCTCGATGAGCTCCCGGCTCGCCCGCAACGACGAGTCGATGCCGAACCCGACCGTGAAGCCCTCGCCGATTGCCACCGTCGGGATCTCGCCATGCCCGACGAACTGGCCGGCCACGTACGTCGCCACCGGACCGGCCAGCAGGACGATGCCGCCCTGGTTCGTCATCGCCGCCTCCTCGTACACGAAGCCGGTCAGCAGGGGAGTCGCGACCCGGTAGAACTGGCCGGCCATGGGCAGGGCGGCCATCTGGATCAACTGGCGGTCGGATCGGCTGGGCAGCGATGTCCGGGCTGCGATCTGGTAGGTCACGGTGACGTCTTCCACGGCCTTTGGCTGGGTCGAGGGTGCCCGGGCGATCCGTCCCCGGCTCATCAGATCGAGGTTCTGCAGCTCGCCCGCCAGCCGGTTGAGTTCGGTGTCGTTTCCGCCGAGATCGAGCTGGAACTGAAGGGTTGCTCCCTCCTGCTCCTGCTGCGGACTAGCGGCGATGAGCGTGTTGCGGGCATTGCTGACGACGACCTGCCGTGCCAGGAGCTCTCTGCGGGCCTGCTTCAGATCTTTCGCCTTGGCGGCGGCTTTACCTTGCTGGGGCTGGGGCGCCGGTGGCGCCAGCGTGATCTCAAGCGGTTTGAGCGCCGGGGCCTTGGCCACCAGGGAGGGTGTGGCGGTGGAAAGGGTCATGGCCACGTCCGTCCAATCCTCGCCGCTCATCTGCTGAATCGAGGCGTTGGCCTCGACGAGGACCTGGCTGCGGTCGGCGTCCGTCCGCATGTTGTAGGAGGGCGACCAGTTTGCGTTGTTCACGAGATAGCGGACCCGGAGCCTCCCGCCGTCGCCCTGCAGGTTCACGAATACCACCGCCTCCCGGGCCGTTCGCGACGATGAGCCAGTCAGCTCCTGGCGCTGGCGCTTCAGCAGCTCGAGCTGCTCGTTGATGTCCCGCTGTTCCAGGCCGAGCCGCAGCGTCTCTGTCGTCAGTGTCTTTCGATGTTCGTAGAGGAAGTCGGTCAGTTTCTGGAGCGTCTCGGCATTGAGAACGCCCCGGGTGAGCTCGACGTTGGCCGTCGGGGCTACGAACTGCTCCAACTTGTCCAGGTAGGCCTTCTGCTGGGTCGCCAGCTCGGTGTGCCGCTGGTTGGCGGTGAGCTTGTCCTGCAGCTCCCGGATCTGCTGATCGAGCTGACGCACTTCCTCCCGCACGTCTTCCTGCACGGGCCGGACCCGATACCGCACCGATCGCACCTCCACCCCGTCGGCGGATTCGGCGTGGATGCTGCCGGGCACCACGTGCTCGGGCAGGTCTGTCACCACCACCTCCCGCAGACCCGCCGGACCGGGCAGCTCGGCGAGCCGGGTCACCAGCGCCTGGCCCCGGTAGACGGTGACCGCATCGACCTTTCCCCTGAGCTCGACGCCCTCGGCCGCCGCCGCCAGCAGAAGGGCGCAAGCGACGACCATCAGCCCACATGACACTCTCCGATTCATGGTTTGTCCTCCTTCGATTGGAAAGCCGCAGATTGAACGCATCCATTCCATTTGGACGTGTCGAACCGCGCAGAGTTCTCCTCGCAGTGCCCGGGAATCCGCTCGGGATTCCATCATATAATGTACACTCGCCCGGGCGATCCGTTGGTAACGGGTTTGTAACAACTGAAAGGGTACAATCGAATCCGCGTGTGCAACTGTGCGAGCGGCAGGTACCCGACGACAGGCTCGACCATGCTCAGCCATCGTCATTTCAGCTTGAAGGCGGCGGTGCTGACCATCGTGATCGCCGGGCCGGCCACAATTGCAGGCCCGGCGGGGGCGAATGATGGACCGGCAAGCACCGCCCCGGCGGCCCCGGCACCGCCGGAACCGACGGAGCCGACGGGACAACTTATCGAGGGTATTGTGCTGAACCACTACGGCGGCGGGATTGCCGGAGCCCGGGTGCGGATTGAGTCGCTCGACGCCAGCCCGGACGACCCGCCGCTGGCTGAGGGCACGGCCAATGGGTTCGGCGATATTGCGATCCGGTTGCCCGGAGCCCTCGAAACGCCCGTCCGCGTCCGCATCCGGGCCGAGGGCTATACCGACTGGGTGCGTGAAATCGATCCCAGCAACCAGGAGAATCCGCCGTTCATCGACGCCACGCTGGAAGGAGCCGCCAGACTCACCGGCACCGTCCGGGCAAAAGACACGAGCAGACCCGCGGCCGGCGCCCGCATCCGGTGCGACAACGGCGGGCGCGATCTGGCGGCCTTGACCGACGGCGAAGGGCGCTACGCGATCAACAACGTCACCCGCGGACCGGCGACGCTGACGGTATCGGCAGAGGGCTTCGGCATCGAGCGGAGGATGGTCATGGTCAGGTCCGAGTGGGCGGGGGTGGATATCGAGCTGCAGCCGGAGCGTCTGGTGGAGTTCCTGGTCGTGACCAGCGACGGTGAGCCCGCCGCGGACCTGACCATCGAGGCCGTCGTCGATCCGATGAACTACTATCTCCACACTGCGACCGACGCGGCCGGCCGGGCCACCCTTCGCGGGGTCACTGCGGGGGCGGATCTCGTCCACGTGCGGCTCAACGGCCCGCAGTACGTTCGGATGCCCGACTTCTCGACGACCATACCCTTGTCGCCGGCGCGGCGCACCTCGACCGCACCGGCCAGCGCGCCCGCACCGGTCCGCCGACGACTGGTGGCGGCGGTGGCGGCAACGGTCGTGGGCAAGGTCACCGACGCCGAGAGCCACAAGCCCATCCTCGGCGTGCGGGTCATCGCGGGCCGGCAGGTCAGCGCGGTGATGCCAATGGCGTGGACGTCGTCGGACGGCACGTATGAACTCACCGGCGTTCGCCCCGGAATCGTCACCGTTTCCTTTCAGCACGGCGACTACGCGACCGCTATCCGCGAGGCGAACCTCTATACGGGCAAACGTTGCACCGTGGATGTTCGGCTCGCCGCCGGCCTGGTGATCAGCGGCACGGTAGTCGATGAGGACGGCGACCCGTTGGAACAGGTATGGGTCAGCGGTGAAGACTGGCAGGGGTATTCCACCCTCGGTCTGCGAACGCTGACCGGCGAGGACGGCAGGTTCTCGCTCCCGCACGCGCCGCCGGGCGAGATTGAGTTCAGCTTCGTCAAGCCGGGCTGCGGGCCACCGGTGCAAGAGGTTCTGACGGCGGGCAGGACGGATTATCGCATCGTGCTCGAAGTTATGGCCTTGTCCTCCCCACCCGGCCCCCGACCTGATCTGCTGGCCAGGGTACCGATCGGCAAGACCGTCCCCGAGCTTACCATGACCGCGACCGACGGGGTGATCTACAAGCTGTCCGAACTCCGCGGCAAGTACGTCTTCATCGACTGCTGGGCGAGCTGGTGCGGTCCGTGCATGGTGGAGGTCCGGAACATCAAAACTCTGTACGAGGCGATGAAGGACCGGCCCGATTTCGTGCTCCTCGGCGTGAGCCTCGATCACGACCGCGAGGCGTTCAGGAAGGTGGTCGAGGACCACGAGATGGACTGGCCGCAAGTCTTCGGCGAGAAATCCGGCGCCCGGGAAACCTTCGAGATACTCAACGGCCGGATGATCCCCTACGCCTGCCTGATCGGCCCCGACGGCAAAATGCTCGCCCAACAGCTCCGGGGCCCAACCATCATCCAGGAGGTCAGGGAACATCTGGCAAAGTGAGCGCGTCCAGCAGAACAACTGAGACTGGCCGATCTTTCAGCGATGAACACCAGCGCCCGAGGGGGTGCGGAACTTCTGGCGGACCATCCGGTTGAAGTCGGCGACAAGTCTGGGCACGTCCACGCCGGTCACCTGGCCGGCTTCGACGACGGTTCTGCCGGCGACGATGACCCGCTGGGGGCGGGGGGCGTGGCACAACATCAAGGCCCCGAGTGGGTCCTGGGCGATCGCGCCGGCAAACGCGACGTCGTTGGCGTCGTAGATGACCAGGTCAGCGGCGCAGCCCGGTTTGATGCGCCCCAGTTCGGGCCGGTTGAGGACGGCGGCACCGCCGATGGTCGCCATCCGGAACGCGTCCGCGGTGCTGATCGCGCCGGCCCCGCCGGTGACACGTTGCAGCAGGAGTGCCTGCCGCGCTTCGGCCAACAGGTTCCCGCCGTCGTTGCTGCTGCTGCCGTCAACCGCTACGCCGACCTTCACGCCGGCGTCGAGCATCCGCCGAACAGGGGCGATGCCGCTGCCGAGCCGCATGTTGGAACACGGACAGTGGACCACTCCGGTCGAGGTCGCCGCCAGCAGCCTGATTTCCTCATCGTTGAGGTGCACGCAGTGGGCGAGGTAGACATTGGGGGCCAGCCACTGGTGCTGGTGAAGATACTCGATCGGGCGAACCCCGAACTTCTCGATGCAGAAGCGCTCCTCGTCGAGCGTCTCGGCAGCGTGGGTGTGCAGCAGGACGCTACGCTCAGCGGCCAGCGCTCGCGTCTGGTCCAGCAGTGCCGGGGTGATGGAGAAGGGCGAGCAGGGCGCCAGGTCGATTCGCCGCATGGCCATCGGCCGGGCGTCGTGGAAGGTCTCGATTACGCGTCGGCAATCGTTCAGGATCTCGTCTTCCGTCTGGACGCAGTCGTCGGGCGGCAGCCCGCCGGCCGATGCGCCGAGGCTCATGCTCCCGCGACCCGCGTGAATGCGGATGCCGAGTGCGTCGGCCGCCTCCAGGACGGCTTCGATCCTCACGTCGCGGTCGGCGGGGAACAGATACATGTGGTCGCTGGTAGTGGTGCAGCCGCCCAGGAGTAGTTCGGCAATACTGACGGTCGCCGCTTGCCGCAACGAGTCGCAGGTCAGCTCCCGCCAGCGGGGATAGAGCGCGATGAGCCAGTCAAAGAGCTCTGCATTCTGGACGGCCGGCATGCAGCGGGTGAGCGACTGGTAAAGATGGTGGTGGGTGTTGATCAGGCCGGGGATAACCAGCTTGTTGCGGCCATCGATGATCTCGAGCTCGCCGGTCTGCGGCGTTACCCGACCGGCGGTCGCGTCGGCGCCGGGTTCCACCTGCGTGACCACGCCGTCCTGGAATGTGATTGAGGTGTCTTCCAGGACGACGGGTTCGTTGTCGCGGCACGTCACGACGGTGGCGTGGTCGATACGCGTTTTCATGCCGGCAGTGTAACGGCAGGCGATGAAGAATGCAGCGCGCAGCACGCGAGGCGCCGCGTGGGTCTCGAGTCTGCGGGCTCCTTGGGAAGACACGTAGGGCAGTAGAGGGAAACCGGTCGGCTGGGGTTATTCCGCATTCGGGTTGTACTGATGTTCGCGGGCGTGCGGAGGGGCGGTCTTGAAGCGGGCCTGGGGGGGTGGAGTGGCCTTGTCGGGGTGTAGCAGTTCCCAGACGCGCTGGGGGGTGCAGGGGGTCGCGTGCGGCGGGACACCGATGGCGTCGTGGATGGCGGCCAGCACCGCCGGGGTTGCGCCGATGAGCGGCGGCTCGCCGACCCCGCGGGCGCCGAAGGGTCCGCCCGGATCGTCGTTCTCGAGGATGATACATTCGACGGGCGGCACGTCGCGAAGACCCGGCAGGATGTAGTCGGTGAAACCGGGGTTGGCCATCCGCCCCTGGTGCATGACCACCTCTTCCATGAGGGCCATGCCGATCCCCTGGGCGACGCCGCCGGACATCTGGCCCTCGACCGCCTGGGGGTTGATCGCTTTGCCTACGTCGTGGCAGGCGATGTGACGCTCGACTTTGACCTCGCCGGTTTCGATATCCACGACGACTTGGGCAAGGTGGGAGCCGAACAGGTAGGTGATGAACGCCCGGGGCGATTGGCCGGTGTGGAAGTCCTCGCAAACGGTGCGGGGTTTGAAGAGGGCCTGCTTGCGAAGTTCGTAGCCGCGGCTGAGCCCGTCGGCGATGAGACCCGTGATGGCCACGCTTCTCGGTTCGCCGAACCGTACGTGGGCCCGGCCGTCGCGCAGCATGATCTCGTGCGGGTGCACGTTGAGATGCGTGCCGGCGATGTCGAGCATTTCCTCTTTCAGCTCGCTGGCGGCACGTCTGACGGCGTTGCCGGTGAAGTACGTCTGGCGCGAGGCGGAGGACGAGCCGGCCTCCGGGGTCCGGCCGGTGTCGGCCCAGGTGACGCGGGTTCTCTCCAATGGCACTCCCAGCTCGGCGGCGGCGATCTGGGCGACCATGTTGATCAAACCCTGGCCATACTCCACGCCGCCGGTGATGACCTCGAGCCAACCGTCTCTGTCGAAGCGGACCTCGGCCCGGCTCGCATCGGGAAACCCGTCGCCGTAACCGAGCCCGAAACAGATCGTACTGATTCCCCAGCCCCGGCGGCGGTAGGCGGGCAGATCGCCCGCGGGCGGGGCTGACTCTTTGAACCTGGCCAGGACCGCCTCCATGCATTCCCGGATCGTGGCGACGGGGATGTGCTGGCCGGTGGTGACGGCATCGCCGTTGCGGATGAGGTTCTTCCGACGCAGCTCGACGCGGTCGATATGGAGCTTCCTGGCGAGCCGATCGATCATGCCCTCGTACGCGATCGCCATCTGGGTAGCCCCGAACCCGCGCATCGCGCCGGTGGGGTTGTTGTTGGTGTGGAGGCCGTAGACGTCCACGTGGACGTTCGGGACGCGGTAGGGTCCGGTGGCGTGGCTGGCGGCTTTGCGCATGACCGCCGGTCCCGTCGAGGCATAGGCGCCCTCGTCGGAGAAGACGGTGATCTTGGCTGCGGTGAGCGTGCCGTCGCGTTTGGCCCCGAGGGTATAGTGGACACGGATGGGGTGGCGTTTGTGCCGGGCAAGCATCGACTCGGCCCGATCGTACCGTAGGGCGACGGTCTTGCCGGGATGCTTGAGTGCGGCCAGGCCCAGGTGGACCTGGATGCCGAGATCCTCGCGCCCGCCGAATGCCCCGCCGGTCGTCGGCTGAATGACGCGGACCTGCTCGACGGGCATCCCGAGAGCCAGTGCGATGAGTCGGCGCTCCTCGTGTACCCATTGTCCGCTGGCGTGAATGGTGAGTATTTGGCCGTCCCAGCGGGCGATGCCGGCTTCAAGGTCGAGGAAGGCGTGGTCAACGGTCTGGGTCTGGAACGTCTCGCTGACGATGACGTCGGCGTCGGCCAGGGCGGCATCGACGTCGCCCCTACGGATGCGCTTGCCGCCCATGATGTTGCCCTCGGGCCACAGTCTGGGCGCATCCGGCGCGAGGGCTTCGTCGATTGAGCCAACGACGGGCAGCGGTTTGTACTCGACCCGGATCGCGTCCCGGCCGGCGGCCGCCGCCGCTTCAGAGGTTGCCACCACCAAGGCGATCGCATCGCCGAGGAAGCGCACGCGGTCTTCGACGAGAACGGGATGGTCGCGGCGGATGAGCCCCTGCCGGTTGGTGCCGGGGACATCGACGTGCGTATACACGCCGAGTACGCCGTTGACGTTGAGCGCCGGCGCGGTGTCGATCCGGAGTACTTCTGCGTGGGCGTGGTCACTTCTGCGGATCCTGGCATAGAGGTCAGCTTGTCTTGGGAACAGGTCGGCACCGTAGAGTGCCTGGCCGGTGACGATCTCGCGCCCGTCGATGCGTCGGGCGGACTCACCCACCGGGCCGGTCGGCTTGTCGGCATAGGGGGTCGGGCTCGGCTCGACGAGCGGGGTCTCGCCGACGGGTGCGTCGGCGGCAGTCGTGGCGGTATTGCCGACGTCAGATGGCCGCGCGGGCTGACCCTTGACAAACGGCGCGGCCTCGCCGCTTCGGAACGCGGAGCGTTCGCCGTTTGTCAAGGGCTGAAGCCCGCCGCTCTTCTGGCTAAGCACGGGGGTCAGCCTGCGCGGCCGTCCCTCCGCGTGATCCGCTCTGGCCGGCACGCGATTCACGGACTGTCCCCCTGCTCGGCCGTGGACCATTCCGCGGCCGCTTGCCGGATCGCTTCGTGGATGCCCTGGTATCCGGTGCAGCGGCAGATGTTGCCCTCCATGCCTTCGAGGAGCTCCTGCGGCGTAGGGTCGGGTTTCTCGTTAAGCAGGGCGGCGGCGGCCATGATCAGCCCCGGCGTACAGTAGCCGCACTGGGCTGCGCCGGCGGCGAGGAACTTCTCCTGGAGGATGTGCAGCTTCCCGCCGGAGGCGAGGCCCTCGATCGTGGTGACCTCTCGATCCTGAGCTTGCGCCGCCAGCACGAGACAACTGTTGACCGGCCTGCCGTCCAGCAGCACGGTGCAGGAGCCGCACTCCCCCTCCTCGCACGCACCCTTGGTGCCGGTCAGCGAGCAGTAGTCCCGAAGTGCGTGGAGCAGCGTGGTGCCGACGGGGAGGTCCCGCTCGACGGTCTCGCCGTTTACGATGCATCGCCAGTGCCACGTGGGCCCGTCGAAGGGAGGTACTGCATCGGGCCCGTGTTCACTTGGGTTCGTCGGCATCACCGTCTCCGGGCTGGCAGGAAGGTTTCCGCAAGCATTCGCCGAATCACTGTGCCGCACATCGCCCGGCGGTAAGCCGCCGAGGCCCGGTGATCGTCAATCGGTGATACCTCGGTCATTACCAGGGCAGCGGCTTCGTCGATCAACTCGGCGGTGAGCGGGTATGCGTTCAGAAGCTCCTCGGTCTTGCCTGCTCGAAGTGGATAAGGGCCGACGGAGCCGAGAGCCACGCAATAGCGGCCGGCAGGCGATCGGCCAATCGCGCAACAGACGACGCTGATATTGACCGAGTTGCGTTTTCCGATCTTGTGCCAGGTGGTGGCCCAGTCGGCGGGGATTCGGATTCGCGCGAGGAGCTCGTCCCGCTGCAGCGCAGTTCTCCGGTAATCCAGGAAGAAGTTGCGAACCGGCAGCTCGCGCGAGCCGCGGTCGGCGTGAGCCAGCTCGACGGTCGCGTCGAGCGCGAGCAGGGCGGTTGACGCGTCGCCGGCCGGCGAGGCCGTCGCCAGGTTGCCCGCGATGGTGCCGCGGTTACGGATCTGGGGGCCACCGACGCTCAGGGCCGCTGCGGCCAGGGCGGTCACGGGCAGGGTTGACAGTTGCGAGTGGGTGGCCCCCCCGGCGATGGCATACGCTCCGTTGTCGCGCTTGATCGAGGTGTTGCCGCCGATGCGGGTCATGTCCAGGATGTGTTGCGGCTGCCACTGCCCGCGGTTCAGCGCCACCAGCAGGTCGGTTCCGCCGGCCAGCGGCGTGATGGCCTCACCCCAGCGGGCTTTGAGATCGAGGGCCTCGGCGAACTGTGCTGGCTGATGAAACATGCGAATCATAGTATCGGTAGTAAGACCTGGCGACAATGAACGAACCGCTGGCGCTGTACGTTTTTAGTCCGGCGCGATCAGAGCCGGCCTCTGTGAGGCCGGTGTTTCCTCGGAGGTGAGAACTTCACGCTGCGAAGGGGCACCGGGCTCTGTGAGCCCGGCTCGGAGCCGTTGCCCACGCTCAGACTCCCTCGTGCGGAACTGGACCGCATCGAAGAGAAAGTCCTTGCCGAGACGCGCGGTTCGTGCCGTCACTGCGGTGCCTGCACCCGGGTCTGTCCGCAGGGCATCAACGTCGCCGACATGCTCCGGTATCATGCCTACGTGCACAACTACGGCGAGCGGGACGTGGCCAGCGCCGCCTATGAGAAGCTCGGCAAGGAGCGCGCCCACCTTTGCATGCAATGCGGTGCGTGTCAGGCCGCTTGCCCCGAATCGATCGGCCTGCCGGGAGTGATCTCCTCGGTCCGGATCGAATTGGCATGATCCTGGCAGGTTCTCAATTCGGGACATCCAGTTGCCGAATCTTCCCACGCTTGACCCGCCCAAGGAGTGGGGATAGGCTATTTGCCAAAATGGTGAGGCGAACGCGAAAAGCTTCTTCCGGTTCCCGTCGAGCGCCGAGTATATTCAGTAGGTTTCGGTTGCATCCTAATCAGTTGCGCACCGTTGCCGACCGTCGCCTGGATGACGCGGAATGCCTTCGGAGATCCGGGAAGAACGCCCGCGCTAATGGAGCCATGTATCTGGGTGGATTCGTCATCGAGTGCCTCTTGAAGGCGAAACTCCTGGAGAGGTTTCCCTGGCTCAAGTCGGCTGGCTCCCCCGCGGGACGGGCAAAGCGGGACCAGTGGTTGTGGCATTTGTGCTACCGGTCTCACCAACTCGATGAGATACTCAGTCACTTGCCCGAGGTCACGGTCCGGCTGGCTGCGGTTGAGCAAAGAGATGATAACAGGTTGACCGGTAACCTGAGGAGAATCTGCGCCAACTGGACGATTCTCGCCCGTTACTCTCCCCAGAGTGCCAGTAACAAGGAGGCCGGGGACTTCGTCAATCAGATCAAGGAACTGAAACCATGGCTAGAGTGAAAGCACCGCCCTTCGTAGCGAAGTTGAGAAGAGGTTTGAAGGATGACCTCGAAGCGGCAGGCATTTCCGCGAAGATCAGTTCTGAACCCATTCCGATGACGAAGCTCTACCGCTTCATGGTGCTCGCCGGCAACTTCAAGAAGATGAGCCATTCGGAGCGCCAGGATCTTGTGTGGCGCATTGCGAAGAAGTCCCTCCAACCACAAGAGGAATTGCTTGTCAGTATGATCCTTACCCTCACCCCTGAGGAAGCGTCAGGCGTCGAGGTCTGAACCGCATCGCGCCGAAGCCACAGCACAGCGTGGGCCTTTGAAGAGACTCTTTTCTCCGAGAAGACATGTCACTGGTTACCGAACTGGTATGTGTTTCCTGCAACCGGTCGTACCTGCCGGATCAGGCGGCGTACACCTGCCCGGCGTGCGGGGGCAAGGACGGGATCCTCGACGTCCGGTACGATCTGTCGGCAGTGAACAGGACGCTGAGCTGGGACAGCCTGCACGGCAGATCGCAGAGCCACTGGCGGTATCGCGAGCTGCTGCCGCTTGATGAGGTGCCGGACTGGCCGGTGGGGTGGACGCCGATCGTGCCGGCACCGCGGCTCGCGGCGGAGGTGGGCGTAGGCTCGCTCCGGCTCAAGGATGAGGGTCGTAATCCGACCGCCTCGTTCAAGGATCGGGCGTCGTCGGTGGCGGTGGTAAAGGCGTGCGGAGAAAGGGTCGGGACCCTCCCGGGCGAAGCACCCTCAAGGCCGCTCCGGCAAAAGGCCCCTGATACCTTTTCCGGGACGACAACCATTGCGTGCGCATCGACGGGCAACGCCGCCAGCAGCCTGGCCGGCCATGCGGCGATGGCCGGGCTGGGCGCGGTGATCTTCGTGCCGAACTCGGCTCCGGAGCCCAAGATCGCCCAACTGCTGGTCTACGGGGCGACGGTGTTCCGAGTACACGGCACTTACGCCCAGGCGTACGATCTGTGCATGAGCGCGTGCGAAGCCTTCGGGTGGTATAACCGCAACTGTGCGATCAACCCGTATCTGGTGGAAGGTAAGAAGACCGGCGGTATGGAGATTGCGGAGCAATGTCGCGAGCATCCGCCGGACTGGGTGGTGGTCAGCGTCGGTGACGGCTGCACGATCGCAGGCGTGGGCAAGGGCCTGCGGCAGATGCGGGAACTGGGGTTGATTGACTGGCAGCCGAGGCTGCTGGGCGTGCAGGCGGCGAGCGTCGATCCGGTGGCCAGGGCGTTTCACGGCGAGCCGGCTGATCAGGACCGATTCAAGCACACGCTTGCCGACAGCATCGACGTGCCGGTGCCGCGGAACCTTCGTAAGGCGGTCCTTGCCGTGCGTGAAAGTGACGGCGCGTTTGTGGAGGTATCGGACCAGGCGATCCTGGCGGCGGTCCGGCAAACGGGTCGGCTGGCGGGCGTCTTTGCCGAGCCGGCGGCGGCGGCCGCCGTGGCGGGTGTGCACGCCGCGGCCCGGAGAGGAATCATTGCCGAAGACGCCAGCGTGCTGGCGGTGATCACGGGCAGCGGTCTGAAGGATGTGCACTCGGCGATGGAGGCTGCGGGCAGGCCGATCGACATCGCGCCTGATCTGAACGCAGTCCGGCAAGTGGTCGAGGGTTGATGGGCGTATGCAACTGATCCCCAGGATCAATGAAAAGGTTCTTGTCAGAACGGCCCAGCGTTGCCGCGAGCGCAACATCATCATTCCAACGTTCGCCCAGCAGAAGGACCCCTCGTTGATCCCGGCCGAGATCACGAAGCGGCTGGCCGGTGTGGGCATGCAGGACGTGAATCCGCTGAACCTGTTTCGGATCACGTGGAAGAACGAGCCTGAAACCGAGGGTGGGCTTTTCGGGCGGGGCAACTGGATCGAGTTCCCGCCGGCGCTCACGGGTGTGGAGGCGCGCATCGTCGGCCTGATCGGCCGGCACTTCCCCACCGGTTCGCACAAGGTCGGGGCGGGGTTCGGGTGTCTGGTTCCCCGGCTGGTGTCGGGCCAGTTCGACCCGACCACCCAGAAGGCGGTCTGGCCCTCCACTGGGAACTATTGCCGGGGCGGGGCGTTCGATTGCGCGCTGCTGGCGTGCCAGGCCGTGGCGATCCTGCCCGAGGAGATGAGCCGGGAACGCTTCGACTGGCTGCGGGCCGTCGGGGCGGAGGTCATTGCGACCCCCGGCTGCGAATCGAATGTCAAGGAGATCTACGACAAGTGCTGGGAGATTCGCAAGACGCGCCCCGACTGCGTCATCTTCAACCAGTTCGACGAATTCGGCAACGCGATCTGGCACTACGAAGTGACGGGGTCGATGTTCGAGGAGACCTACGGCCGCCTCGCCGGGCCCGGGAACCGGCTGGCCGCCTACGTCTCCGCCACCGGATCGGGCGGCACCATCGCCGCCGGCGACTACCTGCGGACCCGGTTTCCCGCGATCAGGGTCGTCGCGGCCGAGGCGCTGCAATGCCCCACGCTGCTGCAATGCGGGTTCGGCGGGCATCGCATCGAGGGTATCGGCGACAAGCACGTGCCCTGGATTCACAATGTTCGCAACACCGACATGGTGATCGCCGTCGATGACGAGCAGTGCATGGCTTTGATGCGGCTGTTCAACGAGGACGCGGGTCATGCCCTCCTTGCCAGGACCGGCGTGCCGGCGGGCGTCATCGAGCACCTGCCGGACCTGGGGATATCGAGTATCTGCAACCTGATCGCGGCGATCAAGACCGCCAGGTACTTCGAGTTGAGCGGGCGCGATGTCATCTTCACGCCGCTGACCGATTCGATGGACCTGTATGCGAGCCGCGTCCGCGAGCAGCGAGAACTTCACGGCCTCTATACGGACATCGACGCCGCCCGCCACTTCGCCCGGTACCTTGAAGGCGTCGGCATCGACCATTTGCGCGAGTTGTCCTATCGCGACCGCAAGGCGCTGCACAACTTCAAATACTTCACCTGGGTGGAGCAGCAGGGCCGGACGGCGGATGAGCTGCGGCAACTCTGGGATCCGGACTTCTGGGCAGAGGTCTTCGCCCAGGCGGCCGACTGGGACAAGCTGATCCGAGCGTTCAACAATGAAGTGAGAAGTGAGAAGTGAGAAGAGAAGTGGGAGGTGAGAAGTGAGAAAGGGGGTTTACCGCGACCCGAAGGGGAGTCACGCCATGTTTAGCCGCGACCCGAATAGGTCTCACGCCTCGTTTAGCCGCGACCCGAAGGGAAGCGCGTACTTGTTCGCGGTGAATCATTCAGGATAGGGCCGATGGGAATCGTGATTCGCAACGCGTGGCTCGTCGATTTTGATCCGCCGGAGGTGCGGCGCGGCGAGATGCGTGTCGAGGGAGAGACGATTGCCGATGTCGGTGAGCGGGTTGACGTTCAGCCTGTCGATGAGGTGGTAGACGCCGCCGGGGCGGTGGTGATGCCGGGGCTGGTCAACGGGCACACGCATCTGTATTCCTCGCTGGCCGTCGGAATGCCGCCGCCGCAACGCCCGCCTGCCAACTTCCATGACATCCTCGAATACGTCTGGTGGCGATTGGATCGGGCGCTGGATTTGCCGCTCGTTCAGATCAGCGCGACGATCGGCGCTGCCGAAGCGCTGCGATGCGGTGTGACGACGCTGATCGATCACCATGCTTCCCCGCGGGCGGTCGAAGGCAGTCTCGATGCAGTTGAAAGCGGCGTGCGGGGCGTCGGCCTGCGGGGCGTGCTGTGCTACGAGACGACGGACCGCAACGGCGAGCAGGGTCGCGATGCGGGCCTGGCTGAGAATGAGCGGTACCTGAAGCGGTGCGTGGGCCGCGCGGACGGCATGTTCGCCGGTCTGGCCGGCGCCCACGCCGCGTTCACCCTGAGCGATGCGTCATTGGCGTCCGTCGCCGAGTTGGCGCAAGCATACGGCGTGGGCGTACATATCCACGTGGCAGAGGACCCCTGTGACGCGCAGATCTGTCGCGAGCGATACGGTGTGGATCTGATGGACCGGCTGGAGCGGGCGGGCGTATTGTCCGCGCCGTCGATTCTCGTTCATGGAACGTATCTGTCCGACCGCGACCTGTCCCGCGTGAACGATTCACCCGTCGTGCTCGCTCACAACCCCCGGTCGAACATGAACAATGCCGTCGGTTACGCGCCGTTGGACAAGGTTTCGCGACCCGTGCTGCTCGGTACGGACGGCATCGGCTCAGACATGCTGGCCGAGTTGCAGGCGGCGTGGTTCAAGTCGCGGGACGCCCGGGCTGGCCTGACGCCGGCGGACTGCCTGGCCATGCTGGCGGCGTCGGCGGGTCGGGCCGGTGAAGCACTGGGAGTCGAGCTCGGCAGACTCAGGGCCGGGGCGGCGGCGGATATCGTTGTGACCGATTACGTCTCCCCAACGCCGCTCACATCGGACAACGTCGCCGGGCATCTGATCTTCGGCATGTCAGCCCGTCATGTCCGCAGCGTGATGGTCGCCGGGCGGTGGCGACTGTACGATCGGCGTGTCGTTGACTGCGATGAGTGCGTTCTCTGGCAACGGGCGACAACCGAAGCGCAGCGACTCCGGACAAGGACACAGGAACTCGCGTAAGACATCAGTGGAAAGGTCGCTCGCGCATCGTACAAGCCATGATCGCCTTGGCGGTGTGCAGGCGGTTCTCAGCCTCGGAGAAGGCGACCGACTGCGGACCGTCGATTACCGCATCCGTGACTTCATTGCCGCGATCCGCGGGCAGGCAGTGCATGTAGACGGCTTGCGGCCGGGCGAGCTTCATCCGCCGTTCGTCGCAGATCCAGCCCTTGTACCCGGCGTTAAGGGCCAGGCACTCCTTCTCGATCCGTTGTATCTCGCGGTCGCTCTTTGCATCCCGGCGCTGGATCATCAGGTCGTAGGCACCCCAGCTCTTAGGGTAGACGACGTCGGCGCCGGCGAAGGCGGCGTCCATGTCGTCGGTGACGTCGAACCGGGTGCCGGCGGCCTCGGCGTTCTTGCCCGCGTCCCGCATCGGCTTGTCCATCAGCCGGTATTCCGGGGGATGGACGAGCACCACATCCATGCCCACGCGGGTCAGGAGTGTGATGAGCCCCTGCGGCACGGACAGGGGCTTGGCATAGGACGGAGCATAGGCCCACGAGACGACGATCTTCCTGCCGCGAAGGTCCGGCCCGAACCGCTCGCGGATCGTCATCAGGTCGGCGAGCGTCTGGGTCGGGTGGTCCAGGTCGCACTGGAGGTTGATCACCGGCACGTCCGTGGCCTGAGCCACCGCCCGCATGTAAGCGTTGCCCTGGCCGATGATCAGGTCGTGCCGGACGGCGATGGCGTGGCCCATGCTGCCCAGGATCCGGCCCGTATCGGACGCGGTTTCGCCGTGCGCGATCTGGGTGGCACTGGAGTCGAGGAAGTTGGCGTGGGCACCGAGCTGGGTGGCACCGGCTTCAAAGGCGTTGCGGGTCCGGGTGCTCTTGTCGAAGAACAGCAGGAAGACGGTCTGGTTGGCGAGCAGCAGCGTCGGCTCGCCCCGGTGGAACTTGGCTTTCAACTCGTCCGCCGTCGCGAGCAGGTGATTGATCTCATCGACGGTGAAGTCCTGAGTTTCGATATAGTCGCGGCCTCGAAGGTTCATGAGGATGTCAGCCTGTCTTACTCCGCTTGCGGATTCGCGCTCCAGCCGCGCGCATCGGCTTCCGGTACATCTCACAGTACACCTGCGGAAACATCGCGTAGAATGCCGCCGCCTGGATCAGTTGGCGGATGGGCACCGAGTCGTTCACCGTGTGGGCGACGGATTCGGCGCCTGGGCCGAACCCGACGCACGGGATCCCGAACATCCCGCTCACCGCCACGGCGTTTGTGCTGAACGTCCATCGACCTGTGGTCGGCTTCCGGTGGAACAGCCGGTGGTAGGTCTCCACCGCCGCCGTCACCTGGGGCGCATCCTCCGGCTCGACCCAGCTCGGGAAGTGGCTTCTCGTCGGGTAGGTCAGCCCTTTGTAGCTCGGGCGCGAGTACACCCGGGTCTCGACCTTCGCCTTGACCCCCGCACGTCTGACCGCCTCGCGGACCTCGCGCAGGGCTGAGTTCTGCGTATCGCCCGGGGTGAGCCGACGGTCGAGGTGGATAAACGCTTCATCCGGTACGGCACACATGGACGGGGTCTTGCAGGCGACGTACGTGACGGTGATCGTGCCCTTGCCCAGAAAGGGGTGCTCGCCGAGCCGATCGTTGAGTTTCTCAATCTCGCCGACGACTCGGGCAATCTTGTAGACCGCGTTGTCGCCCTTGTGGGGCATGGAACCGTGGCAGCTCCGGCCCTTGACGGTGACTCCGATTTCCATGCGGCCGCGTTGGCCGCGAAATATCCGGCAGTTCGTCGAGTCGGTGATCACCACGCACTCGGGCCTCAGCCCCCCCTCGTTGACGATGTACTGCCAGCAGAGCCCGTCGCAGTCCTCCTCCATCACGGTGAAGACGAAGTAGAGCGAATAACCGCGGGTGGACAGCTTCAGGTCACGGATGATCCTGCCCGCGTAGACCATGCTGGCGATGGCACCTTCCTGATCCCCCGCGCCACGGCCCCAGACCTTGCCGCCGGCGACTTTGCCCCGGTAAGGATCGTGCTTCCACGCGCTGCGGTCGCCGACGCCGACGGTATCAACGTGGGCGTCGATGGCGATCACGCGAGGCCCGCGGCCGATCCGGGCAAACAGGTTGCCCATTGCGTCAGTCCGGATGCTGTCGAACGCCCGGAGCCTGGTCATCTCGCGGGCGATACGCTGAACGACGCGGCGCTCCCGGGTGCTCTCACTCGGGATGGCGACGAGCTGGCGAAGAAAGCGCACCATCGGTTCCCGATAGTGTCGGGCCCGGGCGAGAATGGCAGCGGGGTTCACTCGGTAAGACCTCCCACACGGACGATGAAGCGAGACATGCTACGCAGCAACCGATCAGCATTCAAGCATGATTGTGGCTGTTCCGTCCGTTCCGGGTGCATGACACTTTGGGCGGCTTGTTGGAAGGCGCCGCCCCCAGGTGTTTCCGAACCGCGCCCGTAAGGAAGCGGACCCCCTCTCCGTAGCGAGCCCGTAAGGAAGCGGCCCTGGCGCATCCGCAGATACTCCCCTCCCTGACGGTCGGGGTTCGGAAAAGCGAGGTGCCGTCCCCTTCTCCGCCCGAAGGTCCCCGCCGGAACTGTCACGCACCAGTCCGTTCCCGTCCGTGAAAGAGGCAAGCTCAACGTGAAGAAGCGGGGTGGAGTCAATCTGCACAGGCCGGGTCCGCCGGGACGTTCGGTCCGCTCATGCACCGCCTGAAGATGAACAAGTCGCCGACGTTAGCATCGCCATCATGATTCAGGTCGGCCCCGTCGCAGATCGGCTCGCCGGGGCGGACTTCCGGCCAACCCAGGCACGCCTGGAACTCACCGAAGTCATCCTGATCCACGTCGCCGTCCAGATCGTAATCAGCGTAGACCCATTCGCACACGTCGGGTATGCCGTCGCCGTCGGTATCCGGTTCACACTCGTCGGGCGTGCGGTTGCGGTTGCAGTCTCCGCTGTTACCGCAGCCCGGGAGATCGCACACGCCGCCGGGACTTCCACAATCGACGTCGCACGGATCGGGGATGCCGTTGCCGTTGCAGTCCAACTGGTACTCATCAGAGCCCATGTCCACGATGGGCGGTGTGCCGTTGCCGGTGTCGGGGGTGCCCGGCTCATCGACGAATCGCTCGCGGCGGCCGCGATCGATCGGGATAGACTCGGTGGTATCGCCGTCATCATCGAGGTCGGCCAAATCGGCCGCCACTGCCGTGTTGTTGCCCGCGTCGATGCAGGGTGAGCCAGGCTGCAGGCGCAGGTCGCCGTAGTCGTCGTTGTCACCGACGCCCCAGCCGTCCCCGCCGTCGTCCGGGTTGCGCACGAACCGCGGATCGCCATCGACGTTGGCGATCCCGGGATACACGTTGCCGTCGCCTGCGAGATCATCCTGGACGCAACTGTACTGGACGACCGGGGCGGTCCCGTCGATCTGGGCGGACGCACCAGTGCCCCCGCGGTCGCAGTTGCCCCAGAAGATGCAATTGGCGAGGCTCGGGCTGCCGCCGAAGCTGTACATCCCCCCGCCGCGGGCATTGGCTGAGTTGCCGCTCAGCGTGCAGTTGGTCAGGCCCGGGCTGCTGAAGCGGTTGCACATCCCGGCCCCGCGGTGATGGGCAAGGTTGCCCACGCACGCACAGTTGATCAGCACCGGGTTGGACCCGGCAAGGTTCTGGATCGCCCCACCGAAGGCGGCCTTGTTGCCGGCGAAGGTGCAGTTGATCAGCGTAGGGTTGGCGTAGTGGGCGTTGTACAGCCCGCCGCCGCGGCCCGCGGCCGCATTGCGGGCAAACGTACAGTCGATGACCGTCGGGCTGCCGTTGGGATTGAACATTCCGCCGCCGCAGTCGTCCGGCCAGGTCCCGTCGGCGTTCCCGCCGGTGATCGTGAAACCGTCGAGGATCGCGTCGGCCCCGCTGCCGTTGCCGTGAACAACGTGGTAGCTGTTTTCATCGTTGCCGGCGAAGTCCGGCCCATCATTGTGGTCGAGGTCACCACTGAGGATAGTGACGTGCGCCTGTGGGTCCCTCTGGGGGCGTTGCGTCTCGGTGCCTGCGAACCCGCCGTAGACCGCCGCCGCGTCGGTCAGGTGAAAGGCGGCGGTGCGGTCACGCGTCTCGCGATCAGGGGTGTAGGTGCCGGCCGCCACCCAGATCTCGGTGAACGTGCCGCCGGCACCGGCGGCATCGGCCAGTGCATCCTGCAGATCGTTGTACGCATCCGTCCAGCTCGTCCCGTCGTTGGCTCCCGCCGCGTCGGCAGCGACGAAGATGATCGCGTCGCAGGCGTCGCCCGCACCATCGCCGTCGGTATCGACCTGGTCCGGATTGGCAGCCAGCGGGCAGTTGTCGTCGCAGTTCGCGGTCGCGCCGCCCGTGCAGGGGTTATCGCCCTGGACACCGCTGGCATCGCCGTCATCGAGAATGCCGTCGTCGTCGTCATCATCGTCGCAGGCGTTGATGAACCCGTCGCCGTCCGTATCCAGCTCACATTCGTCGGGTACATCGTTCTCGTTGCAATCCCCGCTCGTGCCGCTGGCGATTTCGCACTCGTCCGGTACGCCGTTGTCGTTGCACTCGTTGGCCTGCAGGAAGGTCAAGCCGGTCGGCTGGCTGAGCCCGCTGCCTCGGGCGAAGGCCGCCTGGACGCCGGGGATATTCGGATCGTGATCGATGGGTGAGCCGTCGGACCGCCTGAACTCCAGGACGCTGTTCGTCAAGCGGCTGCACACGAACAGGTTCCCGTTGGGGCCCCAGGCGATGCCCGCAGGTCCGAGGAGTCCCCCGCTGCGGCTGGATACGAAAGGCCCCAGGAAGCTGCCGTCGGAGGCATACTTCAGCACCGAATGGCTCAAGAAGCTCGCGACCAGCAGATTTCCCCGGGCGCCCCATGCTATCCCGGTGGGCCCGTCAAGACCCCCGCCTTGGGCGGCCACGCGGACGAACTCGCCGGACTGGCCGTCGTATTCAAGCACCTGATCGGTGCGGAAGCTGGCCACAAGCAGGGTCCCACTGCCGGTGGTGAGCAGTCCCGCCGGCCCGTCGAGCCTGCCGGCCCCCGGGGCGACGAACGGCTCGCCGGGATCACCTCTCTGCAGGTCGTATTGAAGGACGCTGTTGTCGAGCCAACCGGTCACGAGCAGAACCGAGCCTGACCGGACCAGCACGCCCACCGGGTGACCCAGACCGCCTCCCGAGTACTCGCGGACGAATGCCCCGGTCGGTCCCCGGAACTTGAGCACGCTGTCCGAGAAGGTGCTCGCCACGTACACGTTGCCGCTCGCATCAAGGGTGATGCCGTTGGGATGGTGCAGCCCGCTTGCGCCGGGCGGGACGGCATCTCCCAGAGGCTCACCGGTCAGGCCGTCGTAGGCGATAACGCGGCTGGTCGCCCAGCTCGACACGAGTAGTCGGGTTGCCGAGACCACCTGGCATTCGTCGGGCATCGCGTCGGCGTTGCAGTCCGCGCTGGTGCCCTCGGCAATGTCGCACGCGTCGGGTATACCGTTCCGGTTGCAGTCGTTGTAGAACGGCGACTCGTCGGCTCCGATATCCACGCGGCAATACTGGACCCGGTCGTCGCCGTCGATGTCCGTGGCATCGGGCTGGCCCGGCTGAGTGACAAACGCCGGGTCGCCGGCGTCGATGCCCGGCGAGCCCGCCAGCAGGTGCAGGTCGTCGTCCCCGGTGCCGGGAATGCCGTCGGGACCATCGGGATCAGCGAGCAACGGATCGTCGCCGATGTTGCCCCGGCCTTGCCAGGATTCCGTCCAGCCCTGGATGCAGCAGTAATCGACGATCGGCGCGGTGGAGGCGAACACCTGGGCAGCCTCGTCCATGGTACCGTTCGAGAGGCTGTTGCCCCAGAAGATGCAACTTGTCAGCGTGGTCCGGCCGCTCGAGAAGATGCGCAACCCGCCCGCCTGTAGACAGGCGACGTTTGCGGAAAACGTGCAATTGGTGAGCGTGGGGCTGCCGCTGGCGACGCTCATCCCGCCACCGACGTCGTCGGCGAAGTTCCCGAGGAACATGCAGCTAAACACCGCCGGGCTGCCATTCTCCATGTAGATGCCGCCGCCGGCCACGGCTGAGTTGCCGAGAAACGTGCAGCGGCTCACGGTCGGAGAGCCGCCCACGATGCACATCCCGCCGCCGCGGCCGTTCGAGTTGCCGGCGGTGATGGTGAAGCCGTCCAGGACGGCCGTGGCGTCCGTCCCGCTCGCGTCCACGACGTGGTGACTGTTGTCGGCCTTCGTGGGGTGCCACCTCTCGGCGGCCGGCGCGTCGTTGCCGTTCAGATCGCCGCTGAGGATGGTGAGGTTTGCGGCCACGTTTCGTTCATCCCGGCCGGTCTCACCGCCGGCAAACCCGCCATAGAGCGCGAGCCCGTCGAGCAGCCGGAACGTCGCGTAGCGCGGCAGACCGGGAACGGTCTGTAACGACGGTCTGTATGTACCGGATGCGACCCAGATCTCCGTGGTCGTGCCCCCGGAGCCGCCGGCCGCGGCCAGCGCGTCCTGGAGGTCGTTGTAGGCATCCGTCCAGTTCGTGCCGTCGTTCAATCCGGTCGCGTCCGCATCGACGAAAAGGATGCCTGGCTCACAAACGTCTCCCACACCGTCACCGTCGGAATCAGTCTGATCGGGATTGGGATGGTCGGGGCAGTTGTCGCAGGCGTCACCGATGCCGTCGCGGTCGGCGTCGGCCTGGCCGGGGTTGCTGACGAGCGGGCAGTTGTCGGCGCCGTCGGCTACGCCGTCGTTGTCGTCATCGTCGTCGCAAACGTCACCCGAGAGGTCGCCGTCGGTGTCGGCCTGGTCCGGGTTGGCATGGTCGGGGCAGTTATCGCAGGCATCGATCACGCCGTCGCCGTCGGTATCGGGCTGCTCCTCGTCCGGCACGCCGTTGTTGTCACAGTCATGAAAGGCCCCGAACTCGTAAACCCCCATGTCCACGACGGGCGGCGAGCCGAAGATGCGAGGTTGGTTGTCAAGGTCTAGCGGGACGGGCTCTGTCGTGTCGCCGTCACCGTCGAGATCGGCAGCGTCGGGGGGCACGGCCGCGTTGTCGCCCGCGCCGACACCGGGCGAGCCGGGCATCAGGTGGAGGTCGTCGTCCGCGGTGCCGACGATATCATCGGGACCGTCGGCATCGACGAACAGCGGGTCGCCCCCGATGTTGCCGGTGCCCCCAAGCGCGCCGGTCCAACCCTGGACGCAACTGTGATTGACCGCCGGCGCGGGACCGGCGGCGTGGATCTGGGCCGTCTCGTTGCTGCCGCCCGCGTCGCAGTTGCCCCACAGGATGCAGTTGGCGATCGTCGCGCTGCTGGTGTCTGAGCAATAGATGCCGCCGCCCGCGCTGCCGGCCGAAGAACCACTGATCGTGCATTGGGCAATCGTGGGGACGCTCCCGTCCCAGCAGCAGACCCCGCCGCCGTCCTCCCCGGCGGTGTTACCCGTGAAGATGCAGTTGGCGATCGTCGGGCTGCTGTCGGCCAGGCAGAAGACTGCCCCGCCGTGGACCGCTGAGTTTCCCCTGATGATGCAATGAGTGATCGTGGGGCCGGCACTGCTGCAGAAAAACGCGCCACCTGCGGGCTCCGCCTGGTCGAGGATCTCCACGTCGTACAGCGTCTGGCCGCCGCAGCCGTTGGTGATCGTCAGGCCGGCCACCACCGCGCCGGCGGTCTCACCGCTGTGGAACAGGAACGCGCGATGCGGATCGCCCTCGGAGCCTTCGCAGTCGATGATGGTGGCTGCCACCACGGCGGGATCACCCGGATCAACGCTGCGAACCGTAATCGCCTTGCCCCAGAAGTCGAGGTCGCGATTGCCCCAGCCGATGTAGGTTCCCGGCAGCAGCACGACTTCGTCGCCGTCGGTGGCGGCGTTGATGGCCGCCTGGACCGTGGCGTGCGTTCCCGAGGTGCCGTCGGGGGCCACCGTCCGGATGCGAGGGCCACCGCCGAGGTCCGATGGTCGGATGTTGACCACTGCCGCCTGGGCCGTGCCGGGAACGCCGGTGATGGCATACCAGCCGCTTGAGTAACTCTGCCCGTACCCCATGTTCAGGTGCAGGCCGGCCTGCCCGTCGTCATAACCGTCGAGAACAACTGTGTGGGTGCCCCAGTAGTACCACACCGGCCAGCCGAGGACGATCTGCGCCCTCATCTGCTCATACCACTGGTCGTCGGGATAAGCGGAATGACTCCAGCGCTGAATCGCGATGGTGTTCGGGGCACATCCGAAATAGCTCTCCAGTGCATCTCCTGACGGAGCGCCCCGGGACCCGTACGGGCTGAATCGCATCTCCACCGCTACCCCGCAGTGATAGCACAATGCCGCCACCGCGTCCCGCCAGATCAGCGGATCCTCGGGGAGCGCCAGTTCGGGCATGTTCCGCCAGTCATAAGTGGTCTGGCTGAAGTCAACGCAGAGCTCGACCTCATCCTGGCCGTTGTTCCACCAGTAACAATGGCTGCCCGCACCTTGAATGGGGCTCTGCCAGTAGCGGAGGATTTGTGACATGGCGGTTGCGGTACACCCGACGACGCTGCGCCGCCCGTCCGAGTACACGGGGCAGTGGTTGTTGTAGGGTTCATATTGTTGCCATCGGGTCCGCAGCAAAGGCCCCTTCCGGGCCGGGCTGGGCGATGCTTCAACTGCACGCTCGGCGCTCTCTGCTTGTCCGTCCCCATTGGCGGTTTGCTCCAGCGTGCGCCACAGGTGGTGAGGCGGCTGCTCGCGATTGCCCTCCCGCGCCAGGTCCTGGACCCACCCACAGCAAGCGTCCCAGATTGCGCGGGCCGGGGGGGCGCCCTGCGGTTCGAAGCGGTTCACTTTCGAGTAAAAAAGAATCGGCGGCAGCACATCGTCCGCCGCGACGACGATACATCCGCCGCCTGTCACGTCGAACCGGTACGCGACGGGCACCAGGCCTTCGGTGGTCAGAGGCTCGGCCTGCCCGGCGTCCAGGATCGGAAGGCCGGCGCCGTGCGAGCCAGGCCCGCTCTGTTCACCCGGATCCAACCGGGCGGTTGACCCCTCCCTGGGGCATCTGGCAAACCTGCGCCTGTACCATTCTCGCGCAACGTTCGCGGCGCGCTCATCAGGCACGGCCTTGGAGAAGGCTGAATGCGGCGAAACAAGAAGGAACAAAGTGATGGCGAGGGCAAAAGACAGCCCGGGCCCCCGCAGAGACCTGCGGTATGGGCGGCGGGAATCATCCACGGCCATTACCCCAACCGGATGCTGGTGATCAGCGGTGCCTGCCGGGTGCCTTCAGCCCGATTATCGACACCCACGGCAACCCATACATGATACCCCCGGCGAATCGGGAGATCAACGTTCGCCGGAGAGGCGCTTATCGGTCCGGGACAATCCCTCGTTGCCGTTACCCCTTTCCTATCTCTCCGCGCCTCCGGCATTTTCGCGACGTGCCTGCCCCGGGCTCAGTCCGCGCAGTCTGGATCGGCGGGAACGTTGGCGCCACTCAGGCATTGCAGGAACTTGCTGCAATCGTCCTTGTCCACGTCCAGGTCACTATCCAGCCGGGCGTCGTAGCAGTGTGGATCAGTTGCCGGAGTGCCGGGACCGGTGAAGCACGCCTGCAGGTGGCCGAAGTCCTCCATGTCCACGTCCCTGTCGCCGTCGAAGTCGCCCGGCCCCGGTCGGGTGGTGAAGGTCCACACGTCGCCCGTCGTGGTGCCGTTGCCGTTGACCTCATCGATCCGCCAGTAGTAAGGGGTGAGGACGTCGAGGGGGTCCACGGCACCGGGCTCAAAGGTGGTGCCTGACTGGCTGGCCTGGAATACCAGGGCCCCCGGGGTTGCGCCGAAGTAGACATCGTGGGATGTGGCCCCCACGCCTGCGGTCCAGGTCAGTTCGGGCGTTCTGCTGACATGCGTCGCGCCGTCGGGCGGATCGGGATTGAACGCCTTTTCCGGCGGTCCGCAAGCCCCCATGGCACTGAGGTCGCTCTCCAGGAAAAGCGGCGGCATCCCGGCGCCGGCTGAGAGGCCGGCAATACCATCCGCCGCCGCGATCCCCAACCACGTGATTCGGATCGTCCCGCTGAAGAACATCTCTATCTGGAAACTGTTGGGGTTGGCGGCACCGTACTCCGGCACGTTCTCGTACGTGACCGCTACCCGATCGGCAACCTGCTTCCAGGAGACCGTACCCCCGGATGCGGGGTTCAGGTCGTCGTACAGGCCCGATATGCGACGCATGCTGAAATGTTCTTCGAGCGATTCATTGTAATCATGATCGCCCCAGCCGAAGGTGACGTAGCCGTTGCTGCCCACGTAGAAGACCGATTCGCTGCTGCCGTAGAGGGACACCTGCGCCCCGCCGGACAAACCCACCTCCACGTAAGCGTCGTCGCCGAGGTAAAGGGTTGTTCCCCCGCTCGGGTCGGTCGGAAACCCTGCGGCGTCTTCGGTGCATGCGCGATAGAAGCTGGCCGATCCGTCGGGTACGAACGTAACTGTCAGGTTGTCCAGATCGTTGTCGCTGGAGTCGAAGGACTCGGTAAAGTGGTCGATTTGTCCGACTCTCAGGCTGACTTCGCGCCTCTGGCACAGCCCGCTGGTCAGGTTGCAGAAGTTCACGGTGTCGCTGTAGACGCCGATCGGCAGACCATTGGCGCTCTCGTTGATGCAGACCTCCGCGGTCACGGATTGAGCGGGGCTGAGCGTGCCTCCGGTTGAGGGTGTCAGGTCCAGCCAGTCCGCCGTCCACGTCGGCTCCCAGTTCAGCGACTGGCTTCCCACGTTGGTCAGCGTATAGCTCTTGCACCCGGGCTTGAATGGCCCGCCCTCGTCGCCGGAGGAAATGAAATCCGTCGTCGGCTGTACCCCGAGATCATCCGGAGCGCAGGCGATCAGCCTCGCGCAGAAGTCGTACAAGTCGATGTACGCCGAAACGTAGAATTCCTGGCTCCGGCCCCGCGCGCATTGCACCCACGACCCTGCCATGGAGCTGTAGTAGTCCTGGAGAAACTCCTCCCAGCGCGTCGCACCGGGGAAGAGGATGATCGAGCCATTGTAGTCCGGATCGAATTCACCGGCCGACCCCGGGAAATAGATCGCCAGGCCATGACTCCCCGACCAATTCGACCCGTGCCGCTCGTGGATAACTGCCGAATCAACGGCCGTCATGGCGCTGCCGGCGGCGGTTACGCAGGCAAGAACACTGCTGTTCCAATTGTCTCTGAGCGTCTGGGCGAGCGAGTCAACGTCGGCCGCCAGCGCATCCATTTGAGTCAGGTCGATGGCTGACTGAATCTCGCTGTTGCCGTAGGACTGATAGTAACGATCGACGATCACGGTGCCGAGCCCGGCGGCGTCCATCGACGGGGTGGCGGTCAGATCCTGGAGGATCGTATCGTAGGGCCACCCGTCGCCCGGTTCAGTCTCCTCCGAGCCGACCATGACGCCGGCGTGCTCTCGAATCTCGTAGGCGACCTCGATCATGCCCATCAAGCAGGCGTCGAAACCGACGAGGTCCGGCTCCCACCCCCCGGTCTCAATTGCCGCCAGGGCGCTGCGCACCTCTTTCATGTACAGGCAATCCGAACCGTTGGAGTCGTCCCAGCAGACCGCCTTGAACACCTCCTTCTCGAGGTTTGTCCGCCAGCCGCCGCCGTGATCCCAGAGCACGACGGCGTATCGCGAGGCCGGATGGTTCTGCGCTCCCCACTCGACAAAATCGATCAGGGTCTGCGGATTGCCCATGTTGGCCTCGCCCACGCTCTGGCCCCAGGACGTGTCCGGCACGTCGCCCGGGTTGATGACACCCAGACGCGCGTCCGTCCAGTTGCCGTATCGGTCGTCGTAGTTGGAGATGCGGTCGAAGAGCGCGACGATCTTCACGTCGGCACTGGAGCCCACGCTGGCCATCTCGAGGAAGTCGCCGATTGCCGCGCCCTCAAGGTTGTTATCGCCGTCGAGGTAGACGAGGAAAGTCCACTGGGCGGGAGACTGGGCGAACGCCATCCCGGCCACCAGCACCTGCGTCAGCCCGATGACGACGCCGCTCAGGACAGATCTCATGAGTCTTGCTCCCTTTCTCGACACTTCAAGGACAGGATGCCGAGTTCCCGTTCCTGCTCTTGGCCAGGGCCATGTCGATGAGGTCGATGTTGCCGTCCAAATTCAAATCGAAACGCACCGTCACCTCGTCAGTCGGTTGGCCGTTCATGCTCTTGACCTGAGCTATGTCGATCAGATCCGTGCTGCCGTCGCTGTTGGTGTCACCGCACAAGACCAGAATGTGCAGGTCGTGGTCGCCGACCAATGGGGTCTCTGCCAGGTTCGCGATGGTCCCTTCTTCGATCCAGATTCGCAGGCAGGTCTCGTCGGGGACGCCACTCATTTCGATGGTCATTTCGCGGTCCGCGTTATTAAGAATGGACACCGAGCCCAGGGTGCCGGCGGACAAATGGACCTCGGTATGATCGGGCACGCCGTCGATGGCCTTGACCGGATCGGTGAACGTGAGAATCACCCGCGTCGGTCCGCCGCTTCGGGTTTCGACGCCGGCCTGCTCGGGCGGATCTAAGGGCAGCCCGATGTCCAGGTCGCTCGCGGGTGCGTGGGCCTTGCGGGAAACCGCCGAGAGGAGTTGCGGGGGGGGCAGGCCGCAGACTCTCACATCGTCAACGTAGAAGCCGTCGAAGTTGTTGACCCACGAATCGAAGGTCCGGAACCGCAAGCGGATCTGAATATCCGAGCCGGCCATCGCGGACAGGTCCACCGCCGCCTCCTGCCATTCGCTGCTGGGGTCGGCCAGCGTAACCACCCCGAGCCCGGGATTGTTGTGAGCCACCACGTTGAACGGCCCACCGTTCTCGGACAACTCGACCGAGGCCATGTCGTACTGGCTCGGCGAGCCTTCCGTCTGGAGGAAGTAGTTGAACCTCAGCTCGATGGGCAGCGGCAGGCCCGCCAGACTGATGACCGATGACGTGACCACCCCCTCTGCCGTCAGGCCGCTATCGTAGTCGCACTGAGCGTCAACGCCGAAGTAGAGCGAGGTGGGCGTCGAGTGACTGCCGGCAGCCGACTGGCACGCCGTCGTAAGGTGCCACAGCCCGTTGCCGTCGCCGAAGCTGTTGTCGATGACGAAATCATCCAGGCCCGATTCGAAGTCCACATCCAGGACGCACCATGGCGTCTGGTCCCAGACGATGAGCTGCACATTACGCGGTTGAGCAGTGCCGGACGTAAGATTCGTGAACGTTGCCGTACTGGTGTAGGTGCCCCGCGGCAGGCTGTTGGCATAGCCGTTGATGCAGGCATTCACCGTGGTGGATTCTCCTCCGGCGAGCGTGCCACCGACTGGCGGGACGTCGAGCCAGGGCTCGGTTGCATCGGCGGTCCAATCGAGCGAGGCGAGCGGATCGGGATTCGTATTCGTCAGCGTGTAGGTCTTGCACTGCGGGGTGAAAGGCCCACCCTGGCAGCCGCTCGAGTAGAAGCCGGTCGTCGGTACGACCGACAGATCATCGGGGACGCAGGCGGGATACCCACTCAGGTCACTCTCCTCGAAGTCGAGAGGAATGCCGTTGCCCCCGGAGAGCCCGGCAAGCCCGTCCGTCGCGCCGATGGCCAACCACGTGATCCGGATCGTCCCGTTGAAGAACATCTCAACCTGGAAGCTGTTGGAGCCCGTCGGGCCGTACTCCGGCACGTTCTCGTACGTGACCGCCACCCGATCCCCGAGCTCCTTCCAGGAAACCGTGCCTCCGGATGACGGGTTCAAATCGTCGTACAGGCCCGAAATCCGAGGCAAAGAGAAATGATCAGCGATCGATTCGTTGTACTCCGTGTCGCCGGCCGTAAACGTTATGTAGCCGTTGCTGCCGACGTAGAACACGGAGTAGCTGCTGCCGTAGAGCGAAACCTGACCCCCCGAAGGCGACACCGACTCGTAATCATCGTCGCTCAGGGGCAGGGCGGTCCCGCCGCTTGGATCGGTCGGGAACGCCGTGGCTTCCCCGGTGCAGGCGTGATAGAAGCTGGCTGATCCGTCGGGGGTGAACGTGACGGTCAAGTTGTCCAGGTCGTTGTCGTTCGAGTTGAACAACTCCGTGAAGTGATCGATCTGTCCGGCCCTCAACGTGACCGAGCGCGTCTGGGCATGGCCGCTCATGACGTTGGTAAAGGTGACGGTGTCGTAGTAAATACCGGTTGGCAAGCTGTTGGCATTTGCATTGATGCAGACATCGACGGTCGTGGAATTCCCGCCCGCCAGCGTGCCACTGCCCGGCGTCACATCAAGCCAGGGCTGGGCACCTTCCGCCGTCCAGTCGAGCGCATCGGTGCCGTTGTTCGTCAGCGTGTAAGTCGCGCACTCCGGTTCGAACGGGCCGCCCTCCTCGCCCCTGCTGACGAAGCCTGTCACCGGATCGACCCTCAGATCATCGCTCTCGCGGTAGAACACATAGCAGGGGTCCGAGCCGACTTCAGAGCACCCGTAGGGGATGCGCATGTACCCGCCATCCTCTCCCCAGCCCGTCCCCCACGAGTTGCGGAGGAACCACACGCCGCTGGGACCCTGGTTGTCGTCCCAGCCCACGAGCGTGATGGCGTGGTTGGGAATGCCACTTTCGCAGTTGTTGAAGATCCCGCCGCCATATGCCATGAAAGCGCTCGTGACATAAACGGCTGACGACACCGGCCCATAATCCATGATGGCCTGTTTGATGGCGTTGGTGCCCCCGCTGATATAAGCCCAGTGCTCGATGCAATACGAATGGGGATAGGGACAGTTGCACGGAACATCCGAGGCCACGTAGGGGAAGTCGGCCTCCGGGACCGCCCCACAATGCCCGCAGGGGTCCGTCTTGCCCGACACACACGCGCAGAGGTGATACGCGTGGGCCCAAGAGCCGCCGTTGCAGCCCCAGCCGTCCTGGTTGCAACTGACCAGCCATTGCTCGGAAAGATCCACCTCTACGCCGTCTTTGATCAGGATATTACATTCCAAAGGCCCGACGGTGCCGAACGCCCAGCAGCTCCCGCAGGAACCCTGGTCCTTGACAACGGTACAGCCCCCCAGGGCCCGCCAATCGAATGCGTCGGGCAACTCCAGCTTGGGCTCGCACGGGTCGAACCTGGCGCCCTCGGGCCAGTCTGCCGGCCTCTTGTACCCGCACAGATCGCCGAGCGGGCGCTCGGTGGCCGGGTTCCTGACGACCTTGAAGGTCCATCCTTTGGCCTGGCCCTCCAGTCGGAGGGCGGCAATGTCATCGTTGGACAACTGGGCGTATGCCAACTCGGCCAGGAGCATCTGAGTCAGCCCGATGGCAGCGAAGCTCGCAACGGATTTCATGGTCTGGTCTCCCTGACAGGAACCCATGCCCAGCCTGACGATTGGCTTCCGACGGCCTTGGCGCTATGAGGTGGGGAAGTGAGCACGCCTCTTGGCGGCCGATAGCCGACCCCCCCGCCCCGCTGCCTGAAGGTCGGACCCCTGCGACTGCGGATCCCCGCTACCTTAGAACTGATGTTTACTCCACCGACGGCCGGATGTCAAGGGCTAAAGCCCGCGGCTCTTTGATGTTGCGCACGACGGGCGCACAGGAACCGGTCAGTGCGAGTTAGGTGGAATCCTCCTGGGTCGAGGCTTCGACAGGGTGTTGATGACGTTGCTGACCATGTAGGAACCTGAGGCGTCGATTTCGACTGATCTCATGGTCTTCTCCGTGCCTCCGTGGTGAATAACCGGGTTAGGCATGTCCGCGGGTGGGTTGTGGCCAATCGGATCGGAAGAACCGGCCGTTCTTGCTGATCACCCTGCCGTCCACCTCGATGATTCCGCCGCGGTGCAGGTCACAGACCATGTCCCAGTGCAATCCGCTGGCGTTCTTGCCGCCCGTTTCCGGGTACGCCGCCCCCACCGCCGTATGAAAGGTCCCGCCGATCTTCTCGTCGAACAGCGTGTTGCGCGTGTACTCGCGGATGGCATAGTTGGTCCCGATCGCCAGCTCGCCGAGGATGCGGGCTCCCTTGTCCTGGTCGAGCATTCTGGTGAGGAACTCCTCGCCCTTGCTCGCCGATGCATCAACGACCTTGCCGGCCTTGAACTGGAGCCGGATATCGTGCACCTCGCGCCCGCCGTGAACGGCCGGGTAGCTGTAGCAGACCACACCCTCGGTCGCGTCCTCCAGGGGAGCGGTGAACACCTCGCCGTCGGGGAAGTTCTCGTGTCCGTCACAGTTGATCCACCGGCGTCCCTTGATCCCGAGTCTGACGTCCGTGCCCCGGGGGGTCCGGAACCGGATCTCGCGGGCCTTGTTCAGGTAGTCGCAGACGCGTTTCTGGCGGGTGCTGATCTTTCGCCATTCGGCGGGGGGATTCTTGTGGTGCAAGAGGCCGGCGGTGAAGACGAAATCCTCGTACTGCCCCAGCGACATCTCAGCATCCTGGGCTGCCCCGTGACAGGGAAACTGCGTGCCGCTCCAGCGGAGCCTGCCCTTGCCCTTCTTGGCCGCCCGCCTCAGGAAGACGTCCTTGATCGGACGGAGGGCCTGGCTTACCGTTGCCTGTTTCTTCGGATCAACCCGGGTCATGGATTTGGTGTTGTCGTCGGCCCACACGTGGATCGAACAATCGACGGTTTCGACCTCGCGGATGGCGAGCGGGCTGGTGTACGCCAGTTGCCTGGGCCCGGCAAGAGCGAAGAAGAGGTCCGCACATTCGCCGTCGGCGATACGCAGCAACGGGTGCCCGCCCGCAATCAGCGCCTTGCAGTAGACCGCCCGCACCAGCGGCATCGCCACCGTCGGAGCGGCAATCCGAACGACGTCACCCTTCTTCACCCCGACGGAGTAATTGACCAGAACATCAGCGAGCTTGTCGATTCGTGGATCGTGCATGCAAGGCAGGATACGTCC
>CAZOIA010000020.1:0-42660 GCA_964579675.1 uncultured Planctomycetales bacterium | reverse complement strand
CGGTCATCATCAGCTACACCCGGGCCCAGGCCATCGGAGACGGCGTGCTGGTGGTCAGCACCCGCCGCGGCGATGGGTGCTGGCACATCCAGAAGTGGGCCGGCGGCACGAACGTATAGGGATCGGGGAAGTCGGCCGATACCTGCCCGTCGCAGTACAAGGTGAACTGTTCTTCGCGCCGGGTGACGGCCAGGTTCTGGTACTTCGACTCGGTCTCGGCCACCAGTTCGTACCCCGGCGCGATCGTGTGCCACCGGCGTTGCACCAGCCGCCGGTTCAACCCTTCGCCGGCAAAGATGGACACCACCATCGCCGCAACCGCAAGCGTCGCCAGGCAGGCGGCCCCGTACGGTCTGCAGGATGCCCTCACCACCAACAACCCGGCCGAGGCCGCCAGCGTCAGCGTACCGCAGACCAGTACCGTCTGGATCGGCGTGAGGTGCTCGACCGCCCAGAAGCTGAACGCCGCCCCTCCCACCAGACTGCCCGCCGACTCCAGGGCATAAACATGGCCGAGCGGCCCGGCGCCGCGTGGTTGCTCCTGGTGATCACGCCGGTCGGGTCTGCGGAACCTGGTTGTTCTCCCGGTCTCATGGGGCGGCCCGGCCCGGTCCATCTCGATCCTCTCGTCGTGGCTCCGCACGCAACACGCCAGCGGGAAGGCAAGCCCCACCAGCCCGCCCACCGGCGAGATGAACAGCATGGCCGCCGCCGCTGTCTCAGGCAGGGGCAACAACTCGCCCGGCTCGACCCCCAGCCACGCCCGCGCGCCACGAAACAGCCAGAGTTCCGCGCATGCTCCAACGCTGAGCGCCAGGAGCACCGCCGCCAGGCCAACGTCCGGCCGCCGCAGCCGTGGTGCCACCCAGCCTCCGAGCACTCCCCCCACCGCCACCCCGAACAGCCAGGCGAACAGCACGACGCCCCACGCCAGCTCGCTCCCGAACATCAGCACCAGGGATTCACGCAACAGCAGCGACTGGGTAACGATCGCCTGCACACCCCATGCGAACACCACCATGCCGAGCCAGGGGCCGCGGTCATGCTTGCGAGGCACGAATGAGCCCGGCGTACTCATCATGGTCGGTTACCCCCGTCCTTACCGGCGGGAATTGCGATGCTGACCCCGAAAAGAGCAACGCGCCCGGCAGGACTCGAACCTGCGACCGCGGGATTAGAAATCCCGTGCTCTATCCGGCTGAGCTACGGGCGCAGCAAGCTCGATGGTACGCATAAGGCACCAGACACGCAAGGTGTTGACGCGACACCCTTGTTGCAGGCGTTTTAGAGCAGGTAACGTTTGCGTGCATCCCGTTCTCCCTTTGCGGAAAAGCCGCGCGGGCTGAAGCCCGCGGCTCTTCGGGACACACGCATTCGTGACCTGCTATAGCGAAACCGGACGCTAACCGAGGGGTCCGCCTACGAAGTGAGATGCCGGGCAGCCAAGAACCGCTAGGCGTTGTGAATTGCAGCACATACGACGAAATGGGCCAAGCCGAACTGGCCTGGTTTATGAGCAGGTACTACCCTGCCTTCGAGCAGCGACAGTCAGTTGCGGCCGGGGATAGTGACGACGCGGTTCCAGACGCGGGAGCCCCGGATTTCCTTGAGCCCGACCCGGACTTTCCTTCCGGCCAGCTCGTCGGCGTTTTGGAGAATGAAATCCTTGGTGAGACTCTGGCCGGGCTGAAAGGTCGCGAAGCTTCGACTGATCCGCTGGCGTCCGGGGGCGACCAGAGAACCCATGAAGTTGACGGGCCGGTCCGTGCGGTTGGTCATCAACTGGCGAACGATGACCCGAGAACCAATACGGTAGACATACGTCTGCAGATCGATGTCCTCGAGGCCGAGCTCAAACCACGCCGGGACAATGATCTGATAGCGATTCGTCGCGTCGATGCTGAACTCACCGACGAGCGGCTTGAGGCCCGCCTCGGCGTTCTGGGGGAAGCGGATGGAGATGGCTTGCCGGAATTCCTCGCCCGCCGGGAGCGAGAAGGGGATCCGGTTGGGCCTGACCTCCCAGTTCTCGGGCGCGAACAGGCGTACCACGCCGCTGATGGGTTCATGGTACGTGTTGCAGAAAACGACTTCGGGGCGGCTGGTCTCGAAGCTGGCCTCGAGCAGTGCCGGCTCGAGTCGAAACTGCCGGCGGAACTCCATTAGCCAGGTGGGGGTGTCCACGATGAACGTCGGCACCGGCCCGATGCGAACGAGCTGTCGGCTGCCTGCCGGTTCAAGCGGCGTGCGACGCCCCCACAGGTCGATTTGCTCGGCCTCGGAGCCGAGGAGCAGGACATACTCCCGCCCCTGGGGTGGGGCGTACTCGTCCCAAACGAATAGAATCGCCCGCCCGTTGCGGTCGAAGACCAGGCACTTGGCGTGGCCATGGATCGTGGTCCGGGAGACCGGGGTCGCGCCGCCCAGGACGTCGGCCACGGTGCGGTAGACGATGAAGTCCTCGCGCGGATCCACCTGAGCGGAGAGCAGGCCGGTCCGGGTATCCCACGGTGCGGACAGGAAGATTCCCCCGACGTTCTGGAAACAGGTCTCGACCAGGCGTCGACTCAGGTCCGCCAGCCGGACCGTGCGGGGATAGGGCCTATCAGGCAGCGGCTCCACCGTGACCCAGACGCGATGCGGGTCCTCGCCGAGGAAGGGCCTGATGTGCCGGCCGACGTCGTTGGGGGGTATCGTTGCCGGCAGGGTCGCCGCACGGTAGTCGCTGATCCGCGTGCCGATCGGCGTGTACTGCGTGGAGACCGTCGTTGCGATCAAGGGCTCGGACATGAGGGGTCTCATCTCCCGGCGAAGGATCGAGACCAGACCGGCGAGTCGGTCGTCCAGGAAGACCGATTCGTCGCCGTCGTCGCCGATCTGCCAGACGTGGATGAGCCCGGCGTAGCGGGACCAGACCCCGGCGATCAAGGGTTTCCAGCCCAGCGGGTCCTCGTCGAACAGATCAAGCATCGAACGAAGGGAAGTCGCCTGGCCGGCGCCTTGCCCCGGGGACTCGTCGGTCAGGATACCGATCGGATCCGCGTGGGCTTCGACGATTGCTTCGAGGTACCGGTCAAGGGTCTGGTTGTACTCGGCGGGTTCGGTTGCCGCCTGCTGGGCGTTCCAGACGGGCAGCTTGACATACTCGGCACGAAGTGCCTGGAGCAATTCGCCTTGCCCGGGCAGCAACATCACCCCGAGGTCGCGCAGGATCACGCCGAACCCTCGCCCCATCTCGGCCGGCGGGCTGACCGGCACGGCCACGCGAACGAAACGCAAGGATCGACGGACCAGGACCGCCTTGCGTGCGGCCACGGTCAACTCCGCCGTGTAAAGGCCGACCGGGAGATCGTTGTAGATGGTGGGGCTGGGCTTGGCTCCGCGGGCTGATTGAATTGGGACCTGACGCTCGTCGACCGGTTCGCCGTCGGTAGAGAAGATCGTGAGCTTGGCCGAGAGGTTCAGCCCATCCGGGTCGCTGACCTCGGTGCGCAGTTCAACCGGTTCGGCTTCGGTGAAGACGTTGCCGGGGCGACTCGAGCGCAGCGCGACCCGGGGCAAACGATAGACCGTGATGTCGTCGAACCAGGCGGTCGCTTCGATGTCCTCCCGTTCGACGACTCTCATCGGCCTGGGGCCGCTGTGCCAGATGCTGGACTGCGTCAGCCAGAGCGACATCCCCACGTAGCGGGCCCCGGGCACGTTGCCCGGCAATCCAACCGAGATTGCCGAGAAGTCCGTTGGCGCATCGGCGCCGCCGACCAGCTTGCTGCGCCGCTCTGTTCCGGCGATCTTGGCGCCCTTGCGGTCCAGGTAGCAGGCGGTCAGGTACGCCCGGGCAGTTTCCAGCGAATGGGTCTTGAGCTGGGCGACGACAAGATAGTCACTGTTGGTGCGGACGGAGATGTCCCGGCCCTCGTAATGGTAGGCTAGTGATCCGCCATCGAGATCGAGCCGGAAGCTGGGAGCAGCTTCGTGACCGACCGCCTTGTCGAATTGGCCCTCCAAATATGAGGGGAATCCCTCTACCCCGTGCCGCCGCCAGTACATCGGCAGGGGATCGTAGTTGCCGAACCTCCGCTCGTCGAAGTCAAAGTGCTTGACGATCCGCCGACCCGCGATCGCAGGCCGGCTCGTGGGATGGTCCAGCCCCGCCGGGCGCGTCGCACCAGCGGTGTCCGGAGTAACCTGGGCCTGAGTCAAGACCGCTATCGCCAGGGCGAGCATGGCAGCCGGCAGCCAGGGCAAGGTCCGGTGAGCGCGTGACATCCTGGTGTTATCGGTTCCTCCACCCGTGGACATCAGTTGGCAGCATTGCAAGACACCGGGGCGGGATCTACCATATCCTTCGCAATGGCAGAGCTCTATGACACACGGCGATACCTGACCCGGTTCGATGTGCACCGGATACCTAACCTGTTCACCGACGTTCTGGTAATCGGCAGCGGGGTAGCTGGCCTGAGAGCCGCCATCGAGGCCGCATCCCGCGGCTCCGTCTTGCTGATCACCAAGAGCCGGATCGACGACTCCAACACCGCCCAGGCCCAGGGGGGGATCGCCGCGGTCATGTCCACGGGCGACTCCTTCGACGCCCATGTGGAGGACACGATGAGGGTCGGGTGCGGATTGTGCGATCGATCCGCGGTCGACCGCGTCATCAGCGAGGGTCCCGACCGGGTTCGCGAGTTGATCGATTGGGGAGCCCTCTTCGACCGGCGGGGCAACGAGTTTCTGTTCGGCTTGGAGGCCGGACACTCCTCCCCACGGGTGATCCACGCCCTCGGGGACGCGACCGGGCGCGAGGTGGCCGACACCCTGATCCACGTCGCTCGCAGCATCGAGCAACTGCGCATCTTCGAGGATTGTTTCGCGATCGACCTGATCGAGGTCGAGGGCCGATGCTGCGGGGTAACGACATATCACCGGCACTTCGGGCACCAGATTTTCTGGGCCCGGCAAACGATCCTCGCCACCGGGGGGTGCGGACAGCTTTACCGGGAGACGACCAACCCCGACATCGCGGCGGGTGACGGGCACGCGATGGCATACCGGGCCGGCATCCCACTGCGGGATATGGAGATGGTGCAGTTCCACCCGACGACGCTCTACGTGGCCGGTGCATCCCGGGCTCTAATCAGTGAAGCGGTCCGTGGAGAGGGAGCCTATCTGATCGATCGAGAGGGTCGCCGGTTCATGCCCGACTACCACCCCGACGCGGAACTGGCCCCCCGCGACGTCGTGAGCCGGGCCATTCTGACCGAGATGGCCGGGCAGAACATGACCTGCGTGCACCTGGACGTTCGCCACCTCGACATCGACCGGTTCCGCAAACGCTTCCCTACCATAAGCCGATTGTGCGAAGCGTTCGACATTGACCTGGCGATGCAGGGGATCCCGGTTCGCCCCGCAGCCCACTACATGATCGGCGGGGTGGTCGTGGACCAGGAAGCGCGGTCGCCGATGCCCGGCCTGCTTGCGTGCGGGGAGGCGGCCAGCAGCGGGGTGCACGGAGCGAATCGGCTGGCGAGCAATTCGCTGTTGGAGGGGCTCGTGTTTGGCGCCATCGCCGGTGCCGTCGCCGGCGAAGCCGCCCGTCGGGAGTCTTCCCCGTTGCAGCCCAAGCTGGTCCGCAGCGAGGTGGAGCCCTCCTCCCGCACGACGCTTGACCTGACAGACGTTCGCAACTCGCTGCGCAGCGTAATGTGGAGAAACGCCGGTATCGAACGAACCGGCGCCCGCCTGGCCGAGACCCAGGAGATCATCAGTTTCTGGGGCCGATATGTCATGGACAAGCTCTTCGACGACCGGATCGGGTGGGAAACCCAGAACATGCTCACCGTGGCTCGGCTCATCACGACCACGGCCCTGGATAGATGCGAATCACGAGGGGTCCACTTCCGCACCGACCGTCCCAGCCCCGACCCGGACTGGCAAGGCAGGCACACCACCGTGCAGCGACAGCCGGAAGGCCTCATGATCCAAATGCAGTCCGACCGGGTCGAGTAGGATTGGCCGCCGAGTTCCGTCCCAGCCGCTTGCGGCTCCGCAAAAAGAAGCTATCAGCCGTCAGCGGTCAGCTTTCGGGTATCCCAGCCGCTTGGGGCTCCGCGGAGTCGGCACGCTGCCCGTCAACTGGCGACCAGACCGGGCGATGCGAGCACGATCCCCGTCTTCCCTTCCCTCGGTCTCTCATTCTTTCCCTGCCTCCCCCGCCCCTCGCCCCTTGCCAAACGGCTGGCGGGCACTATCCTGTGCGATCTACACGAGGGCCCCAGAGGCCTCGGACGTAACTCCAAGCAGAAAGGATCCGGCATCATGACAAATCGGGAAACCGGACGGCATCTGATTCTGAGGAGCATTCTGATGGCAGGAGCAGCAGGAATGGGGATTACCTCATCGACGGGCTGCAGCCAGATGGTCAGGCCCAACGATACGGGTCGACTGAGTAAACCAGCGAATCTGCGGTGCGAGTATCGTGTGAACCCGCTGGGGGTCGACATTATTGCCCCGAGGCTCTCGTGGGAGGTGCGTGACTCGCGACGCGGGGCCGTCCAGACCGCCTACCGGATCGTGGTCAGTACGGACCAGGCCATGAGCGATCCCAAGGCGGTTGTCTGGGACACCGGCAAGGTCGAGTCGGATCAGTCGATCCACGTGGCCTACGGGGGCAAAGCCCTGGCCAGCGGCAAGCAATACTTCTGGAAGGTCCGAACGTGGGACGCTGGGGGTGCACCGTCTGAGTATTCCGAGCCGGCCTGGTGGGAGATGGGCCTGTTAGAGCCCTCTGATTGGAGGGCACGCTGGATCACCGCCGGCAAGCCGCCTCAGGCCGAGCCGCCCATGGAGATGGGGCAGTGGATCTGGCACGAGAAAGCCAGGGGTGACAAAAAGGCCATCTTCTGCCGCCGGTCCTTCGATATCGACCCCGGCAAGAAGATCGAGCGCGCCGTCGTCAAGATCACGGCCGACGATCATTTCGTGTTGTTCATCAACGGGCACAAGGTGGGAGAAGGGCGCAACTGGGCCCTCATCAGTCAGTATGACGTCTCCAGCTCGATGCAATCCGGAAAGAACGTCATTGCGGTACGGGCCTACAACGGGGGTGGGGCTTGCGGTCTGCTGGTGGCGATGCGCGTCCAACTCGAAGGCGGCAAGACCATCGAGATCAAGAGCGACAGCCAGTGGCGGTGCACCTGTGGCGAGCCCGATGCGTGGACCGCGGCGGACCTGGACGACTCCGACTGGGACGACGCGGTGGTGGTCGGCGAATACGGCGACGAGCCCTGGAAGAACCTGAAGGAGAAGCATCCGCCGCGCCAATCACTCTGCATGCGAAAGGCGTTCACCCTCAAGGGCAAGGTGTCCCGGGCCCGGGCCTACGCCAGCGGCCTGGGGATCTACGTGCTGCGTCTGAACGGCCGGCGGGTGGGCAGCGACATCTTCACCCCGGGCTGGACCCATTATTATAAGCGGGTGCAGTACCAGACTTACGACGTGACCGATTTGCTGCGGCAGGGCGACAACGCGATCGGGGTGATTCTCGGTAACGGATGGTGGTCCGGCGGGCTCGGCTGGCGGTCCGACGACCAGTATTCGCAGGGGAACCTGCGCTGCATCGTTCAGTTGAACGTCGAGTACGCCGACGGCACGCAGGAGAGCGTGGTCACCGACGGCACCTGGCAGGCCCACCCCTCGCCGATCATCCGTAACACGTACTACCACGGCGAGACCTATGACGCCCGGCGGGAGATGCCCGGCTGGGACGCTCCGGGCTTTGACACCGGTAAATGGTGGACCACCGAGAAGCTCGACCCGCAGGCTGACCTGCTGCTGGTCGCTCAGCGATGCGAGACGATCCAGGTCACCGAGGAACTGGCGGCCCGGCAGGTGAGCCAGCCCGACAAGGGCGTCTACATCTTCGACTTCGGGCAGAACGCCTCGGGCTGGGTGCGACTCAAGGTCAAGGACGCGGACCGCGGAACAGACATCCGCCTGAGGTTCGGAGAGGAACTGGACCCGAACGGACGGCTCTATCGCGACAACTACCGATCGGCCGAGGCCACCGACTACTACGTCTGCAAAGGTGACGGCGAAGAGGTCTGGGAGCCGATGTTCACCTACCGCGGCTTCCGGTACTGCGAGGTGACCGGTTATCCCGTCGCAGCGGAGAAGCGTCCACCCTCAGACGCGCTGGTCGCCTGCGTGCTGCACTCGGCTACCCCGGAGGCGGGCCGATTCGAGTGCTCGAACTGGCTCATCAACCGTATTCACCAGAACGTGAGCTGGGGCCTGCGCTCCAACATGCACAGCGTCCCCACCGATTGCCCGCAGCGCGATGAGCGGTTGGGCTGGATGGGTGACGGACAGGCCTTCGCCCATAGCTCCTGTTTCCTGCGGCACATGGCGAGCTTCTATTCGAAATGGATGTTCGACATGGCTGACTCGCAGGGTGACGACGGGGCGGTCACCAACGTCTCGCCGGCCAAGGTCGTTACGGAGCCCGCCAAGCCCGGCTGGGGCGACGCCGTCGTCGTCATCCCCTGGACGGTGTACCGGTTCTACGGCGACAAGCGGGTCATCGAGGAGAACTACGACGCCATGGCCGGCTGGGTGGAGTACATGCGGAGCAAGAGCAAGGAGGATCTGTACGAGGTCCCCGGCTACGGCGACTGGGTGCCGGTCGTGAAGTCGCCGACCGAATGGATCGGGTCGGCCTATTACTACTACTCGACCAGGCTGCTGTCGAAGATGGCGGCGGTCATCGGCAAGACCGAGGAGGCGGCCCGGTACGCGGAGCTGGCCGACAAGATCGCTGCCGCATTCAACGCCAAGCATCTCAACAAGGACACCAACAATTACGTGACCGGCACGCAGACCTGCAACATCCTGCCGCTGTTCTTCGGCATCACACCGCCGGACCGGGCCGAGCCTGTGCTCCAGAACATCGTCAAGGATATCGAGGCCCGTGGCGACCACCTGTCCACGGGTTTTCTGGGCACCACGTACCTGCTCTCCCTGCTCGCCGATCGCGGGCAGCAGGAGTTGGCCTACCGGCTCGCCGCGCAGGACACATATCCGTCCTGGGGTTACATGGTTCGGCACGGGGCGACCACGATCTGGGAGCGATGGAATTCCGACAAGATGGGCCCGGAAATGAACTCGCGGAACCACTTCGCGCTGGGAACGGTGGTGCGGTGGTTCTTCGAGGATCTGGCGGGCATCAACCCGGACCCACGCGTACCCGGCTTCAAGCGGATCATCATCCGCCCCCGTCCCGTCGGCGATGTCGCCTGGGCCCACGCCACATACCCGTCGATGTACGGGCCCATCACCAGCATGTGGCGACGGGCCGACGACGGTTTCGTGCTGGGGGTGACGATACCCGCCAACACGACCGCGGAGGTCTTCGTACCGATGATGGGCGCGAAGAGGCTTCCGATCACCGAGAGCGGGAAGACCATCCTGAAGCTGGGCAAGCCCGCAGCCCGTGTGCCGGGAGTTACCTTTTTGCGGATGGAAGGCGAGTACGCAGTGTTCAAGGTAAAGGCGGGGCACTACGCGTTCACAGCGTCATACGGCCGCGCGTAACGCTGAATCACACAATCACGCTGGGAGATCGTTTCGATGGCACTTCGTGTTGGATTGATCGGTTGCGGGGGCATTGCCCGGGCGCACTGGAGCGGCTTCGAGGTGAGCCGGGATCGAGCGGAACTGGTGGCCCTGGCCGACGTGTCGGCCGAGAACCGGGCCTGGTTCAAGCAACATGTTCCCGGAGCCCGCGACTATGACGATTTCAATAGGATGATGGAGCAGGAGAAGCTCGATGCGGTGGACATCTGTTTGCCGCATCACCTGCATCACCCTTGCGTCATGACCGCCATCGCCAAGGGGCTCCACTGGATCTGCGAGAAACCACTCTGCATGACGCTCGATCAGGCGGGCGACATCGACAAGGCGATGGAAGGCTCGAAGCTCATCGGCATGAGCGCCCACAACCAGGCGTTCTACCCGGCCCTGCTGGAAGCGAAGCGCCTGATCACGGAAGGTCAGCTCGGTGAGATCTACACGATCATCTCGGAGGACTGCTTCATCATGGGGCTCCCGGCGCCCGGGGCGTTGCCCGGAACCGAGCCCTGGACCGCCGTCGCCCCCGGGAGCTGGCGGGCTGACACCGGGAAGATGGGCGGCGGCGAGCTCATCGACACCGGCTACCATCCCACCTATCGCCTCCTGTTCCTGGCCGGGAGCGAACCGGCGCACGTCGCCGCCGTCACCGGCACCTACCGCAACAAGCACATGCGGGCCGAGGACACCGGCACGGTTCTGATCGGGTTCGAGAACGGTATCACCGGCCTGATCCGCACCAGTTGGGCGATGGAGAAGCCCTTTGGCCACTATCCGTTTCACGTCGTGGCCGAGCGCGGCGAACTCTTCGGCACCCCCAACGAGCTGTTCCTCAAGCCCGTGCGGTTCGGCGAGCCGGCGAAGATGACCTTCGGCGAGGTCAACACGTTCCAGGCCGAGATCGCCCACTTCATCGACTGCATCGAACGGGGGTCCCCACCGCTGCAGAGCTACCGGGACGGGATCCGCGTGTTGCAGGTGATCCGCAAAAGCTACGAGTTCGTCGAGGAGAAGAAAGGAAAGGTCTGACGCCCCGGCTAGAGACGTTCAACACATGTGGTGCCGGGAATCCTCTTCCGGCACGTGGGGCGAGAAAGTGGGCAAGGATTCTCGGCCCTGCCAACCGCCCCGGAAGATAGAAAGGGCCCGCCGAGAGGATCAGCGGGCCCTTCTCGCAACCTGACAAAGCTTGCGACCTCGTGTCGCTACAACCACTAACGCCGGCGACGAAGCAACGCCAAGCCGCCGAGGCCAAACAGCACCAGACTCACCGGCTCGGGAACGTACTCGATCCGCAGGTTATCCATGTAGTAATTGGCGGTGCTCGTCGTGAACGGATTGTTGATCACGAACTTGTCAACCAGGATCAGGATGAAAGCGAGGTCGCCGTTCCCATCAAACGCGGTTTCCAGGAACGTGAAGTCCTGATACCACTCCCCGAAGTTGTGCGCCGGGTTGTCCAGCGGATCGAACTCGTTGATGGTCGGGCTCGGAGCATTGCTGAGGAAAAACGATTTCATGATGTCGTATTCAGCCGGTGTGTCGACGTCGATGCGAACGTCGGCGATGAACTTGCACGGTGAATCCGGATCCGGCGCGGGCCCGCCCAGATCCTGCACGTATTGCCGCCAATCGGTCGCCTCGAACGTGCCGCCGCCGTCGTCCGGGATCATCCAGCCCTCACCGTCGGGATTCATATGGTAGGCTTCCGGCGGCACAGTGTACTGTTGCGAACTGCTGTTCATGGTCTTAATCGTGGTGTTCAGGCCGTAGCTCGACGGCGGGCCATACCCGGCCGGAGCTACCAGGTTCTCTCCCACCGGCCCCAGGCCGTAGTTCGTGCCTACCTCAAAGTCGCTCCATTGGACCTGAACCGCCAGGCCCGGCACTGCGAGTCCGAGCACCGCCAAACCCACTAACGCTTTATGAGGTTTCATTCTTCTCCTCCTTTTCCGAAAAGGACGTGATCGAATGCATTCCGAACAGGCCGGCGGCTGATCAGCGACACACGGTCCGCACCGGCTGCTCTGGCGATCCGTGGCGTTGCCCCCCAACCCGGCAACAACCGGATGGGCGGCCGCCTGTCTCAAACCTCTCTCTCGCCGATGACGGTAGAAGAACTGAAGAGTGGTCTCCAGCTTTTCCATGCTCCTAAGGGCTTAATCTACCAGCATTGCGGGAGCTTGTCAAGGCCTTTTTTGGCAAAACCTGCGCGGTCCGAACATTTCCCGCCGGAGTGGGCTCGACCAGCCAGGGACCTCCGGACCACGCGTGCCAGCCTAAGGCGAATCAAAGCACAACAAAGGTAAACCAAGGATACTCAAGGTCTTAGGGATCTTCAACGCCAGGCTTGGCGCCCGTCCCCAACCGCAACCGGCGGTGATCGCCGCGGCATCTCTTTGACAGGGCGGGCGGGTTGCATTATGATACGCTCAACCGGGGTTTGGTTGGCGGGGTTTTGTGTTCGCAGCCAACGCAACGGGGCGGCCAGAGCTTTTGCCGAGTCCCGTTCGGACTCATGATCTAGTGCCGTTTGCAGTGTGAAGCGTCATTTGTGGTTTGAGGTGGACAACGGGCGTTTGAAGCCCGTGCCCATCCCGGAAGAAAGGGGCAAAAAATGCGTCAGGGTGTGACCGTGCTGGCCGTGCTGGCAACCTGTTCCACCGGCTTCGGGAACCTCTTGCTGAACCCGAGTTTCCAGGACCCCGCCTTCGCCAGGCTCAGGATCAGACAGCCGGTGGTGGACGGTGACTGGGTGGCGATCGACACCGCCGGGGCGAATCGCATCTATGAGTTCGACGTGGCGGGCAACGGGGTGACGCCCCCGAACATCCTTGTCGACGTCGTCGGTGACCCGTCTGCGGACAACGCTGCGACGCAACTGGCTGCGGCGATCAACGCCGATGGGCTCTCGCCCGCGACGGCGGAGACGGATAACGTCGGCGTACCCAACGAACACCCCGACGTTCTGCTGACCTGGGACGGCGCCGGCGGCAACGGCGCCCAGAACAGCAGCAGTGCCGACGGCGGCAGCGGGGCGCGACTCCAGATCGACGACTTCAACGAGAAATGCCGGCAGAATCACGCCGTGATCATCGGGTGGGAGGGCAGCAACCGCCGGCGCAACGGTGACGTGTTCATCCCTGGGCCGTACGGCTCAGCCAACGCGTGCCCCGACGGTGAGCACGCGAGTCTGCAGGGCTCGGGGGGGCAGCAGTACATCTACCAAACGGTGATCGGGCTCGATCCCACGAAGACCTACCTGTTGACGGGCGTGTGGACCATCGGCGACTACGCACCCGCGTGCACCTACAACGCGGAGGTCCATGACGGCACCGATCCACAAGCCGGGTTGATCGCCGAGACGACGGTGACGCTCGAAAGCGGCGGCAAGTACAACTGGCTCCCCTTTGCCGTTGCCGGCTCGCCGTCCGGTACCGAGATGACCGTCGTCCTGCGGGCGGTAGACACCGGCGGCAATAGCTATGCCATGCACGTCAACGATGTCTCGCTGGTGGAGTTGGAGGATCCGCCGTGCACGCCCCCCACCGTTAGCGCCTTCTCTCCGAACATGCTTTTCAGGGGTACGACCTACCAGGACTCGATCGTGATCAACGGGTCGGGGTTCATGGCCGGCCAGACAACCGTGAGGTTGGAAGGCGACGACGTGCCTGACATCGAGGCTACGGACGTTCAAGTGCAGACCAGCGATTATCTGTATTGTACGCTCGATATCCCTCCCGATGCGCCGTACGGGAATCGGAGCGTGGTTGTGGAAGTCGCGGGTTGCGGGGGCAATGCCCTGGCGGCGGTGGCGTACGTCCTCGCTTCGGGCCCGTTCCGCAACGGCAGCTTCGAACAACAGGATCCCGGCTACAACGCGTGTCCGGTTCTGCCTCAGGGCCCGGCCATCTGGTGGGATGCGGTTGAGATCAACAGCTACGGCGGGATCACGAAGCTGTTCCGGGACGATCTGCCGGCCGGGGCGCCGTTCCTGCCGAGTTGTGACAAACCGGGGGGGCAGTGGCCACCCGACGGCTGGCACTATGCCGCCACCGCGTCGGACGCCGACGGCTCCAGCTCTCCTGAGAACTTCATTTTCCAGACGTTCGAGGTCTCCCCGAACGAGCAGTACACCTTCTCCGGGTATTTCGCCGGCGGCGGGAACAACACGATCCACATGGAGATGCGCGACGGCACCGGAGCCGGTAACCTCTTGGCGCGGACGCAGGTCTACGGGAGCAGCAGCGGGGGGTCCTACGACTGGACGTTCAACGCGATCGGCGGGCGACCGACCGGCGACCTCATGACGGTCGGGTGGCGCGTCTTCGTGGATGGCGATCCGCCTCACGCGTCGTATGGCGACGACATGCAGGTCGAGCAGTGTGTCAACCCGCCGACCGTCGATGGGACGATCACGCCGAGCAACGGCGATGTCGGCACCACCGTCCATATCACCGACATCCCCGGCAGTGGATACTCCGGGACGCCGATCGTGCTGTTCCGCCAGGGCAACCTGACCACGATTGTCGCTCAGAACGTAGAGGTCAGCCCGGCGGGTGACAACATCAGTTGCGACGTCGACCTGACCGGTGTTCCCCTCGGCCTCTACGACGTGATCGTCATCCAGAACGGGTGTTTCGTGGATGACGCCCTGGTGGCGGCGTTCGAGGTGGTCTGCCCGATTCCCCTGGCCACCCTGGCCTCGATCGATACCGGCAGCGGCGTGAACACCGAGACCGACCTGACGCTCACCATCACCGGCACGGACCTGGACACCCTCTCAGGAGTCAAGCTCGTTCGGAGCGGGGGGGGCTGGGAGATCGCGGGCTCACTCGGACCAGCCGGGCCCGGGGCCACCACGCGTGATGCTACTTTCGACCTGACCGGTGCCCAGATGGGCCGGTACAACCTCGTGCCCGAGCATCAGTGCCCGGGTGTCGGCTCCCTCGACCGCGTGTTCCTGGTGTATCTGCCTGCCCCGGACAACACCGGCTTCGAGACGGGGACGGTCACCGGCGAGCCGACGGATGCCTGGTGCGTCGGAGGTAGCCTGAACCCGGGCCGGACGCCCGACAAGTCCCGACCGCTGAACTGGGACGAACCTACCGGGCAGGCGGACCTGTCCCGGGACACCGGTCTGCACACCGCCCCCTGTCCGCTGCCCGAGGGCGACCATTTCGCGGGTCTGCCGTACTCTGGCTCCGGCACCCGGCTCAGCTTCTTCCAGACGTTCGCGGTGCAGTACGGCCAGAGTGTCTCGGTGACCGCCTCGTTCACCGGGGGAACGGACGCGGGCTGCGACCCTCATACGGGCACGCTCAAGCTGCTGGACGGTGACGAGCTGACCGGGGCCGAACTCGATTCGGCGGTGATTGACAACGCCAATGGGAGCAGTTCTCCCGGCGCGTGGGAAGCCGAGACAGTCGGCGGGACGGCGAGCGGAGACAAGGTCACGGTGGTGATCACGATGGATCTCAGCGTTGCCGGCAGTTGTGACCATGCCCTGCACACGGACAACGTCATCATCGAGTTGGGTGCGGGCTGCCATGACCCGTTCGCCGATGCCGACGAAGACGGTGACGTGGACCAGGAGGACTTCGGCGCGTTGGAGGCCTGCATCACCGGTCCGGCTCCGGGTAACCCGCCGATTCCCGAGGATCCCGCCTACTGCGTGTGTTTCGACCGGCCTGAAGAGCCGCAAGGCGGCGAGCCCCCGGTGAGGGACGGCGCCATCGATCAGCAGGACATCAGCAGGTTCGAGGCCTGTGCGAGCGGCCCGGGGATTATGGCCGACGAGACCTGCGACGACCTCGAATGATGGCCGGCGCCCGGCCTGCAAGTGCGGTCGGGGGCCGGGTTGCGTCGTTTGTGGAAATGTTAGCCCGGCGGGTGCTGTGATCCGGCGCCCGCCGGTTTCCGTCCGGGGCCCCGGTGCACAACCCGAGCCCCTAAAGGCTCTGGATGTGCGACATTCTCACATTACAATGCCCTCATGGTCCGGCACCGGCCTGTGGTCGATTGGCTCATCTACATCGCCCTGCGTCTGATCGCGATGATCCTCCAGATGTTCCCCGTCAATCTGAACCTCAAGACCGCTCGCCTCCTGGGTCGCATCTGGTATGGGATAATGCCCCGTCACCGCGAGCGTGCCCGTAATCATCTTCGGCTCGCGTATGGGTCGCGGATGTCCCACCGAGAAACCGACCGCCTTGCCCTGCGATCCATGCAGCAGATGACGATGATGGCGGTCGAGTGCCTGTTCACCCCCCGACTCATAAGCGAATGGACGTGGTCCCGGTACGTTCGCCTGAAGGATATCGATCAGGCCCTGGACCTGCTCCTGGGTCGGCGGGGCGCGATCCTGGTCACCGGTCACTACGGCAACTGGGAGTTGATCGGTTTCACCCTGGCGGCGCTGGGGTTTCCGCTGGCTGCGGTCATGAGGCCTCTGGACAATCCCTACCTCAACCAGTTCCTTATGGAGGTACGGGCCAAACGGGGGCTAAGGCTGCTTTACAAGAAGGGGGCCTCGCAGTCCGCCGGTGAAGTATTGGCAGGCGGGGGTGTCCTCGGTTTCATTGCCGACCAGAACGCCGGTCAGAAGGGCGAGTTCGTGGACTTCTTCGGGCAGAAGGCATCCACGTACAAGTCCATCGGTCTGCTTGCCATCGAGTACAACGTCCCCATCATCGTGGGGTATGCCCGGCGGCTGAGCAACCGGTTCGAATACGAGGTCGGCTGCAATCGGATCATCCGCCCGGCCGAGTGGGCGGGCCGCGAGAAGCAGCTCCACTGGATCACCCAGGAATACACCCGGGCTATCGAGTGCTTCGTTCGCGAGGCACCGGAGCAGTACCTGTGGATTCATCGCCGGTGGAAATCACGGCCCCGGGGCGAGGTCCGGGCCGGCCGCACCACCGGCGACGGGCAGCATGTGGCGATAGCGGCACACTGGGCCACCCGGACTTGACACCTGCTGGGGAACGTGCTATAAAGGCTTTTACATTTCGGTCTGCAGTTGCCTCCGGGGGGGCGCATGATGGCCACTCCAAGGGCCTTGAGATGGGAGAGGAGGACGAGGCAATGAAAGCTAGTTTTGGCCGCCGCGCGATCTGCGTGGCCGTGGGTTTCAGCTTGACCAGCACAGTTTCCGCGGGCGTGTTCACCTGGACGAATGACGCGGACACCAACGGCTGGTACGACTCCAAGCAGATCCAGTTCCACCCGGACCCGGAGCAGTACATCAACAACTGGGGCAAGATCGGCCCGCCGTATGATTACGGTGTCTACTGGCCTGGCGCGAGCGACGATGTGTTGATCGGCGCGTACAGCGTCGTGCTCAATGGCGGCGGGACCGGGATCATCGAGGTCAACAGCCTATCGCTGGCTGCGGGCGGGGTGATGACCTCCATCGAGAACTTCAACCGGATGTTCCGCGTCCGGGCCGATTGCGTGCTGGACGGGGAGTTCCGCTTCGGGGCCGCGGGCACCGTGACTTCCTTCGCGATCCTCGCTGATGTCCAGGTCTGCGGCAGCGGGGCGTTCGTCTTCACGACGAATGATACCGGCAACGTCCTCTTCAACAGCGCGGATGCCGCCGTGCTGACGCTGGATTCTGGCATCACCGTCCGCACCGCCGATGCCGCCAGCAAGGGGTCAGCCAGCACGACGCTGGTCAATCATGGCACGATCGACGCCGACCAGGGCTACATTTACCTGTACCATAAGGTCAAGACCAACGATGGCCTCATCCGCGCCCGCAACGGCGGCACAGTGCAGCTCGGCGTCACCCTCACCAACACCGGCGGCGCTATCCGCGTCGGCAGCGGCAGCACGTTGGACCTGTATAACTCGGTCCCCGGCGCGCCGCATGGCTGGGTCATCGGCGGGACCATCGAAGGCGACGGGGGCGCCGGCGGTGACGTGACGATCACGAACGCTGGGGAACTCGAGGGCGTCACGCTGAACGACGTGACCGTGCAGGTGAGCAATGGTGATCAGTTGGTGTTCGCCATCAACCCGCCGACCAACAACGCGACGATCCGGCTGGCCGACACCGACGCGTACGGCGGCGCGGTACTGCGGATCCGGGACAGCCTCACCCTCGACGGCTCGGGAACGGTCTTGTTCGATAGCCCACACGACAACTACATCACCGACCTGGGCTCGGCCCCCACCAAGACCCTCACCCTCGGACCGGATCAAACGCTGCGGTCGTCCGAGGGCTCGTGGGGCCAGGTGCAGTGTCACCTGACCAACCACGGCACGATCCAGGCCGACGGCGAACTCCAGATCTACAACGCCAGGACGCTGACCAACGCCGCCGACGGGACGCTCACTGGCAGCGGCCGGATTTCCCTGCTGGGAGCGCCGTGGAATCCTGCCTCGCTGGTCAACGACGGCACGACCGCCCCGGGCAACTCCGCCGGCATCCTCGAATTCCTCGGCGACTTCAGCCAGTCGGCCAGCGCCGTGCTGGAGATCGACATTGCCGGCAGCCTGGTCGGCGACGAGTACGACTGCCTTGCCGTCACGGGCACCGCGACGCTTGACGGCTGGCTAAACGTTATCCTGGACGAGGGGTTCACACCGGCCCCTGGCCAGACGTTCGACGTGCTGACGGCCACGGACGGCGTGACCGGCGCCGGGTTGAGCCTCTGCCCGGAGGACCAGGCGGTGTGGCGCGTGAACTGGCTCCCGACCACGCTTCAGATCGAGTACATCCCCGAGCCGGCAACGCTGGGCCTGCTCGCCTTGAGCGGGATGGGGCTGATTCGACGGCGTCGGCGTGGCCTGAGCTGACTTGAGCGATTGCGCTGTACCGGACGGGCGGCTGCTCGACTCGTGGCCGCCCATCTTGCTACGCGGGAAGCTCCCGGTCCACGAGCTTGAGTGGCTCATTCGTCGCCAAGTCGGTCAGTGAGCTTGTTAGCTTCAATCGCGGTGGTTAGGGCACTTGCCCTACTCTTGTAGCGGCGTCGAGGCGGAGAACCCCTGCCAACAGGCGTTTTTCTGGCGGGAAACCGCTACACTCAAACGTAAAGTGCTATAGACTGGTGCCCTCTTCGCCCTGCCGACGTTGATGCCGAAGGGGTCTGATCGGGTATGCCTTTCGAGGATTTAGACGAGCCGCGGACGCGTCCGCTCGATGCCGCCATCATCGGGCGCATGTGAGAGCGGATGCGCCCGTACCGCGGCAGGGTGTTCCTGAATCTGTCGATCGCGTCGCTGATCGTCCTGCTGGAGCTCGTGCCGCCCCGGCTCACGAAGCGCATCATCGACGTGAACATTGCCGGGCGTGACCGCGCGGGGCTAGCCCTGTTGATCGCGATCCTCCTGGCCACGGGGGTGATGGCGAAGCCGATCGAGATGCAGATCAACCATCGCATGAAGGGGCGGGGTATGAGTTGGCTGCCGGGCGTTGCCCAGCGGCTGGGCAAGTTGCGGGTGTTGTCTTTGGACCCGCGGCGCTGGGAAGGGTTCCGGGCTCTGCCGTCAGGCAGCTCGGCTAGCAAGGGAATGGGAGTATCTGACCGCTTGCGGCGTGCAGATGTCAGCAGGGAAGCGTGAATCTCAGTTCAGATACCCCAATTAAGGGTTACACTACCGATACCCGCGGGCCACCGGCTATCCTTTGACAAAGGCCGACCGGACAAGATAATTACACCATGCCAACGTTTCTTTCCCGAAGATACATGCGCGGCAAACCGGGCCGGACCGAGCGGGTCATCGGTGCGGGGGTGCTGGTGCTGCTGGTGCTGATCGTGGGCGCTTTCCTGCTGACCGGCGGGTTGTTCGCCGGCATCGTGAACCGCACGCCGATTCTCCGCGGAGTGAAGGATGTGATCGGCATCTCCGAGCAGCCGTTGTTCGAGGTCACGTACACAACTGCGGCACCGACCGGTGAGGCGCGTTTCGCTGAGGTGCCGCGGGGCCACGTCAGGCCGCCGGCCAGGGTGAGGAGTTACACCGACGATCTCTATGAGAAGATCGACGGCAAGGAAAGCATGTTCCGGTCCTACTTCTTCGTGGAGCTTCGCTTCGGCCAGTACGAGGACACCCGCGGGGATGACCTTTACGACGTGTACATCTTCGATATGGGCGCCCCGGCCAACGCCCTTGGCATCTATATGGCCGAACGCAGTCGGTCGCCCGGGCTGGTCGAGATCGGCCGCGAGGGTTACATGTCCGCTGCCAACACGTATTTCTGGAAGAGCAGGTATTACGTGAACGTCCTCGGCCCGGCCGAAGGCGGCGAAGCGGCGACCGGGACCTCGAAGCAAATCGCCGCCGCCATTGCCGACACGATCCCCGATTCCGGAGAGCCCTTCTGGGTCGAGTCCTATCTGCCCCCCGAAGACCGGGTCCCGCACTCGCTCAGCTACCAGGCGACCAGCGCGCTCGGCTACGAGTTCCTGGGCGGGATGTTCCTGGCCGACTACGAGACCCAAGGCAAACCGTACCAGATGTACCTGATAAAGGCCGTGGACGCCGACGCCGCCCGCGAGCTGTTCGAGAAGTTCGCCCAGGCGACGGCAAAGTATGATAAGGTGATCTCCCGTCAAGCATTCGACGGCGGCGAGATGCTGGTCGGTGAATCGCTGGGGATCTACAGCGTGGCGTTCTGCAAGGGTGTCTTCTTCGGCGGCGTGATTGAATGTGAGTATCAGGCGTTGGCGGTGAAGCGGGCGGTGGTGTTGCGGGATCGGTTGCCGGCGGGTGAAAGTGGGGACGTATCGCCGAGTGTCTCGCCGGTCGTCAAACCCGAGCCGGATTCGCGCACGCAGAAGGCGAGCCGAGAGCAGGATCAGGACGGCGCAGATGAGTACTGATGAGAAAGCCAATGCCGGGCTCGATAATATTGCGCCGTCGGCTCGCGGGTGGACGAGGCGTGATCTACTGATCCGGGGCGGGCAGACGGTCGCGGTGGCGGGCCTGGCGACCGGCGCCGCCTGGTACCTGCACGACCCCAAAGGCGACGCCGGCCTCCAGCCGCCCAAACCCGTCACGCTCGGAGACTACTTCGCCGGAGTGGACTTCCCGGCCTCGCAGCCACGGATCTCCGTGGCCTACGGCAACCCCGAGCAGTTCGACCACCTGGAACGGATCGAGCAGATGCTTCGAGCCGCGGTCGGCGGGCTCGATCCGCAGCAGGGTATCAAGCGGTTTGTCGCCCAGGGTGACGTGGTAATGCTCAAGCCGAACGTCGGCTTCGATCGCGATCCGCAACTCGGGGCCACCACCAACCCCAACGTCGTGCGGGCGGTGATCCGATTGTGCAAGGTTGCGGGGGCGCGTCGCGTCGTCGTCGCGGACAATCCGATCGAGAATCCGGCCGCCTGTTTTGCCAGGAGCGGCATCAAGGCCGCTGCCGAGGCCGAAGACGCCACCGTAATGATCCACACCACCGCCCACGACGCCCCGGTCCGGATACGACCCGCCGCCCCCGATTCGACCAGGGGCGAAGCTCTGGGCACCTGGCCGATCTTCTTCAAGCCCCTTGCCCAGGCCGACAAGGTCATCGGCATCCCGGTCATCAAGGACCACAACCTGTGCTACGCCTCGATGGCCATGAAAAACTGGTACGGACTGCTGGGCGGGCGACGCAATCAGTTCCACCAGGCGATCCATAACATCGTCAGCGACCTGGGCTTCATGATGAAGCCGACGCTGATCGTGGCGGACGGTACTCGCGTGATGATGCAGAACGGCCCCACCGGCGGGCGACTCGAGGACGTCACGGTCGGCGGGATCGCCGGCCGGCCGGTCCTCATCGCCAGCGTCGATCAGCTTGCGTGCGATTCCTGGTGTTACCAGAACCTGCTCGGGCGCGACCCGGCCGCCCTGGCCTACCTCGACCTGGCCTACGCGAAGTTCGGCAGCGACCCCGATCGTCTGGTTGCCCGATCCTGGCACTACTACAAGCGGCAAGGCAAATTGATTGAGACAAGACTTTAGAACCTTACGGCGAGACCTGAGCGCACTTTGCGCACATGTTCTCCCACAAGGTTCCTCTTTGGCTGCGGATCAGGAAAAGGCGGTTCGCCTTAGAGCGTGACCCCGAAAGAAGAAACCGCCGCGAGGCCTTCGGCCTCAGCCAAGGACAATGAAACCGCAGACGGACGCCGATGAACGCGGATAAGAATCGAGAGTTGAGAAATGGAGAACTGGGAAAGCCCCTGCAACCCTGAGGCGATCCCGTCATCGGCTCCAGCCTCTGTCGATCCTGTGTTGTTTCATCTGTGTGCAACTGTATCCATCCGTGGTGCCATGCTTTCTCACGCTTCTGACGCATGAAATCGTTGCCGCTGACCCCTGACGTTCTCGTTGCCGCTTATGCCAGCGGGATCTTCCCGATGGATGTTGACGGCACGATCCAGTGGTTCAGTCCTGATCCGCGGGCGATTATCGATCTGAACGAGTTCCACGTTTCCCGCCGGCTCGCCAGGACGCATCGGCAGGGACGGTTCAGGATCCGGATCAACACCAGTTTCAAAGAGGTGGTTCGGGGGTGTGCGGACCGCAGTGAGGGGACCTGGATTTCCGAGGAAATCGTTGCCGCCTACACACGACTGCACGAGCTGGGCTTTGCCCATTCAGTGGAGAGCTGGCAGGGGGGCGAGTTGGCGGGGGGGGTCTACGGCGTCTCTTTGAGCGGGGCGTTCTTCGGCGAGTCGATGTTTCACCGACGGACCGATGCGTCCAAGATCGCCCTGGCGGCGTTGGTCTATCGGATGCGTGATCGCGGTTTCGCATTGTTTGACGTACAATTCCTCACGCCGCACCTGGAGCAGTTCGGGGCGAGGGAGATTCCACGTGCGGCGTACCTGGCCCGGTTGAAAGCGGCCTTGGAGGTCGATACACGCTTCGTGGACTGACAGAAGATGAGCGCCGGCAAGTCACCACCGGTCAGCGACGAGGTTTACGTTCGGAACATGGCGGCGTTGTTCCGGTCGGACCCGCGGCTGGCGCAGAAGATTGACGAATACATGGATGACGGGTCGGTGCTGGTGGAGGCCAGCAGGCGCGGGCCACCCACGGCGGCGGTATGCGTTGCCGGATCGGATCGCCAGCTCTACCTGCACAGCCGGGTCGATCCGGAGGCCGAGGCGAAGCGGTTGGCCGAGAAGGTCGAGATCGGCGAGGCGTTCTGCTACATGGTGGGCGGGTTCGGACTCGGGCATCACGTGCGGGCGCTGCACGCCCGGCTCAAAGGGGACGCGTTCCTGATCGTCGCCGAGCCGAACCTTCAACTCCTGCGGTCGGCACTGGAGACGGTCGATCTGGCCGACCTCTTCGCCGACGATCGCTGCATCATCCTGACCCGAACGGACAAGGGCGACGTGCAGACCCGGCTCGAGCCGTACAACACGTTGATGATGATGGGCGCCCAGTTCGTCAGTCATCCACCCTCCGACCGGGTCAACGGCGAGTTCCAGGGCGCGATGCGCAAGCTCATCGCCGATCACATGACTTATTGCCGGATGAGCCTGGTCACGCTGGTGGCTAATTCACGGATCACGTGCAGGAACATCGCCAACAACTTGCCGAGGTACCTTTCCACGCCGCCGATCGACCGGTTGCGGGAGCGGTTTGCCGGGTATCCGGGCATCGTGGTGTCCGCCGGCCCGTCCCTGCACCGGAACATCGATCAACTGGCTGAGTTGAAAGGCAAGGCCGTCATCATCGCGGTTCAGACGACGTTCAAGACACTCCTCGACCGCGGGATCCAGCCGGATTTCGTCACCTCCCTGGACTACCACGAGATGTCCAAGCGGTTCTTTGAAGGGATCAGCGACTTGACCCGGACCCATCTGGTGGCCGAGCCCAAAGCCACCTGGCACGTGATCGACGCCTACGACGGCCCGGTGTCGCTGCTGAACAACGACTTCGCCCGCAACTGCCTGGGCGACGCGTTGGCCGCCCGGGGCGGACTCAAGGCCGGGGCAACGGTTGCCCATCTGGCGTTGTACCTGGCGGTTTACATGGGATGCGACCCGATCGTGCTCGTCGGGCAGGACCTGGCCTACACGGATCACGTGTACTACACGCCGGGCGTGGCGATGCATGATACCTGGCGGGGGGAACTCAACCGCTTCTGCACGATTGAGATGAAGGAATGGGAACGGATCGTGCGGGCCCGGAAGATCCTGAAGAAGGTCAGGGACGTCCATGGCCGCGAGATCTACACCGACGACCAGCTCTTCACGTACCTGCAGCAATTCGAGGGCGATTTTGGCTCCATGCCCGGCCGGGTGATCGACGCGACCGAGGGTGGCGTCCGCAAGGCGGGCACCCGGGTGATGACCCTGACCGATGTGGCGGCCAGGTGCTGCACTCTGCCGATTCCTTCTGAGCGATTCGCATACCGGGAGCAGCTCAACTGGGACGATCCTTGCCGGCTGCAGGCAGGCCGGGGCGAAATCGATCAGCGAATCAAGGACGCGGGGCAGATGACGGAAACCTGCGAGAAGATGCTGACGGTACTCAAGAAGCTGACCGGCCTGCTGGACCAACCGGCCGTGTTCAACCGCCGGATTGCCGATGTGGACGCCCTTCGGGTGAAGATCCGGGGAATGGCACGCACGTACGAGATGATCAGTTCGGTTTCCCAGCACGCGGAGCTGCAGCGGTTCAGCGCGGACCGCCGACTGAGCCTCGACGACGTGGACAGTGTTTCCCGGGCCCGGCGGCAATTGGAGCGTGACATCCGGTTCGTTGAGGCAGTCATGGAGGGGGCCAAAACGTTGGAGGAAATACTCACCGGTTGCCTCGAAAGGTTCGATGCCGCGATCGCCAGGGCAGAGCAACGAGGGGCGAGCGAGAGATAGAGAGACGGAGATATGGAGAGAAGGAAAGAGCGAGAGAGGGTGAGACGCGGGCCGTTTAGCCGCGACCCGTAGGGGAGCACGCGGGACGGAGTCGTGCGTGGTGACCTTGTAAGGGTACTGCACACGGCGCCGCTGAGACAAGGACCGGGATTCACCGCCCGTTAAGACTGTGACGGGAACCGCATGAAGATAATCGCTGCAATTGAGGCGGACTTCTCCGAGGGCGTGTTGGGCACGAGCCCGCGGCTCACCGAGGAGCTGCTTGGCGAGACGATTCTTCGCCGGACGCTCAGGCGGGTGCTGGCCGCCCGGCAGGTGGCAAGCGTACACCTGATCGTGGAGGCGTCTCAGGAATCGCCGGCTCGGGCGGCCGCCGACGGCTTGGAAGTGACCGTGGAGACGCACAAGGCGGCCCGAGTACCCTGGCGGGCCTTGATCGCCAGCGGGCGCAAGTGGTCGCTCGACGCGTGGCGAGGCGGCCTGGTGGGAGCGACGGTCTTCGACGAATCGATGCACCCCTGGGTACTCCAGGCCCTGGCCGAGCGCGAGAAAACCGAGGGAGTGGTGTCCGTCCCGGCGGCGGCGCCGTTGCTCGATCCGGAACTGCTCGACCGCATGATCGAGCATTACGAGCAGGTACACGAGGATGTGCGGATGACCTTCACGCAATCGGCGCCGGGACTGGCGGCGGCAATTTACATGCCGTCGCTGCTGGCGGACCTGGCAAAGGCGAGTCAGCCGATCGGTAGGGTGATGGCCTATCGACCGGCCGAGCCGCAGCGCGACATGGTCATGCAGCCCTGCTTCTACTCGGTGGAGGCCGAGATCGCCCACGCCGTCGGGCGGTGCATCGCAGACACCGGTTGCGCCATCGAACGGATCACCGCCGTCCTGTGCGACGCGGGCGACGGCAGCGGTGACGCACACGTGCCTGACGCCCCTACGGTCTCCCGGTGGCTTACCGATCACCGCTACACCCGCGTTGACTCGTTGCCGGGGGAGGTGGAGATCGAGTTAACCACCGAGGACCCGCTGGCGGATTCAACGCTTCGGCCCCGCGGTGAAGCCGTCGGACGCCGGGGGCCGATGGACGACGAGACATTCGACCGGTTGATCAGCGAGTTGGCGACCCGCGACGACGTGCGGGTCGTGTTGGGCGGCTTCGGTGATCCGCTGCTGCACCCGCGATGGACACGTTGCGTCCAGCGCTGTCGGCAGGCGGGATTGTTCGGCATCGCGGTCCGCACGCCGGCGGTCACGCTCGACGAACAGGGCGCTGCGACATTAATCGATGCCCGTGTGGACGTGCTCAACGTACTGATTGACGCCGCTACGCCCGATACCTACCGGCGTGTTCACAATGCTGACCACTTCGATCAGGTGCTGGCCAACATCGAGCGGGTCCTGGAGGGGCTTCGCCGGGCCGGGCAACCACAACCGCTGGTGGTCTGCGAGATGACCAAGACCCGCGATACCATGGACGAGATGGAACGGTTCTACGATTACTGGATCGACAGGACGGGCTCGGCGGTCCTGGTCGGCCCCAGCACGTACGGCAGCGAATGGCCGAACCGGGCGGTGATGCGAATGGCCCCGCCGGCACGGTTTCCCTGCAACCGGGTGTTCGCCCGGGCGATGGTGCTGGCCGACGGGCGAGTGACGGTGTGCGACCAGGATTTTCGCGGCCAACAGGCGGTTGGCTCGCTTGCCGACTCGTCGCTCTCAGCCCTTTGGACGGCTTCGGCGATGGCTTCGGTCCGACAATCCCACGTCGAGGGCACGTACGCCGGCACGCCGCTCTGCCCAGACTGCCAGGAATGGCACCGGCCTTAGCCGAATCGTTCACAAGGTCGAGGACCGGTAGTGCAAGCCGATAATCGCCTTGGGGGCCTCCAGCAGAGCGGCCCGAAGGGCAGCGTGCTAGCCCGCCCAGAACGCCATCGCGGAACAGGTCACGCAGGTGCCGCCCTTACTATCGACTGCCTGATGGTATCGGAGCAACTCGGGCCGGGCGTCAGGCAACGCGGTCACCAGGGCGTAGATGCAACCGACGCTGCAGACCCGGGTGCTGTTGTCGTGACTCTTCAGAGTTTCCACGAACGCATCCCGCCCCCCCGCGACAATCGCATCCAGCGCCTTTCGATCCTTCCGCTCGACTTCTCTCAGGAACGTCTCGTCCAGATCCCAAGGATCGCCGAACCGCCGGCCCACGTGGCTTAGATCCGCCCCGGCGATGAGTACGGTTGGCGTACCGTCGGTGCGGACCCGTTCGCCCAGCACCTCGGCGAACTCGCGGAGGCCGGTCCCCTCGCCGTCCTGCGCGGTGGTTCCGCCCGCCCCGCACGGGTCGGGGCACAAGACCGGCACGATCTCGAAGTTGCCGGCCCCGAAAAGCTGCTGGAGGATCAACACCTGCAACTCGACCGAATGCTCGCGCTGGTGATCGAACTCATGTTCGCACAGGTCGAAGTCGAGGCTCGCTTCGAGGGCCTCGATGAAGGCCCGATCGGTACGAGTGGTTCCGAGAGGGGTTTGAAAGTCTTTGCGAGTAGCGACGGGCGCGGGGGCCCGGCCGAAGTGGTTCGTGCCCAGGATCACCACGCGTCGGGGGCGCTGGCCGACCGCCAGCGCTGCGTAAGCGTCCGCGTAACCGGGCTTGCCGCGGGCGAAGTCCAGGTGCGGCGCGATTAGCCCGGCCAACTTCCGCCGCGGCCCCGCCAGGGAAAGCTCGCAGGCCGCCAGCATCCGCCCGATCATCGGGCCGAGTTCGCCATCCCCGGCCCCGAACGACGCTTCATCCATGGAGACCCGGGCCGGTGCGGACCGATAACCGTCCACGAGTGACTGGAAGTAGCCGGCGAACGCGGGGCTGTCCAGGTAGTGGGCAGCGTCGAGCCGCTCGACCATTTCGGCCAACTGCTCAGCGGGCACTGCCTGCCCCACCTGCTCGGCAAAGAGCCGCCGGATGTCTTCGAGGCTATGCTCGCCATCCATCAGCGAGAGGAGCAGCAACGCCGCCCGCGACATGTTCAGGGCACCCTCAGCTAAGCCTGACGGATCACAGACCACGAACATCTGATCCCCGTCCTGATTGGTGGGAAAAGCCTCCACCGGCCTGAGCTTCGGATAGTCGCGGGATGCGGGCATATCACAAGTCCTGCTGGGCTGCCAATCTGCGTGGAAGCCACGCGGTCGCCGGCCGTAGACCGCGCCGGCCTCACGCGATCAGGATAGCCGAAGGGACAGGCCGATGCGAGGCAACCCAGCTCCTGCCCAGGCGACAGGGTGCGTGACAGTTCCGGCGGGGACCTTCGGGCGGAGAAGGGGACCGCACCTCGCTTTTCCGAACCCCGACCGTCAGGGAGGGGAGTATCTGCGGATGCGCCAGGGCCGCTTCCTTACGGGCTCGCTACGGAGAGGGGGTCCGCTTCCTTACGGGCGCGGTTCGGAAACACCTGGGGGCGGCGCCTTCCAACAAGCCGCCCAAAGTGTCATGCACCCCAGGCGACACGCCAGTCACGCCTGCGTGGCCGCGCGGGCCGAAGCCCGCGGCTCGCGTGCAGTGTCCAGACCTTGACCACGTACGGTACTACTCCACCCAGTCGGGAAGGAGATCGGCGTGCTCGATGATCAACTCCTCGATGGCCGCATGGGCGCCATCCTTGTCAGGAATGGCTGGATCTGCGTCGATGCAATCATGAAGGATCGCCCGGTCGGCAGTCGCGGCGGCCCGGGCGGCCATCGTGTTGACCGTGCTGGTCGTGACCAGAAGTTCACGGAGACGATCGGGCAGAGGCCCCACCTTGCGGGCGGTTATCGTGCCGTCCCGCACAACGCAGGGCACTTCGACAACCGCTTCATCCGCGAGCTCGGGCATGGCGCCGCGGTTGGGGAGGTTCAGCATCGCCAACTCGCAGGGCTTGCCGGTGACCGTCGCGTTGATGATCTCCGCCGGGCGTTCCCACGAACGGTGTTCCAGGAGCGGCTCCCAGGGCATCTCGCCCGCCGCCGTGCGGGCAAGGTTCTCGCGGCGGCGCTGCCGCTGCTCGGCCGTACCATGAAACGCGCTCGTGCCGCGTTTCATCACACCGCTGTCGTAGGGGAAGAACTCGGCAATATGCCCATCCCCCGAGAGGGGAAACCGATCGTACTGCCTAAGGCATCGAATGCTCAGCGGCATCGCATCGGCGGGCAGCCGATCGATGACCTCGCGCAGGGCCGGGTAAAGGTCCTTCCCCGTGCCAACCTCGGTGATCTCGAGCAGCCAACTTAAGTGGTTAGTGCCGCCGCTGACCACGTGGAACTCCTCCTTGGGCCGTTGCAGCAGCCTGGCCAGGTTCTCGAACCCGCCCACCCCGCCGAAGGCCGCATTGCAGAGCCCGCATGCCTGGACCGTCGTGTAGCCTGCGATGGCCGTCATGACCCGAGGCAGCGGATTGCTGACGTTCAGCAGGACGGCCCGCGGGCACAGCTCTTCCACGTCACGACAGATTCCAAGCAACAAGGCCACTTGCCGCAGCGTGTAGGACAGGCCGCCGACTCCGCCCAGCTCGCCGCGTACGTCAATCACGCCGTGCCTCTCGGCCACCGTGCGGTCGGTCTGCCACCGCCGGGGGCCCTCGACAGCCACCGAGGTCGTCACGTAGTCCGCCGCCGGCAGTGCGTCCCGTCTGTCTGCAGTGCAGGACGTCGCTACATCAATACCCCTGGAGGCGGCCATTCGACGAGCGACGCCGGCCATGAGCTCCGCCGATTCAACATCCGGATCGACGAACCACAGCTCCAGGTCAGCCAGCCTGTAGTCGCAGATCAGATCGTAAAGGGTGGAGGCCGTAAAAACGTAACTCCCCGCCCCGATGAGCACAACCTTGGCTGCCATACCCAAGCCCGACTCATTCTTTCGCTACTTCGATCGTGCCCGGCACACGAAAGCAGCGGGACCGATCACATGATCGATCCCGCTGCGGGAGTGATCCATCCAGAGGAACTTGTGTTACTGCCTGCGGCTCATCGTCTTAGCGACGACGACGCAGCAGCGGCAGACCCACCAGCAGCAACAGGGCGCTGGCCGGCTCGGGCGTGATGCACAACGGGATGAGCGTCACGTCACACGCCATGAAATTGCTGTCACCCACGACGGCGCTGCCCGGAGGACAGGCACCGATGCAGCAGCAGAACGGATCCACGCAGACCACCGGCAGCATCTCCAGCCAGGCCGCCAGGCCGTTCTGGGCCATAGCGGTATCATAAATGGTGCCGACCTGGTCATCCGGAGGCCCGGCCATGGGCAGACATCCAGCCATGATCTGAATGCCATCGCCCTGACTCCAACCGTTGTCCGGCATGCCCGGGCGGCTTGCGTAGGCGGAGTACGCGCCGCAGTAATTGAGGATGTTGCCCATCATCTCTTCCATGCCGAGGTAGCAGAGGTCGCAATTACTGCCGAGCGTGATCCCGAACGCGCTCATGCCCGCCGGATCATCGCAAGTGATGACAATGTCCAGATACCAGTTCCCGTCGCCATTGAGCTGGAGATCATTGCAGTCGATCACGTTCGCGTCCTGCATGGGCGCCTGGGGACAGCAGTGGCCGTTCGGATCATACACCGACCCCGGCGTCTCGATCGAGATCGTGGCACTGGACCCGAACACCGGTACCGCCAGCACAGCAACCACCAAACCAACCAGTAAACTTCGCATTCTCCAGTCCTCCTCTTTTCTTGGTTCCTGTAGGTTTCTCCTCTCTCTTCTCCCTCTGCCAGAGACAACCCATCCCTAGCCCGGATCGCTTTCAGGAGTTTCTTTAAGACCACCAGGGAACCACTCCCGGGCGGCGTCCTGTCCGCGTTTAATGCTTTTTCTGTCTGTCTGTCACGACGCGTTCGTCGTGTGCTTTTCCTCGGCAGGCCTCCAGGTGGTGCACTGCCCGACTTGTAGTAGTACTCTTCACCTCCAAGAAACGGTGACCCGCAACGGAACCGGTCGTGACGGCCGGTTCCGTTGCCGGATCATCCATTTCCAATCCGAAACTCTGGCTTTAACTCCTCCCTTGCTCGTTACAGCGCTCGTCCCCTAGCGACGACGACGCAGCAACGGCAGACCCACCAGCAGCAGCAGAGCGCTGGCCGGCTCGGGCGTGATGCACAACGGGATGACCGTCAGGTTCCCGTAGCCCACCTCACACCGCTCGTAGCCGCTATCGCCCACGTAGGCGCCGGTATCCGGAGGACAGGCACCAATGCAGCAGCAGACGGGGCAAGTCAGCGGCGTCATCTCCAGCCAGGCCGCCAGGCCGTCGGTGGCAGGGGCCGTACCATAAATGGTACCGACCGTATCATCCGGGGGCCCGGCCATAGGCAGGCATCCGGCCATGACCCGAATGCCATCGGCCTGACTCCAACCGTTGTTCGGCATGCCCGGGCGGCTTGCGTAGCCGGAGTACGCCCCGCAGTAGTTGAGGATGTTGCCCATCATCTCTTCCATGTCGAGGTAACAGATGTCGCCGCAATCACTGCCGAGCGTTATGCCGAAAGCGCTCATACCCGACGTGTCACTGCACGAGACGACAATGTCCAGATACCAGTTCCCGCTCCCATTGAGCTCGAGAGCGTCGCAGTCGATCACGTTCGCGTCCTGGCCCTGGCAACCACCTCCCGCAACAAACGCCGACCCCGGCGTCTCGATCGAAATCGTAGCGCTATACGCGCTTATCTGCCCATACACCGGGACTGCCAACAAGGCAACCACCAAACCAATCAATGAACCTCGCATTCTTCTACTCCTCTCTCTCTCTGGGTCTCTCTACTCTCCCTCCGCCAGAGGCATCTGACTCCCCCAGCGGAACTATTTCTCTCTATATATCTCCCTTAAAAGGCTGGCCTGGGGGGAGGACCACTCCCCCCAGCAGCCTGTCAGCCCTTTTACGGACACGTAGCCGAGCCCCCGTTGAGGCTCTTGACCATGGCCATGTCGATCAGGTCGATGTTGCCGTCCAGGTTCACATCGAACCGGACATCTGCACCCACCACCGGATCGCCGTTCTTGCTCTTGACCTGAGCCATGTCGATCAGGTCCGCGTTGGTGTCGCCGTTGGTGTCACCGGCCAGACCCCTGAGCATGCAGTCAGCATCGCCCTGGATCGTGCAACTGAGCTTGCCCGTCAGGTCGATCTTGTAACATGCCTCATCCGGCAGGCCGCCGGCCCACAGAAGCTCGAGCGTGTAGCTGCCGCTGCCGTTATCGATCACCGTCGGTGCGGCCGCGTACGTTGCGTCGGTACTCACATCCTCGGCCTCGATGGTCCCGGTCACCGTAAGGGTCCCGGTCGCGGTGATGTCGATCACGACCTTCAGGTCAACGTCCGACCGACGCGTCTCGCTCACTACGGCAATACCGCTCGCCGAGGCATCGAGCGTGATGCCCAACTCACCCGACACCGGCCCGGCATGGTAGCGCACACTCGCCCAACTGTTCAGCGTGGCATCGCAACCGGTACCCGGCACGACCTCGAAGATGATGTAGTCGTCAACAACCTCGTTGGCCGGCACCGCGAAGTCGTACATCTCAACCGACGTACACTCGAAGTCGCCGCGGAGAATGTTATTGCCGTCGCCCGGTACCAGCTTAAGACAGTAGGTGCCAAGAGCCATGCCCGTCACGTCGATCTGGCCCTCGAAGACCGGGACATGTCCCAACCCGCGGTAGCAGTACCAGATGGCGTAAGGCCAGATCCCGACGCCTGCGGTCTGGAGCCCGCCGGCCCCGATGGGCTTGAACTGGGTGTAACCGGCGCCCATGCCCGCCAGTTCGCCGATGCCGATCTTCGTGTCGTCCAGATCGTCGGTATCACCCGGCACGTGCTGCCACGCCGGCGTCCCCGGGGGGTCCACCATGCGACCGCCGCCGTGATACCCGGGTGGGTTCGCGCCATGCGTGGCATCCCCGTTCAGGGTGCTCGGGAACTGCGCGCGGTCCAGGCGCGGTCCACCGTCGTCCGGAACGTCGTACACGCGTCCCGGCCCCTCGCCGCTGATGGGGCCATTACTGTTGATATCATAGATGTGGCAGCAGGCGGCCATCTCTAGGGGATCAGCCACAAGCCGATTGCCATCGGCGTCGCCGTCGTTCATTGTGCTGTCGTATTTGGCCGTCGCGACAGGCACGTCGCCGCAGACCCAGTCCGGACCTTCCTGGACGGCGTTAAAAAGCTGAAGCGTAAAGACCATATTGGAAGCGCCATTGGTCTCGTTGTTGTGACCAGGGCCGCTGGGCGGATCCTGGTGCATGCCGGACACTCTCACGACAACGTCCCACGTCAGGAGGTTGTCGGAGTTGCACGTCTGCATGTCGGCGGGGTCGCCGGCAATGAACGGCGGGTTCCCCCAGGGCGGGCCGGCTTGTTCCCACACCTCGACCTGGTTGTTGCCCCCAAGTTCCAACTCATAACTAATGACGCTTTGCCCCAGCGCCGTGCCGCCAGCCAACAACGCCACGACCACTGCCAGTCTGATTGGTCTCATTATTCCAACCTCCTCTTTTCTTGAATGCATCCCGTCTCCGTTCGATGCGGTCTGTTGCGGTGTACAAGCCTGACCTGTATCTATCCGCTTCATTCTGCAACTGGCAACGGCGCTCGCTGCCGTTGGCCACCGGAGACCTGACAACACCTTCGCGACTCAAAAACGCCAATCGTTCCGTTACGTGAAACCGGCCGATATACTACTCTCCCACGTCTTCCTCAAGACGTGTACTGAGAGAATAGCGTCTTGTTCCCTAGCTCTCTTTCCCTCCCCACATCACCAGACATCCTACCCGAGACGACGATGCTTGTCCAGAGGAGAGATGCGACGAGGTTTGCGTCTTTCTACTCCCACACCTCGCGACTCACGATATCCATTCTAACCGGAGCGTCGCTCACTGCAAGGGCATTCTGCGAGAAACTTCCAGATATTTTCCCGGTTCGAGAAAAAAGCCGGAGCCCAAACACAATGCGAACACTCACCCTCCCTGTCACGTAACTCCTTTCAGCAAAGGCACTTGGGAAAGAACTTCCCCGCGGCGGCGAGTTGTGGCCTGTCCAAGGTCCGCTCCGCCGCTCCAGCCCGCTCCCTGCAGAATGAACCTGCCATTTGATCCTATGCGGGCGGGCGGCTTTCGTCCACTGAATGTTTGGAATCCGCAAATCCGCACACCCGGTTTCTGGCGCTGCCGGCTCCGTTCCTGGCGGTTGACCGCCGAAATGGGGGGAAAACGGTCGACACGCAGGCCATCCACCGCCCATGAGCCGCGACGTAGACGGTCGTTCGACGGCTCAAGGGCGGACAACGCAGCCCAGGACGGCCGGGCGGGTCGCACCGGTGGCCTGCGGCACGTTGGCGGGAACCCCGTCCACGCAAGCCGCTGCCAGCATCGCGAAGCTAATTGCCTCTTTTGCCTGGCACGCAATGCCCAACGACGAGATGGGCCGAACCACCACCCGGGGCAGCTCCGCCGCCAGCATCGCCATCAGGGTGGCGTTGAGCGCACCGCCCCCACAGACAACCAACTCCGCGGCCTTGGCCGTGCCTGACCGCCCTGCTGTCCCCTGCTTGCCGGCACGGTCCACCCGGTCATCGCGAAAGCCGGGCACAAACCGCCGGCAGGCCCGGGCAATCGAGCGGGCGGTAAAGGCGGTCGCGGTGGCGATCCAATCGTCGGGGCACGGGCTGGCGGCTCTCAAGCGTTTCAGTTCGGCATTGACGAAGAGGTGGCCGAAGGTCTCCCGGCCCGTCGATTTCGGCGGCGCGAGCTTCAGGAACGGGTGCCGAAGCCACCTCTCCAATACTTCGTGCAGCACGCGCCCGCGTGCGGCCCGGCGGCCGTTGCGATCCATCCGCTGGCGGCCTTTGGAAACGTGGGCCACCAGGGCGTCAATGACCATGTTGCCGGGACCGGTGTCAAAGGCGACCACGCCACCAACGCTGCCTCCAGGCGGCAACCAGGTGATGTTGGCGATCCCGCCGATGTTCTGAACGGCCCGGCCCTTGGATTCATCTCTCAAAAGGACCCAATCGGTCCAGGGCACAAGCGGTGCCCCCTGGCCCCCGGCGGCTACGTCAGATTGCCGAAACTCCGCCACGGTGACCAGGCCGGTGCGGGCGGCGACGCGGGCCGGCTCGCCCAGTTGGAGGGTTATGGTTCGGCCGGTTCGGCCCGGCAAATGGCAAACCGTCTGACCTGCCAGGCCGATCAGCGACGGACCCTGGCGGGGGTCGGCTCCACGTATCGCTCCGGCCGCCGCCTCGCCGAAGGCATCGCCCAGATCCGCGTGCAGGCGGGCCAGTTCCTCCGTCCGGGTCACCGCCGGCGCCATCGCCGCCAGCAGCCGCCGTCGCAGAGACCTGGCCAGCGGAACATGTCGGTGCCAGAGGCAACGTACCCGCATCGACTCCCCGGAGCCCTCGATCCGCGCGCAGGCGGCATCGATCCCGTCGGCACTCGTCCCGGCCATCAGGCCCAGAACCCGCCGCGCCTGGGGTCCACTACGGCGTGCGCGGCGAACCGGACGGCCACTTCGTCTTAGCGTTCCGATTAGCATTCCGGTCTCGATAACCCTCATCATCATTTCCCCGCACTGATCGTGCATGCCTGCCGGCAGTTCCGGCAGTTGGCGAGAACGTTCAGGGGATACAGCTCATCGGGCTTGCGGGAAGGTATCACATCAGATCACGGCGCGGCAACCGCAGTCCGCAGTTCCATGCTGCGGGATTGTGATTCGCCCCGGCTGAGCCCTGATGTCAAGCGAGACTGGACAGAGGTTTACTTGGCCCCTCAATCATGGTACGATCACGGCAAGCGGAGTTGATCCCCAAAACCTCGTGTCTGAAGGAGGACAGCATGAGCACCTACCTGCGAGGTTCTCAGTGGAAATCGGCCTTTGCGGGCGCGGCATGCTTCTTTCTACTGCCCGCCACGATTGCCGTGGCCGACGGAACGGTCAGCGGAGTGTGCCGGTTCGAGCGGGTCAAGGGCCGGCCCGGCAGCTACATCGAGTTGTACGAGTGGAACATCTTCCTCGCCGCCGAAGGGGGCTTCGTGAACGGTAAGAGCTACCGTTGCGGTCACGAGTACGGCGGGGGCACCTACCACTTCGAGTCCGCCGCGGGTGATTACACCATGTACGTGAACCAGCCGCTGTTCTTCGCCCGACCGAAGCTGGTTGCCGGCGTTCAGATCCACGACAGCCAGACGACCACGATCAATCCGGAACTGGCGATCGACTACTCGTGCTACGTTACCAACGATTGGTCGTGGGATTCTCCTTACTACCAGACCTTCGTGGCCACAGGCACCTCCATCAACCGGCTTCAGTGGCGATTGGCCGGCTGGAACGCCAGCCGCATCGAGGCCTCGGTCCACCATAACAACGGCGGTAACGTCACCACCTGGCCGCAGATCGGGCCGACCAAGAGTGCTGGAACCGGATACGGCGATGCCTGGACCGGGTATCGCAGCGGCGATATCCCCACCGTCCCCGGCGAAACCTACGCGATCAAGCTCACTGGCGTCGGCGGCGACTTCGGGATCATGAGCCGGGCCGAAGACGGAAACGGATATGCCCAGGGCCAGGCTTATGACCACAACGGCAATCCTCAGAACCGCGATCTCAACATCACCGTCTTCAGCGACAACGACAACACCGTCATCCCCTATGCGAAAACCACGTCGGGGCTGGGTTCGCTGTCGGATTGGGCGGGCGTGTGGGGTCAGACCTTCAAGGCCACCGGCGAGGGGCTTGCCGCCGCCGATCTCTGGTTCGCCAGCACGACCTGGGATATCGACGTGAGGTTCAGGGTGTATACCAACAACCCCTCTGGCACCCAGATCGGCCCGACGAAGGTCTCCGCGGCTGCCGCTCAGACGGGGGGAGTGGGATTGGTCGGGGTCAGCTACGCTCCGGGCGAGGTCCCACTGACCACCGGCAATACCTACTATATCGAGATGGCCGTCCCCAGCGATCCCTGGGGCTTTACCCCATACAAGTTCAACAATCCCGTCGATGATTACCCCTACGGACACGCCTACATGTCCGGCGGGTCGCAAACCAGCGTTGACCTCTCCATGACGATCATGGAGTACGGCTCGGCAGGTCCTCCGGAGATCGAACGGCACCCCGCGTCACTCACGCCAAGCGTCACCCAAGGGTCCAGTCCGCCTAGCGACACGTTCACCGTCCGCAACAGCGGAGGCGGGGTGATGAGTTATACGATCAGCGACAACGTGGGTTGGCTCTCGGTAGACCCCCCGAGCGGCGCGTCTGCGGGCGAAGCCGATCTCATCAGCATCATTTACAACACATCCGGGCTGGGTATCGGCTCCCATGTCGGCACGATCACGATCAACGCACCCGATGCCACCAACACGCCGCAAACGGTGATCGTCCACCTCTCGGTCGTTGAAGCACCGGCAATCGAGCGTGATCCTGCCTCCTTCTCGCCAACGGTCCCCAGGGGCGACACCCTCCCGGACGACATCTTCACCGTTCGCAACAGCGGCGGCGGGACACTGGACTACGTCATCACCGACAACGCAGGCTGGCTCTCGGTCAACCCGCCCGGGGGCAGCTCGAGCGGCGAGACCGATACCATCCACATCGTTTATGACGTCGCCTCGCTGGCTATGAATTCCTATACCGGCACGATCACCATAAGTGCTCCCGGCGCCAGCAACACGCCGCAATACGTCGTGGTCCACCTGACGGTCGAGGCTCCGGAGTTCGCACCCTGCGACTTCGACGAGGACGGCGACGTTGACCAGGAGGACTTCGGCCAGTTCCAGGCATGCTACAGCGGGGCCGGCATCCCCCAGAACGATCCGGACTGTGACGGTGCGGATCTGCACCAGGACGGGGACGTTGACCGGGACGACTTCGCCAGGTTCCAACAGTGCATCAGCGGCCCGAACGTGCCGGCCGACCCGCTTTGCGCGGACTAGCAGTCCCGTTCTGGGAACGGATGAGCATCTTGGATCGGCCACAGGCGATAGCGGAGGCAAGGCATGAGCGTTTGCGTGGCAGGACACCACAAGAGGGGCGTCGTTGCCGCTGTGGCGGGCCTGGCACTTCTCTCACTCGCCGCCGCGGCGGTTGCGGACGGAACGGTCAGTGGTGAGTGTCGATTCGAGAAGATCAAGGGAAGGGCCGGCAGCTACATCGGTCTGTACGAGTGGAACAACTTCCTGTCCGCCGACGCCGGATTCGCCGACGGGCAGAGCTACCGTTGCGGCCACGAGTTCGGCGGCGGCAGCTACCGTTTCACCTCTGCCGCTGGCAACTACACCATGTACGTTTCGCAACCAACCTTCTTCGCCCGCCCGAAGGTCGTCACCGACGTGCAGATCATTGACGGCCAGACCCGGACCGTCAATCCGGAACTGGCCATCGACTATTCCTGCTACGTCACCAACGACTGGTCCTGGGATTCCCCTTATTATCAGACCTTCGTGGCCACCGGCACGTCGATCACCCGGATTCAGTGGCGGCTGGCCGGGTGGAATGCCACCAATATCCAGGCCTCGGTGCACCAGGACACCGGGGGCAACGTCACGAGTTGGCCTCAGGTCGGCCCCACGAAAAGCGCCAGCCCCGGCCACGGCGATTCCTGGACCGGCTATCGCAGCGGCGACATTCCGACCACCCCCGGCCTGACTTACGCGATCAAGCTCACCGGCATCGGCGGGAACTTCGGGATCATGAGCCGAGTCGAGGACGGAAACGGCTACGCCCAGGGCCAGGCCTACGACCACAACGGCAATCCCCAGAACAGGGACCTGAACATAACCGTCTTCAGCGACAACGACGGTACCGTCATCCCGTATTGCAAGACCACCAGCGGACTGGGTTCATTGTCCGAGTGGCAGGGACGCGGGGGCCAGACCTTCAGGGCGACGGGCAGGTCGCTGGCCGCCGCCGATCTCTGGTTCGCCAGCGACACCTGGGACCTCCAGATGAGATTCAAGGTGTTTGAGAACGGGCCCGGGGGCATACAGATCGGCCCGAGCAAGAAAGGCCAGGGGGCCGCCCAGATCGGCGACGTCGGATTGATCGGCTGCAGTTGGGCGCCGGACGAGGTGCCGCTCACGCCCGGCAACACTTACTACATCGAGACGACGATCGCCGGCGGGGCCGCCGGTTACAACCCCTATCGATTCGACAACCCGGTCGATGAGTACCCCTACGGCCACGCGTACGTCGGCGACGGGGCCCGCCCCGACGTCGACTTGAGCATGACCATCATGGAATGCGCCCAGCCGGGTCCCTCCGCGGAGATCGAACGGAGCCCGGCGACCTTCATACGAAGCATCGTAAGACGCGATGATCTACCCGATGACACCTTCACCGTTCGCAACGGCGGCGGCGGCCTCATGGTCTACACCATCAGCGACAACGTGAACTGGCTCTCGGTCGATCCGCCCGGCGGCGAGTCCAGCGGTGAGACCGACCCCATCGACATCATCTACGACGTGGCTTCGCTGCCCGTCGGCTCCTACACCGGGACGATTACCATCGACGCCCCCGATGCCACCAACACGCCGCAATACGTCGTGGTCCACCTGACGGTCGAGGCTCCGGAGTTCGCACCCTGCGACTTCGACGAGGACGGCGACGTTGACCAGGAAGACTTCGGCCAGTTCCAGGTATGCTACAGCGGGGCCGGCATCCCCCAGAACGACCCGACCTGTGACGGTGCGGATCTACACCAGGACGGCGACGTTGACCGGGACGACTTCGCCAAGTTCCAGCAGTGCATCAGCGGCCCGAACGTGCCGGCCGATTCGCTCTGTGCAGACTGACCCGCGACGCCGCTTGCGGCTTCGCAAAGATGATGTTTAGCCGCGACCTGAAGGGGAGCGCCAGACGATGTTTAGCCGCGACCCGAAGGGGAGCGCCAGACGATGTTTAGCCGCGACCCGCAGGGGAGCGCGTTCACTCAGCACAGCGCCACCAAACGCGAAAGGATCATGCGAATGTGCGGGCACTCAAAATCGCCCGGCTTTGCCCTGCTGGCGCTGCTCTCAGTCCCGGCCATCCTCCACGCCGACTCACCCTGGCTCTACGGAATCCACTGGGTCGGGTCCATCAGCAACGCCTCCGACATCAGCCAGATGACCGGCGGCAAGCCCATCTGGACCCTTGAGACCGTCATGACCCACGACGGCTTCGGCTTTTGGGGCCCCGAAGGGCAGCTCTCCAAGTTCACCAGCATCGTCAACGACATGGGACACACCATCATCATGCGGGTCCAGCCGGTCTGGGGCAAAGCCTTTCCCCTGCCCTGGGACACCGATCCCTCCATGGCGGATTTTCTCGACGAGGTCACCCACACCGCCCAGATCTACCAGCACGTCTGTCACATCTGGCATCTCGGCAACGAGATGAACCTGCTGTTTGAATGGGACGGCCACGCGCTCCTGCCCGAGCCATACATCGACGCCGCCGTCCAGTTCAGCGACCGCATTAAGGCCGTCTCCAGCAGTCTCGGCCCCCAGATTGTCCTCGTCGGCCCGGTCGGCATCGGCGACGCCGTCGGAGGGGACAAGCACATGGCTTGCACCGAGTACATCAACCGGATGTGCGACCATATCAACAACAACAATTACCACGACAAGTTCGACGGGTTCGCCATCCACGCCTACGGCAACTGGTATTACACCAACATCAACCAGATATTACCTTTGTTCGAGACGGACATCGGGGCCGGCTATCGGTATCAGATCGGGCTCATCGACGCCAAGGGGTTCACCGACTCGCCCATCTACATGACGAAATGGAACCGCTATACGGGCAGCCCCAACGGCCCCGAGGAGTACGCCAGCGCCGAGTTCCTCCATACCGCCCTGGCCCGCATGCACACCTGGAACCAGTCCCACCACCCGGTCGTCTGCGCCTGCTGGTTCATCTACCCGAACGACCCGGCGTGGTCCAACTACTCGTTGTTGAGCATGAAGAACAGCGACGACCACAACCACGACTGTTGGCACGCATTCCAATACGCTGCCGGCTTCAACTACCCCGCCGGCAACTTCAACGTACCCGTCATCGAGCTTTCAAGCACCGGCTGGTCTCGCTCCATCATCATCGGCACCAACCTGCCCAACGACATCTTTACCGTCCGCAACGCCGGGGCCGCCACGCTGCACTACACGATTGCCGACAACGTGGGTTGGCTCTACGTCATGCCGTCCACCGGCTCCAGCACCGGCGAACCGGACACGATCAACGTGGTTTACACCACCACCAGCCTCGACGTGGGGGACTACAGCGCAACCATCACCGTCAGCGATCCCAACGCAGGCAACTCGCCCCAGGCCATCGCCGTCACATTGAAGGTTAAACCAATTCCCGGCGATTTGGACCACGACCGCGACGTCGATCAGGAGGACTTCGGGCACTTCCAGGCCTGCCTGTCCGGCGCGGGCATCCCGCAAAATGACCCGGATTGCCTCGACGCACGCCTCGACCACGACGACGACGTGGATTCGGACGACTTCGGCATCTTCCAGGGATGCATGAGCGGGGCGGATGTGCCGGCCAACCCGAACTGTGCGGGCTGAGTAACCGCGCGGAGCCATGCGATTACAAAGAGCCGCAGGCTTCAGCCCGCGGCTCTTTGATGTTACGGACGACAAACGCGGGGGAACCGGTCAGTGTGAGCTCATACTTTCGCACCCCCACCCTTTCCCCGCTTCACCGCGGCGGCAGGAGCGCGCCGACCACGTTCGACAGCTTCTCCATCCATTGCTGGAGCACCTGCTCATCGGGCAGCGTGATGCGCAGCTCGGTCCGGTGAGTTGCGGGATCTCTCTCGATCCGCGGGCCTGGTGCGGCGTCGGCTCCGTCACCCGACGGCCTGGGCGGCTGAGCCAGCGTCTGACCCAGGGCTTGCAGCAACTCGGCACCCCGCGAGAGCAGCTCGCCAAGGGGTTGGAGTTCGGCCGCCGGTGGTGCCGCCTTCGCGGGCGGTCGCGGTGTTTCCTCTTCCGGAAGCTCCGGCTCGGCTGGCGTCGGCGGCACGTGCGGAATCGACGAGGTGGCGGTCTCGACCGTCTTAACGAAGCGGTTGAGCGCGCTGTCGCCCATGAAAACCCGATCGTCCGTACCGTCGAGAACACCGGCGAACATCGAGCGCTTGAACGACAGCAGCGGGAGCATCCCGTGCTCGATCGTACCTTCGGAGATGAAGTTTACCACGCGGACCGGCCGCCGCTGGCCCAGCCGGTGGACGCGCCCGATACGCTGCTCGAGCACGGCCGGGTTCCACGGCAAATCCATGTTGATCACCACGGAAGCCTTCTGCAGATTCAAGCCCACGCCCCCCGCGTCCGTGGACAGGAACACCCGGCAGTCCGGGTCTTCACGCAGGGCGCGGGTCAGCTCCTTCCGCTCCCGGCTCGGTACGCCCCCGTGCAGGTGGACGTGACCCCACCGCCGATCTTCGAGCATTTCCTCGACGAGTTCGTTCATCCGCACCCACTGGCTGAAGATGACCACTTTGGTGTCGCGGTCTTCGAAGACCTCCCCCAGAAGCTGGCTCAGCTCGCCCACCTTGGTGCCGTGCTTCGTCTCGTGATCGACCAGGTACGTGCTATCGCACGCCATCCGCATGTACTGGAGGGCGATTCGCAGGCGCAACTGGTCCGCCTCGGACAGGAACTTGTACTTGCGCCACTTGTGGACGAGCCGGGCCACGATTTCCTGGTTCTCGCGATGGGGGCCCCACTGCGGGTCGGTCATGGGAACGAAGAAGTTCTTGTCCATGCGAGGCGGCAACTGCTTGAGGACCTGGTCCTTGGTCCTGCGGATCAGGATCGGGGCGAGGGTCCGGGTCACCTTGTTGAGGTTCTGATACCCGATGACCCGGGCGGAATCCCCCTCATGTACTTCGTGGGCGTGCTTGAAGGCGAACAACGGCCCCAGCCGGTGCCGGTCAACAAACTCGACGATCGAGTGCAGCTCATCCAGGCGGTTCTCCAGCGGGGTCCCGGTGAGCACGAGGGCGTAGGGCGATTCAATCTGCTTGACCGTCCGGGCGGCCCGGGTCTGCCAGTTCTTGATGCGTTGCGCCTCGTCCAGGATCACCAGATCGGGCCGCCAGGCGGAGATGGACTCCAGGTCGCGGTGCACCACGTCGTAGTTGACGATCTTGAAGAATGCTGCGTCGGCGGCA
>CAZOIA010000019.1:0-43247 GCA_964579675.1 uncultured Planctomycetales bacterium | reverse complement strand
GGTGCCGTCCCCTTCTCCGCCCGAAGGTCCCCGCCGGAACTGTCACGCACCCGCCAGGAGTGCTGCGACCGCGATAACGAAGTCGTGGGCAAGACTTCAGGACTGAGGTCCGCCGCCTGGCGACTTGTTTTGCCAGACTTTTCTGGTCATTCGTTCTCAACGGTCAGAACGTGCCCGAGCGCCGCGATGCCCGGCGTGAACAGCTTGACCTTGTTGCATCCGGTGCAGGGGGTCGGGCCGTCGTGCTCGTTCCAGATCCCGTCGCGAATGACCCGCCGGGCGAGCTGGAACTTCTCACCGTCGAAGACCTCACGCAGCGTTTGGGTGTCCATGTGCCCGGCCACGTGCCTGGCCTGGAACGCCCGGCAGCACAGATGCACCGCCCCGTCCCAGTCAACCGCGAGGTAGGTCCACGGGTCGCGGCACAACAGCCCTTCAGGGCGTCTCGGCTTCTCGTACGGGATGAAGCCCGCCTCGGGCGTCCACCGCCGCCCGCCTGCCGGCAGCGCGTCAAACACATCGACGCCGATGTCAGCCGCCAGTCGAGCCGCCTCGTCCACCTCGTGGGCGTTGTGCGGGAAGACGAGGAACTGCCAGCGCACGCGGGGGTTCCGCCGTCCCGAATGCCGCCGTTGCTCGACCACGTGGCGCAGGCCGGCCAGCGCGTCGGCTACCCTCCCCCCGACACGGTACTGCCCGTAGGCGGCTTGAGACACGCCGTCGATCGACGCCGATACCGCATCCAGCCCCGCATCGATGAGCCGGGCCGCCAGGTCTTCGGTCATCAGTATCATGTTCGTGTCGAACGTCGTGTAGATCTGCGCCTGATGGAAAACCTGGATGATCTCCGGCAACTGCGGGTTCAACGTTGGCTCGCCCCAGTGGCAGAGGATGGCCTGATAGAGGCAGTCGCCGACCTGGCCGACAACCCGAGCGGCAAGCTTCGGGCTCGCATTGCCGCGGGGGCGCAGGGCCGGGTGCTTCGGCCGGCGATGAGCCCAGCAGCATCGCAGGTTACAGTGGGCGCTGGGCTCAAATCGGATGTACGCCGGGGCCGACGCGACCATCAGCTCACCAGCATCCCGGGCGGCAATGAGACGATCCAGGTTTTCCGCCTTGGTCGTGGAGTCGTACCCGGGATGCTCCTTGAGGAACGGAAAGTATTCTGCGGGATCTGCGGATGGTTCGATCAGCGTGCCCATGCGCCCGTCCATTGCCGCGAATAGCCGGCAGCCTCGCCGAGGCCGGCTTCTGGGTTACTATCGGTCCGGCGGCCGGAGTATCTTGACGGTGGGCACTTACCCGCCCGGGGCGGGCGTCGCCAGCGATTTGGGCAACGGCGACTGACTGCGTTGTCAGTGAACCCAGCGAGCCGGCCACTGCGTTGTCAGTGGACCCAGCGAGCCGGCCCGTGCCCGGGCGCGTGTGTTTAGCGTCCCGATTGACCCCACTCGCTTGCGCTCGGGGCTCTGACTCGCCAACGCGTTCGTCCTGATCAGAGCCCAGAGCGCCAGCGACGGGTTTCTGTGCCATCCCGCCCCAGGAGACGCTGAACACGTACGCTCGGGCCGGGTTGTCCTTCTATGGTAGCTGCATCCAAATCCAGAAAACCCGGGCGGAGGACCGCCCGGCTCGCCAGAACCCGACCTTACCCCGAGACCGTGATTCACTGCTTGTCAACAACAATGGCCACCCGCCCCGGGGCTGGATTCGCCCAAGACCCAGACCACGGGTGCCGATAATACCGCCAGGGAGCCCCGCGAAAAGCGGCTGCCCCCGGAATACAGCATGGCCGAACCGCGAGACGATAATCCCGTCGTCAGTATTGTGATCGCGACCTGCAACCGGCTCGACCGGCTCAAGCGCTGCATAGCCGGCGTGCGGGAGAACGTCCGTATCCGTCACGAGACCATCGTGGTCGGCGGAAGTATTGGGGACGGCACGGAGGAATGGCTGGCCGGGCAACCCGACATCCGTTTCGTGCTCGAAGCGCGGCGGGAGGGGGCCACCCGGGCATACAACAAGGGGTTCCGGGCCGCAATCGGCCGCTACGTGATGTGGCTCAACGACGACTCATATCCTCTGGCCGGCGCGGTCGAGGCGGCGGTACGCATGATCGAACGGCCCGACCTGGCCGATGTCGGGATGATCGCCTTCTACCACAACCTGGACCGCACCTGGAACCGGCTCGACTCGGTCGAGCACGACGGCGTGATCTACAGTATCTACAACGTTCGCGGCGTACCCTACGCCAACTTCGGCCTGCTGCGGCGCGAACTGCTCGAACGGATCGGCTGCCTCGACGAGCGATATTACTTCTGCGGGTGGGACCCGGACCTGTCGCTCAAGGTCCAGCGGGAGGCGGGTCTCAAGGTCATCGGTTGCCGCCAGGCGCTGGTCCACCATGAGGAACTCATCGACGACCGCAAGAAGCAGGACATGTCCATCATCGACGAGGACAACAACAAGCTTTTTGCCAAGTGGAAACTCCCCGAGAAGTTCAGCTACCCCGACCCCGCTCCAGCCTATCAGCAGATGGTTCGCGCGCGCGGACTGATGATGTAATATCCTCGTCTCCGGCGAGCCCGGCCACCGGCACGGGAAGAACCCGCTCTCGTGGTTGGGCCGACTGTTTGCCCAGGCGGTGACCGAACCAGGTCGTCAGCGGGACGTAAAGGTAACCGACCATGAATAGACACAGAAAAGGCACGCCAACCGTCACCCGGTGAACGGTCAGGCACATGACCAGACAGACAAGCAGATACAAGCCCAACCCGAACTCCAGGAAGGGCTGGATCCTGATGCCTTTTTCTGACCGCCGCATCTTGAGCACGTCGCGCTTCCACTTCGTGCTCTTGGCGGTGACGCCGAACTTCGGCGTCCGAACGAACTCGCCCGGCTTGCCGAACAACCCGACGAACACCGCCCGCGCGTTGTTCAGCGAGATACCGATCCCCAAGGCCATCAGGAAGGGGATATACTTGATACTCTCGGCCCAGGTTCGGAACAGCACGCGCTGACTGCAAACGTAGAAAGTGCCGGCTGAACAGGTTGCAATCAACAGGATCGAGAAATCGAACAGGTAACGCCCCCAGCCCTCGGCAAACATGTGTACCTTGAGGTACACCACCGGATACAGCATCAGCGAAAGCACTACCATGAAGAAGTACACGGAGCAACTGGTGAGATGAAAGAACGCTTCGAGCTTGATCCGCTTGGGCAGTCTGGATCGGAGAATGGTGGGCAGGAGCTTGCGGGCCGTCTGGGCGCCGCCCTTGGCCCAACGGTATTGCTGTTCTTTGAAAGCCCCCATATCCGGGGGGAGCTCGGCCGGCGACGCCAGCTCGGGCAGGAAGACGAACTTCCAGCCTTTCATCTGGGCACGGTAAGACAGGTCCAGATCCTCGGTCAGCGTATCATGCTGCCAACCGCCGGCATCCTCGATGCAGGCCCGCCGCCAGAGCCCCGCCGTTCCATTGAAACTCATAAAGCGCCCCGAACGATTTCGGGCGGCGTGTTCAATGGCGAAATGACCGTCCAGCAGGATCGCCTGGGTCCTGGTCAGCAACGATTGGTCGCGGTTCAGGTGCTCCCAGCGGGCCTGGACCATCCCGACCCGCGGGTTGGTGAAGTAGTGGATCGTCTCGGTCAGGATCGCGGGCGGGGGAAGGAAGTCGGCGTCGAAGATGAGGATGAACTCGCCGGTGGCCGACCGCAACCCCTCAGCCAGCGCGCCCGCCTTGAAACCCGTGCGCTGCGAGCGGTGAATGTAACGGATGTCGAAGCCGCGAGCCCGCCATCGCTCCACCGCCTCGGCAGCGATCGTGACCGTCTCGTCGGTCGAGTCGTCCAGCACCTGAATCTCCAACCGGTCACGCGGGTAGTCGATCCGACAGGTGGCGTTGATCAGGCGCCGGGCGACGGCCTTCTCATTGAACATCGGCAACTGAATCGTGACCCGAGGCCGCTGGCGGAAACAGCCGGTCAACTGCGGCCTGTTCCTGCGGTACTTGTAATACAGGTGCACCAACTGGTAGCGGTGCAAGCCGTACAGGCAAACCACCCCCAGCACAAGCACATAGGCCGCCAGGAAAACCTCAACAACGATATCGTAGCCGAACAACCACTCCATGGTCTTTTTGGACGCCTTGCTGGCCCGCCCGTTCGCCGATATCAGCGGCTGGCACGGCCAGCGCCGACCTCTGTGGGGCCGGTGTTTCCTCGGATGGCAGAACCTCGCGCCGCGAAGGGGCACCGGGCTCGCAGAGCCCGGCTCGGAATACGGAATACAACCCACCGGGCTCGTAGAGCCGGGCTCCGAGCCGTTATCGACACTGAAAACGTACCCCGCCGCCGCCGGCGCGCCGTCCCTGCGATGATGACGACAAGTCCCTTGGAGGTCAAGAGGCTACGATCGCAGAGCCGCGATGAGCTGCCGGTGGAGTTCCTCGGCCCGGCCGCCCGGGTACTTGGACGCTTTCCACCGGTAGCCGAGTCCGTCTGATGCTGCTCGCGGAATGATGTGAAAGTGAACGTGGGGCACTTCCTGCCCCGCCTCTTTCCCGTTATTGTGCAGGACGTTGTACGCTGTGACAGACGTCGCTTTCATGAGGGCCCGGCCCAACTGCGGCCAGTTACGGGTGACCGCTGCAACCGCCTCGGCCCCCATGTCCTCCAGTCTCTCGTAATGCTGCTTGGGCACGACGATCAGATGCCCCTCGGCCAGCGGGGCGACGTCGAGAAAGACCAGCACCGCGTCGTCCTCATAGACCCGCAGGGCCGGAATCTCACCGGCGACGATCTTGCAGAAGATACAGGAGGGCTCGCTCATCACAGAAAACCACTCGGCCGATTACTGAAGTCTCTTCTTGCCGGCGCCCGGATCGTCTGCGGCTCACTCCGGTTCCTCGGGAGCGCCCTCGGCGGGGGCGGCGGATCGGCCGTGCTTCTTGATCACCCTGGCCGCTGCCGCGTATCGCCGCTCAGTCCGCCGCTGGCGAGCGGTCTTCTCGGGGCGGGTCACCGTGCCCGGCGACTCCTCCTGCCCGACCAACTGGAGCACGGCCAACGGCGCGCCGTCACCCGAGTGCACCGCACCGAGCCGGATTACACGCGTGTAGCCGCCCGGACGATCCTCATACCTGGCTGCCACGTCATTGATCAGATGGTGTACGATTGAGACGCCGGTGAATTTCTGCCCACCCTTGGCCTGGCCCGTCCGGTGCCGCCGCCCGGTGCGGGCCCGCAGAACACGCTGGCGGGCGGCATTGGACATGTCCTCGTACTGCTCCTGGTAGTCCTCCGGGATCATACTCCGGTCACCCAACAGCGCGGTTAGCCGCTGACGGGCGGCCAGGTTCCCGTCGCGTGCCTTGCGAGCCAGCGTAATGAGCCGCTCCACGAAGGGACGAGCATCATTGGCCTTGGCCAGCGTTGTCCTGATCTGCCCGTGCTCGAACAGGCTCTGGGCCATGTTACGACGAAGGGCCTGGCGGTGCTCGCTCGTCCGATTCAGTTTTCGCCTTGCCACAAGATGTCTCATAGCGATATTCCACACTCAGCCATCGGGAGATTTCCACCCCAGATCAGACTGGCGATCCTCAATGCGTCAACGTCCCCTCGGCGGCTATCCGAGACTGATCCCCGCGGTCACGGTGTCGTCGCCGTTATTGGGCGGGTCACCCTGGCGGTTCTGTTCGCCGTCGTACCCGGGCACCTCGCCCTGGTCCTGTGCGCTCCCGGGCTCCGGGAACGCCATGCCCAGGCTCAAACCCAGATCCGCCAGCTTGCGCTTGACCTCACGCAGCGAGGTCCGGCCGAAACTGCGCACCTTTAACAGATCCGTCTCGCTCATTCGGGCCAGTTCGCCGACTGTGGTCACCTTAGCCGACTCCAGGCAGTTGCTTGCCCGCACCGACAGGTCCAACTGGGCAATCGGCATCGACAGGCGCTCCTGGAGGGCCTTGTCCATCATGCTCTCTCCCGCCGGTTCGGCGGGCCGGGCGTGGCTGATGACCGTCTCCTGACCGAGCTCGTGGTATTGTACGAACGGGTTCAGGTGCTTGCGTAAGATCTTGGCCGACTCAACCAGCGCGTCTTCGGGCCGGATCGTCCCCTTGGTCCAGATCTCCAGAATCAGCCGGTCGTAGTTGGTCCGCTGGCCGACCCGCGTCTCCTCGGTCTTGTACCGCACCCGCGTCACGGGCGAGAACACCGAGTCCACCGCGATGACGCCGAGTTCATCCGCCAGCTCCTGATTCTCCTCCGCGGTGCGGTAGCCGCGCCCCGCACTCACCCAGAAGTCGATCGCGAGCTCGACCTCCTCGGTCAGGGTTGCGATCAGTTGCCCCTCATTGACGATCGTGACGGCGGGATCGGTCTCAATGTCACGGGCGAAGACCTCGCCGGGGCCCTTGCGGGTCAGACGCATCGTCTTCTCGCCCTCGCCGTCCAGCCGAATAACCAGGCTCTTGATGTTCAGAATTATATCGGTGACGTCCTCCAGCACCCCGGGCAGACTCATGAACTCATGACTCGCTCCGGCGATCCGCACCCTGGTAACCGCCGCGCCCTCCAGGCTCGACAACAGGACCCGACGGAGGCTGTTACCGACGGTGGTGCCAAACCCTCGTTCGAATGGTTCAACCGCCAAGCGCGCATAGGTATCGGTGCTGATCGTGCCATCTCGAGCAACCTGAGTCGGCAATTCAAGCCCACGCCACCTGATTCGCATCGGGATTCCTCCACAAACTACCGGCTGCACATTTCCACGATCAGCGCGTCCTCGACGGGGATCTGAACGTCCTCGCGGGACGGCAACGCTGCCACGGTCGCTTCCAAGTTGCTGGCATCGACCTGGAGCCACGGCGGGGGGGGGCGGTGCTCGCTCAATTCCAAATGCAGGTTTGCGAGCTGCCGGCTGCGTTTGGACGACTTGATCGACAACCCATCGCCCTGGTTCACGAGGAAGCCCGCACGATCGACACGCCGACCGTTGACGTAAACGTGCCCGTGGCTAATCATGGACCGGGCACCTCGGCGCGACGGGGCAAACCCCGCCTTGCACACCACGTTGTCCAGCCGGCGCTCCAGAAGCCCGAACAGGGCGGCTCCGGTGTTCTTCCTCGAGCGCTCCGCCTGGCGGAAGTAACCCAGGAACTGCTTCTCAAAGACCCCGTAGTAGCGTTTTACCTTCTGTTTCTCCCGGAGACGGAGGCCATAACCACTGGTCTTGCCGCGCCGCCAGGCGTGCATGCCCGGTGGATTGGACCGCCACTGCTTCTCCATCGGGCACTTGGCCGTTTCGCAGCGCGGCCCCTTGAGCATCAGTTTGATGCCTTGCCGCCGGCACAGCCGACAAACCGGACCCATATGGCGCGACATGTGTTCCTCATCCCTCAAACGACGTCCTGACCGACCGACCGTGTCACACCCGCCGCTTCTTCGGCGGCCGACACCCGTTGTGCGGAAGCGGAGTCACGTCCTCGATCGACTGAATCCGCAGCCCCGCGCCCTGCAGCGCGGTGATCGCCGACTCCCGCCCCGATCCCGGACCTTTGACCCGGATTTCAATCTCCGTCACACCGAACTTCCTGGCCGCGTGGGCCACCGTCTCCGCCGCCCGCTGGGCGGCGAAGGGGGTGCTCTTCCGCGTCCCCTTGAAACCCACCGTACCCGCCGATGCCCACACCAGCGTTTCCCCGCTCGTATCCGTGATCGTGATCATGGTGTTGTTGAACGTCGCCTTGATGTGGGCGACCGCGTGGGACACCGTTCGTCGGGCCTTTCTCTTGCCGCTCTTAGCCACGATGCGCCTCCTTCACCCCTTTCTTCCCTGCGACCGTCTTCCGCGGACCCTTGCGCGTCCGCGCGTTGGACCGGGTTCGCTGGCCACGCACCGGCAGGCCCCGACGGTGACGCAAACCACGGTAACAACCGATGTCCCGGAGCCGGGCGATGTTCTGCTGAACCTGCCGACGAAGCTGACCTTCAACCACGTAGTTGCGGTCGATCACACCGGCAATCCGGGTGACCTCGTCTTCGGTCAGATCCTTCGCTCGGACACCCGAATCAATGCCCGCTTCCTTGAGAACCTGCCCCGACAGGCACGGACCGATTCCATAAATGTAGCGGAGCGAGATTCCGATCCTCTTATCATTGGGCACGTCTACGCCAGCGATACGCGGCACGTTGCCACTCCTTCCTTCAATGCGATCTCCGCATCATCCCTGCCGCTGCTTGTGACGCGGATTTGTGCAGATCACGCGAATCACCCCGCGGCGACGGATGATCTTGCAGTTCTCGCAAATGCGACGAACACTACTTCGCACCTTCATGACTGCGTCCTCCAGTTCAGGCCGACCTGCTCACCGGCCGTCGGTCAGTACGTCCGCGCCGCGGGGCGTCACCGCAAGCGTGTGTTCAAAATGGGCGGCGATCGAACCGTCCTTGGTCACCACCGGCCACCCCGTCGCGTCGCCGTACACCACCTGCGGCAACCCCATGTTCACCATCGGCTCGACAGCGAAGGTCATGCCTTCGCGGAGCTGGAAATCCTGTCGACGCTCGCGCGGATCGACGTAATTGGGGACCTTCGGCTCCTCGTGCATCTCCCGACCGATGCCATGCCCCACGAACTCGCGGACTACCGAGAAACCCGCCGACTCCACGTGCGACTGGATCGCCCCGGCGATCTCGCTCCACCAGCGTTTCGGCCTGATCCCCTCGATTGCAATCCGCAACGACTCCACCGTCACCTCAAGCAGGCGCCGGACCTCCGGTGGTACCTGACCCACCGCGATCGTGGTCGCGCTATCCCCGCAATAGCCGTCCAGGCGGACGCCGCAATCGACACTCACCACGTCGCCTTCGGCAAGCGGGCGGTCCGACGGAATCCCGTGTACCACCTGGTCGTTGATACTCGTGCACAAGGCAGAGGGAAACGGGAACTTGGCCTGCTTGGTCCGCACGCCGCGAAACAAAGGCTCCGCCCCCGCCTCTGCGATCATCTCCTCAGCCACGGCGTTCAACTCCGCCGTCGTGACGCCGGGACCTGTCATCTCCCGCATCCGCCCGAGCACCCGGTACACGAGTCGGCCCGCGCGGCGCATTCGCTCGACCTCTTCAGGACTCTTCAGCCCAGCGGTCCGGGATTGTCTGCCCATTACCCTTTTCAAGAACCCGCCTCAGCCCAGCCGGCTGCGAATGGCCGCCGAGAGCGCCTCGAGAACCCCATCGACGTCCTTGGTCCCATCGACTTCGACCAGAATCCCCTTCTCGCGGTAGTAGGCCTCCAGCGGTGACGTCTGTTCGTAATAGGCGGTCAGACGCTGCTTGACGACCGCTTCGGTGTCGTCCGTGCGGTGAATCAAGGGCGTCCCGTCGTGATCGCAGACGCCTCGTTCCGCCGGCGGCAGCGCCCGAACATGATAGACCGCGTCACAGGTCGGGCAAATCCGCCGCCCGGTGATCCGGTCCACGATTAACTCATCCGGCACCGTCAACGACAGCACCAGATCCACCCGCCGGGACGCCCCCGACAAGACCTTGTCCAGGCTCGTGGCCTGGGCCCGGGTACGGGGAAAACCGTCCAGCAGCACACCCTTTGATCCTCCCGAATCCTGCAGTTGAGTCAGAATCACCTCCACGATGATTCCATCGGGCACCAGCTCGCCGGCGTCCATGTACTTCGCCACCCGCCCCCCGAGCGCCGATCCCTTCTTGCGCTCCGCCCGAAGCACATCGCCACTGGAAAGGTGGCGCAGCGAGAAGACTTCACTCAACCTCGCCGCCTGCGTGCCCTTGCCCGCTCCCGGAGGACCCAGAATCACCAGATTCATCTCTGCCTGCCCTCGCCCTCTAGCCGGGGTCAGCCCGATTGCCCCAGGAAACCCTTGTAGTTGCGCATGACGAGGTTCGCCTCGATCCGTTGCACCACGTCCAGGGCAACGCTCACCACGATCAGCAGCCCGGTCCCGCCCAGGAACGACGAGACCATGAAACTGATATCCAGCCAGACCGCCACCACCGACGGAATGACTGCGATCATGGCCAGGAACGACGCCCCCACGTAAGTGATCCTGCCCATGACCTTTTCCAGATAGTCGGCGGTGCGCTTGCCCGGACGCAACCCCGGGATGAAGCTCCCGTAGTCCCGCAGGTTGTTGGCCATCTCCTTGGGCTGGAACTGCACCGCGGTCCAGAAGTAAGCGAAGAAGTAAACCAGGCCGATGTAGCAGATTTCGTAGATGTAGCTGCCGATCCGCAACTGTGCCTGACAGAAACGGAAGAACCCGACACTACCGAAAGCACTCGCCAGGTACCCGAATACAATACCGGGGAAGATCATCAGGGAGCTGGCGAAGATGATCGGCATCACGCCGCCGTGGTTGACCCTCAGCGGCAGGTACTGGCGCTGGCCGCCCAGGACCCGCCGGCCCCGGGTATGCTTGGCCTGCTGAATGGGAATCCGTCGCTGGGCCTGGGTGATCAGGATCGCGCCCGCCACCACGCCGACAAACGCCACGACGAGGAACACGATCTTGTGCGGGGTCATCGCCCCACTGGTGCCCGAGGCGGCCACGTTGAACTCCGCGGTGCGGATCACCTCGATCACCGCGTTCGGCATCCGGGCCACGATCCCCGCCATGATGATCAGACTGATCCCGTTGCCGATCCCGTATTCGTCGATCTGCTCGCCCAGCCACATCAGGAAGATGGTGCCGGTGGTCAACCCCAACACCCCCATCAGCCAGAACGACTTGGTGTTCTGGAAATCGGCGAAGACATACCCCCTTCCCCGCATGTAGTTCACCCAGAACACCGCCTGGATCAGACACAGCCCCACCGTCGCGTAACGCGTGTACTCCTGAATCTTCTTGCGGCCGGATTCGCCCTCCTTCTGAAGCCGCTCCAGAGACGGCAGCACCGTCGCGAGCAACTGGAAAATAATGCTTGCCGAGATGTAAGGCATGATGCCCAGGCCGAAGACCGTGCTCTGCCGCAGATCCCCCCCGGTGAACAGGGCGAAAGCCGCAGCCAACTGGCCGAAACCGCTCTCGCCGCCTTCCCGCTCGACCGCCTCGGCCATGAACGTCTGGTTGATCCCAGGCAACGGTACGTGAAACCCGAGCCGATAGATCACCAGCAGGCCCAGCGTGAAGAGGATCTTCCACCTCAACTCCGGGATCCGAAAGATATTGGAGAGGGTACTGAACATTCCCGTCTACCCTTAGCCGTCCCAGCCGGTTTCAGCCGATCGTCCTGATTTGACCACCGGCCCGGGTGATCTTCATTGCCGCCGACGTACTGAAACGCATCGCTTCCACATCCAGTTTCTTCGTGAGGGCGCCGGTCCCGAGGATCTTCACCGGCCGGGATGCATCGCGAACCAGGCCGGCCTCCTCCAGAGCGGCCGGTGTCACCTTCGCCCCGTCTTCAAAACGGGTCTCAAGCGCCGAGAGGTTCACGACCTGATACTCCGTCCGGAACCGCGCGTTGTTGAACCCGCGTTTTGGAATCCGTCGGAACAACGGCATCTGCCCGCCTTCGGTCAACAGACGAGCCCGATGTCCTGAATGCTGCCCCTGGCCCTTGTGGCCTCGGCCGGATGTCTTCCCGCGTCCGGAGCCGACTCCGCGACCAACGCGCTTGCGGCGCCTGTTTCGCTGGGCCCGGGAAAGGACGTCTGAAATCATCATCGCCGATCACTCCCGCCGCTGGCCCTCAGGAAATCGACACCTCGCGAAGCTTGCTGATCTGCTCTTTCGAGCGCAACGATACCAGGCCGGCAAACGCCGCCTTCACCAGATTCTTCGGGCTGTTCGATCCGTAAGACTTCGTCAATACGTCCTTGACCCCCGCCAACTCCATCACCGCCCGAACGCTCGCCCCGGCAATGACCCCCGTTCCATCACCGGCGGGAATCAGCAACACCTTGCTCGCGCCATAGCGGCCCAGCACCTGGTGGGGAATCGTCGTGCCCTCGATCTGGATATCCACCATGTTGCGGCGGGCGATCTTGTTGGCCTTCTCAACCGCCCCGGGAACCTCGTTAGCGTTGCCGTAGCCGACGCCAACCCGGCCGTTGCGATCACCCGCAACCACCAAAGCGGAAAAACTGAACCGCCGGCCACCCTTGACCACGGTCGCACACCGATAGATCTTCACCACGGTGTCTTCTATGTCGCCGGGCTCCGCGGTAAAGGCACGGTCTCCCCGGCCTGCCCGGCCGCCGGGCCCGCCGCGTCTGGCCGGCCCCTGGGCCCGACGCTCCGATCGGCCCGGATGCCCCGGCGCCGTCTGGGCAGTGGCGTGAGAGACCTGCGAGCCTGTGGTTTCCACCGGCCCGGAGCTTGTTGGCTTCGGCGTCGGCCCCGAACTGGTTGAGGCGTCGGGCGCCGCTACGGTTTCGGGCTCCGCCGACCCGGAGGCGTGCTGTTCCGGCGTCGGGGACTGACCTTGCGTTTCGTTCGTCAACTCGTCTGCCATCACCGCCTCGATCACAATAGGCCGACGCCCATCCCTCCGCGGGCCGACCCTACTACCGGTCACCTACATCTTCAGCCCGGCCTGGCGGGCGGCTTCCGCCAGAGCCTTCACGCGACCATGATACTTGTAGCCGTTCCGGTCAAAAGCCACCCGCTTGATCCCTTTGGCCAACGCCCGATCAGCAAGCAACTTGCCCACCTGACCAGCGGCCGAGGCGTTGCCTCCGTAACCCACCGAACCGCGCACATCCTTGCTCACCGTGCTCGCCTCGGTCAACGTGTTTCCCGCCGTGTCGTCGATGAGTTGAACATAAATGTTCTTCAGACTGCGGAAAACCGTCAATCGGGGGCGATCCGCGGTACCGAACACGCGTTTGCGAACCCGCTTCTTGCGGCGCAAACGACCTTGAGTTTTCTTGTTGGTCGTACTCATCACAACCACCCGGTCTCGTCAACCCGCGTCTCAGCCGCCGCTGCCAAACGCCTTGCCCTGCTTGCGCCGGACGTGCTCACCGGCATAACGGATCCCTTTGCCCTTGTAAGGCTCGGGGGGGCGGATAGCGCGGAACTCCGCCGCGAATTCGCCCACCTGCTGCTTGTCCACTCCCTGGATCGTCAGCTTGGCCGGCTCGGTGTCACCCCGCGCCGCCGGGACCTGGACCGTCACCGTCAGTCCCTGGGGGATGTCAATGCAGAACTGGGCTTCCTTCTGTTTTCCGCCGGCGTCGGCGCCCCGACCCATGTACCCGACGTTCAACAGCAACTGCGTGCCCTGCAACTTGCAGCCGTAACCCGTGCCGTAAATCTCCAGCTTCTTCTCGAATCCCTTCTCCACGCCCAGCACCATATTCGCGATCACCGCGCGCGTCGTGCCATGCAGCGCGCGGGCACAGGATGCGTCGTCCGAACGCGTCACCTGAATCACACCCGCCGTCGCGTCGTACGCGACCGACACCACCTCCGGGTACCGCCACGATAACTCGCCCTTCGGGCCCGAGATCTTGACGGCGCGGTCGGCCAAAGCGACCTGCACGCCGGAGGGAACCACAATCGGCTTCTTGCCGACACGGGACATCGTCTTACGCCCTCTTCACCACTCGCTCATTACCTCTGGGCCGCGAGCACGCCTTCGCTCAACTCACCGTACACAAAAACTCGCCGCCGACGCTCTTCTGCCTGCATTGCCGGTCGCTCAAGACACCCTGGCTCGTTGACAGGATCGCGATGCCCAGACCGTTGAGCACCCTGGGCAGCGCCTCGACGCCCCGGTAATCCCGCCTTCCGGGGCTGGACTGCCGATTCAACTCCCGGATGACCGGCTCGCCCATCGGTCCGTACTTCAGATGGATCTGGAGAATACCCTGACGGCCGTCCTCGATCCGGTCGTAATCGAGGATGTATCCCTCCTGCTTGAGCACCTCCGCGATGCCAACCTTCAGATTCGAGGCCGGCACCTTGACCTGGCGATTCCGCACGCGGACCGCGTTACGAATCCGCGTCAACATGTCCGCGATCGGGTCACTCCACATCGTCTCGATCCTCGTCCGCTGTTTCGTGTGCCCTGAGCCGCTGGCGCCGGCCCATTTTCGACGTACACCGGGGCCGGTGGTCACCAACTGGCCTTCTTTACGCCCGGGATAAGCCCTTCGTTGGCAAGCTTGCGGAAGCAGACCCGGCACATCTTGAACTTCCGATAGACCGCCCGCGACCGGCCGCACAACTGACACCGGCGAACCACCCGGCTCTTGAACTTCGCCGGCTTATTGGCCTTGTTGATCCACGCTTTTGTTGCCATCGATACCCGTCCAACCTTGACCGGGTGGAAAACACCCGTCCCGATCGGGCTACGCTTTGCCGGTGCCGCCCGCCGGCTGTTCCGTGCGGAACGGCATACCCATGAGACCAAGCAGGTCCATTCCCTCCCGGTCGTTCCTTGCCGTGGTCACGACGGTGATATTCATGCCCTGGGCCGCCTCTACCGCCGCTGCATCGATCTCCGGAAAAATCGTCTGCTCGCCCACACCCAGCGAGTAATTGCCCCGACCATCAAAACTCTGCGGGTTCAACCCGCGGAAGTCGCGGATACGGGGGATCGCGACATGAATGAGCCGGTCGAGAAACTCATACATCCGTGCGCCGCGGAGGGTGACCTTCAATCCCGTCTCCATCCCCGCCCGCACCTTGAAGTTGGACACGCTCTTGCGGGCCCGGCAGACGAACGGCTTCTGCCCCGTGATGGTCGCCAGATCCCTGCTCGCCAGCTCGATCCGTTTCTTGTCAACCTGGGGGCTTCCGGTCCCCAGCGACACCACGATCTTCTCCAGCCGGGGCACGGCCAGGTGGTTCCTGGTCTCCGACTTGTCCATCAGAGCGCCAACCACCTCGTTCTTATACTTTTCCAACAAGCGAGCCATGCCTACTGATCCGCCTTCTCGCGCGTCAACTCGCTCAGACGCGTCCCGCCAACTGAAACCCTGTGTTTGCCGGTCACCCTGCCGTCCCCATCCCGTCCCACTTCGAACCGCACCCGGGTGCCTCGACCCGCCTTCTCGTCCACGGGAAGAACGCTCGAGATGTGAATCGGCGCTTCCTTCTGCAGCCGGCCGCCCTGCGGGTTCCGCCGACTCGGTCGCACGTGCCGATACACCATGTTCACGCCCTGTACGAGAACGAGCCCTTTCTTCGGCAGCACCTTGAGCACTTTGCCGCGCTGGCCCTTGTGCTCGCCAGCCACCACCTCTACCTGATCATCCCGGCGTATGTGACAGGCCATCGTTCTATAGTCCAAGCGTTCGCAGTTGTCTCGCCCGAAGAGCCCGGGAACCTTCAAACCACCTCATTCGCAAGCGAGATGATCTTCATGTAACCGCGCTCGCGAAGCTCCCGGGCCACCGCTCCAAGAATCCGGGTCCCCCGGGGCTCGTTCCGCTCGTCGATCAACACCACGGCATTCCTATCGAACCGGACGTAGCTTCCGTCCGGGCGGCGGGTCGGGCTCTTCGTCCTGACCACCACCCCCTTGACCAGCCGGGCCTTCCTGTTCCCGGGCTTCATGAAATCGCTGTTCGCCAATGCCTTCTTCACCGTGCAGACCACCAGGTCGCCGATCCCCGCCGTCTTGCGCCTGGGCTTGCCGCTGCGAGCGGTGCTCCCGCCCAATACCCGGATCACCATCACCTGCTTCGCGCCGGTGTTGTCCGCCACATCGACCGTGGATTGCTGTTGAATCATCGCTGTCTCTCGTCAAAGGCGACCCGGAAAGCCGTTCGCCTCTCCGGCCAACATCCGCCCTAGGGGCTCGAGGCCAGCACCTTCACCAGACGCCAGGTCTTCGTCTTCGAGATCGGCCGGCATTCCGCCAACTGCACCCGGTCGCCCTGCTTGGCCTCCCGCCTCTCGTCATGGGCATGCAGGTTCACCGACCGACGCACGTACTTGCCGTACTTGCGATGGGGCACCAGGTGCTGCACCTTCACCCGGATGGTCCCGGGGGTCTTGTGAGCCGACGTCACGACACCGATCCTGGTCTTTCGTATCCCCCGCTGCGCTGTCCGGGCCGCCTTATCTGCCATGATCCGATACCCGATTCCTGTCCATCCACACCCGCCGGGCCAAACCCGGCCGGCAACCATCAACCCTCGCCGGGCTCACCTGTGCGTCGCCAGCGTCTCCAGGTGGTACTGTCTCTGCTCGATGCCCGTCTCGCCCCGCTCGCGGAGTACCGTGAAAAGCTTCGCTACGTCCCGCTTGGCCTTGGTGAGCATCGACGGATCCTGGAGGTTCTCCGTCACCGCCTGACTGCGGAGATCGAAGAGGTGACGACGGAGCCGGTCCAGCTCACTGTGCAGCTCCTCGGTTCTCAGCTCCCGGATTTCAGAAACCTTCACTGCCGGATCTCCTCGTCAGTCCCTTCGCGACCGGCCCGGACACGATCGCCCGTCGGGCAGCCTAGACTGCATGTCGGCGAGTCACGAAGCGGCAGCAGAACGGCATCTTGTGCGCGACCAGCGAGAGGGCCTGCTGGGCCTCGTGCTCGGTGACACCACCGAGCTCATACAGAATCGTGCCTTCCCTCACCAATGCCACGTAGTACTCCGGCTCGCCCTTGCCCTTGCCCATCCGTGTTTCCAGCGGCTTCGACGACACTGGTTTGTGCGGAAACACGCGGATATAGACGCGACCCTCACGATGCAGAAAGTGCGTGGCGGTCATTCGGCCCGCTTCAATCTGCCGGGCAGTCAACCAGCCCCCTTCAAGGGCCTGCAGACCGAACTCGCCGTAAGCAACCGTGTTGCATCGGTGGGCCACCCCGCGCAGCCTGCCCCGCTGGGATTTCCGGTACTTCAGTCGCTTGGGCATCAACGCCATTGCAGTAGCTCTCCGCGGCCCTCAGCCGCCCCGCCCATTCACTCATCCGCCGTTGCACGCCGGCCACGCCCGCCTGGGACCGCCGTCACATCCGTCCTCGCCGCCGCGGACGCGGAGGTCCCGCATCCTCCACCGGCTCGATCGTATCCCCGAAGGCGCCCAGATAAATCCAAACCTTCACCCCGATCGCCCCGTACGTCGTCTTGGCCACGGCAAACCCGTAAGACACGTTGGCCTGCAGCGTCTGCAGCGGGATCGACCCGCGTTTCTGGGTCTCGCGGCGGGCCATCTCCGCCCCCCCCAGACGCCCGCAACACAGAACCCGGATCCCCTTGGCCCCCCCCGCCATCGTCGCTTCGCAACGCATCTTCATCGCCCGGCGGAAGCTGACCCGCTTCTTCAACTGCTCGGCGATGCCCTCGGCCACCAGTTGGGCATCGAGATCGGGATGCTTGATCTCCATGATATTCAGGCTGATCTTGCGGTCGAACAGCTCTTCGAGCTGCTCCCGGAGCTTGTCAACCTCCGCGCCCTTAGGCCCGATCACCAGCCCCGGCCGGGCCGTGTGCAGCGCCACCCGCACCTCGTTGCGCGTCCGCTCAATCTCGATCTTACTGACCGCAGCATATGGGGGCCTGCGGTTCAACTGCTCGTCCACGTACGCCCGAATCCGGCAATCCTCGATCAGGAACTCGCCATAGGCGGCCTTCGGCGCATACCACCGGCTCTTCCAATCCATCGTGATGCCGGTTCTGAAACCAATCGGGTTGACTTTCTGTCCCACGCTCGACTCCCGGCGTTCGCCAGTCTCTAACGCTCTACTCAGAAGGGATAAGCCGCCGTTGCCGGCATCTTCAACGCTCCTGAACCACCAGCACAATGTGACTCATCCGTTTGAGGATCTGGTGGGCCCGGCCTCGATCCTTCGGGCGCCATCGTCGGAAATAGGGCCCCTCATCAACCCTCGCGTCGGCTACGAACAGCCGACGAACATCCGCTTCTTGTTCGTTCGCGTTGGCAATCGCCGACTTCAACACCTTCCCGACCAACCGGCTCGCCCGCTTGTTCGTAAACCGCAGGATGTCCTGGGCAGCATTCACGTGCTCACCTCGAATCAGATCCACCACCAGCCTGGCCTTCCGCGGACTGATGCGCGCGTAGCGGTGAGCCGCCTGCCATTGACCTGCTGCCGTCGGTGCCTCTGCCACGAGATCGTCCTCTGTGTCCACCGATCCGGCCCGGGGCATCCAGCCGCCGATGCCTCAGGCCCGCTGAAACCCTTACCACTACCGCTTCCTGCCGCCCGAGTGCCCCTTGAACGTCCGCGTCGGGCTGAACTCGCCCAGCTTGTGCCCCACCATCTCTTCCGTCACTAAGACCTTGTGGAAGATCCGCCCGTTATGCACCTCAAACGTCACGCCGATGAACTCCGGAACGATCGTACATCTCCGCGACCATGTCCGGATCGGCGCGTAACTGCCGGTATTCCTGGCCTGCTGAGCCTTGCGGAAAAGCTTCTCGTCCACAAACGGTCCCTTCTTCAGGCTTCGCGGCATCGTATCCTGGCTCCCGCTGAGTCCAGCCCCCCGTTACCTCTTCTTGATCACCAGACGCCCGTACCGCACGCTTCGACGCCGGCGGAGAATCCGCTTGTTCGAGTTCTTGTTGGGGGACCGGGTCGCACTGCCCTTGGCCGGCCGGCCCCATGCACTGCACGGATGGCGCCCGCCCGCCCGTCGGCCCTCCCCGCCGCCCATGGGATGAGCCACCGGGTTCATCGACGTGCCCCGATTGTGGGGCCTGCGACCCATGTGCCGCTTCCGGCCCGCCTTGCCCACCCGCACGTGCTGATGATCCACGTTGCCCACCTGCCCGATCGTGGCCCGACATTCCACCCGGATTTGCCTCATCTCCCCCGACGGCATCAGCAACGTCGCCCAGTCGCCCTCCCGGGCCACCAGCCTCGCCGCCCCGCCGGCCGCCCGTACCAGCTTGCCCCCCTGGCCAGCGTTCATCTCGATGTTGTGCACGTCCATGCCCACCGGAATCCTCTTCAGCGGCATCGCGTTGCCGACCTTTGGCTCAACGCCCTCACCGCTCTCAACCCGGTCCCCAGCCTTCAGGCCGACCGGGGCAAGAATGTAGCTCTTGGTCTGATCCGGGTATTCAACCAGGGCAACGTGGCAGGATCGATTCGGATCGTACTCAATGGCCGTCACCGCGGCCGGGGTGCCGTCGTTGCGCCGCTTGAAGTCGACACGCCGGTACATCCGCTTGTGACCACCCCCTCGAAACCACGAGGTGATCTTACCATGGTGATTCCGGCCGCCGGTCTTCGGCTTCGGCTCCACCAGGCACCTGGTCGGCCGGCGCTTCCTGTCCGTCACCTCCGAATGCTCGTTCACCGAACACTTGCGACGTCCCGGCGTCGTCGGGTTGTAACGCTTAACGCCCATGACCCACCGATTCCCTTGGCTTTCTCGCCAGCCGCTTCCTCGTCATAACCTCAGAACAAATCGATGTGATAATCCGGATGGAGCACCACCACCGCTTTCTTCCAAGCCCGCGTCTGCCCGTAGGTCAGCCGATACCGCCGACGCTTGCCCGTCCGGTTCGACGTCCGAACCGTCAGCACCCGCACGTTGTAGATCTTCTCAATCGCCTGGCGAATCTGCGTCTTCTTCGCCTTCGCGTGCACCTCAAACGTATACGAACCGCCCCGAGCCGGGCGCGTCCGCGTCCCATCGAACGAGAGCTGGCTCTGGTGCGTGCCCTTCTCGGTCACCAGCGGGCGGACAATCGTGTGGTAGATGTCCATCGCGAGACGTTCCTCTTCGTCCTCGGCACCGGGAACCGCCGGCCGCCATCACCACCACCGATCCGGATCGTGAGCACCCGCCGCCCCGGGTCCCCTGCTCACAGGGGCGGCTGCCCTCGCCAAATGCTCTAGGTGTCCGCCGCCGCCGGCCGGTAAGTCTGCGGGTTCCTCACCACCGCCTCGAACGCACTCCGCGTGAATAACAGCTTCCGACGACGCAGAATCTCGTAGGCATTCAACTCCTGCACCCGGCGGATCTCGGTTCTCGGGATGTTGCGGCCCGACTTGTATACCGTCGGTTTCAGCGAATCGAGCGCCAGAACACACCCGGAGTCCGCGCCAACCGCCTTGAGCATCGCGCAAAACGCTCTGGTCTTCGGCTCCTCAATCGTCAGCGGGTCGACAATGGCAACGCTGCCCGATTGAAGCTTGGCCAGCAGGGCGCTGTTCCGGGCCAATTGACGCATCCGGCGGGGCATCTCCTGACGAAAGCTCCGCTCTGCTTTGGCAAAGGCCACCCCCCCACCCCGGCGCACCGGGCTCCGCCGCGATCCCATCCGGGCGTTCCCCGTTCCTTTCTGGCGATAGAGCTTGTGCCCGGAGCCTCGGACCATGCCCCGGCTCCTGGTCCGAGCCGACCCCTGACGCTGGTTCGCCCGCCACATCACCACCGCCTGCTTAAGCAAATTGAAGCGCACCCGACCTCCCAGCGCCGCCTCGTCGATTTGCATCGCGCTGGTCTGCTCCCCGCTCATGTTGTAAACCGGCACGTCTATCATCAGGAACCTTCGGCGAGTGCCTTCCGGCACGCGCGAACTCACCTCTACGATCTCGTCTTGGCTTGCCGAACCACCACGTATCCGCTATTAGGACCGGGAACACTGCCCCTGACCACCAGCAGGTTGTTTTCCTTGTCCACCCGAATCAACTCCTGGTTCCGGCTCGTCCGGCGCACGTGTCCCATGTGGCCGGCCATCGGCTTACCCTTCTTGATGTTCCGCCCCAGGCCCAGATCGGCGTGGCCGCCGATCGAGCCGGGACTGCGATGCTTCCGCTCCGTCCCATGCGACGCCGGCTGACCACCGAAACCGTGACGCTTCATCACGCCGGCAAACCCGTGGCCCTTGGTCGTGCCCGTCACGTCCACGTACCGGACCCCCATCGACTCGAACAATTCAACCGTCCAAACGTCACCCGCAGACGCCTCCGGCGGTTCATTCATGCGAATCTCACGCACGAACTTCTTGGGGCCCGTGCCGGCCTTGCCAGCATGGCCGATCATCGGTAACGTCGAGCGATGAGGCTTGACATCCTCGAAGCCCAACTGAACCGCGTCGTACCCCTCCGACGCCTGGTCCGAGCTCTTGACCTGCAACACCGAACACGGGCCGGCCTGGATCACCGTCACCGGCACCACCTTCCCGTCCTCGGTGTACACCCGGGTCATTCCGATCTTCTTGCCTAGCAGTGCCGCCACCATAGAGACAGATTTCCCTTCAAAGCCCCTCAGGCCCAGCACATCCATGCAATGCCACGCGATCCAACTCACGCAGCCAGGTTGTTAAAAGCTGACAACAAGAGAGCAAAAGCTACTGCCACACGGCCACCAGGCCACCGCAGACCCAACCACCTCAACATCCACCAGCCCTAGGCCTTGATCTTCACAAACACCCCCGCCGGCACGACCAGCCGGTTCAAGGCCTCTACCGTCCGCGCCGTCGGTTCGTAGATGTCGATTAGCCTCTTGTGGGTCCGCATCTCGAACTGCTCGCGCGATTTCTTGTCAATGTGCGGCGAGCGCAACACCGTGTACCGCTCAATCCGGGTTGGAAGCGGAATCGGGCCGCACACCCGCGCGTTGGTCCGCTTGGCGTGATCCACGATCTCCCGAGCCGACGCGTCAAGCGCCCGCGGATCGTAAGCCTCCATCCTGATCCGGATGCGTTCGCCCTGCATGGCCTCCCTCAACCCAGTTCCCCGGAACACCTATGACGTAACGGCTGCTTGTATGTCCCAGGTGTTACGCGCACGGTCGTAGTATAAACGTATACGCCTCACCTTGCCGGGTTCATCTCTGAAGGCGTTCCGGCTCGTGTACCTCTCGGTTCATCCAGCGCCCGCCACCCCGCGCCGCTAAATATCAAGCGCACAACGGGTTGGACGCAGACCAGCTAGTCTACTCATGCTTCGCTTGTCGTCAACCCCAGACAGGCCGGGTTTTTTACTTTTCTTCAACTTTGTTGCTGTACTGTAATTCCTCGGCGCGATCGCGCCGCCACCACAAGAAGCAGACTGAGGGCCGATCTGACGTAACCTCAGTCCACCGCGAGGATTGTGTTGGCGATCGGAGCCGGCACCAGGGCATAGTGCGACGGTTCCATCGTCCAGCTTCCCCGCCCCTGGGTCAGGCTCCGCAGGTCGGTGGCGTACCCGAACATCTCCTTGAGCGGCACTTCGGCGTCCAAGGCCCGCCGGCCGGCCCGCACCCGAGAGTCCGTGACTACCCCACGGCGCCGTGACAGATCCGCGCTAACCGTGCCGAAGTACGCCTCGGGCCCAACGATCTGGACCTTCATGATGGGCTCCATCAGAGCGGGGCGAGCCTCTTCTGCCGCCTTGTCGAACGCGATCCGGGCCGCCGCCTCGAACGCCAGGTCCGTACTGTCCGCATCGTGTTCCCGGGCCTCCAGCAGCGTCACCTTGAGATTCATCATCGCGTAGCCTCGAAGCCCCGTTCCGGCCGCATCCCGAACCGCTTCAGCCACAGCCCCGATGTACTCCTTGCGAACCGCGCCCGGGGGAACGCGGCTCTCGAACCGCACGTGTTCTTCACCCGTCGCCGGCTCAAATGGCTCCACTCGCAGCTTGACCTTCGCATACAGCATCCGTCCCCCCGTCTGCCGCCTGAATTCCTCTTCGTACTCCCCTGTTCCCGACACCGTATCCCGGAACGATACCCGCGGGCTGCCGACCCGCACCCGGACCCCGAGGTCCCGGCGCAACCGATTCACCAGAACCTCCAGGTGCAACTCCCCCATCCCGCTGATCAGCGTCTGCCCCGTTTCCTCGTTGGACTGATACGAGAAGGTCGGATTCTCGCGGGCGAGCATCGCCAGGGCTTCGAGCATCTTCTCGCGATCCGCCGACGACTGTGGCTCGATCGACATACTGATGACCGTCTCGGGAAACTCGATTCTCTCCAGAATAACGGGATGTTTCGTGTCACACAGCGTATCCCCGGTCAACGACGCCTTGAGCCCGGCGACCGCCACGATGTCCCCCGCCTCGGCGACGGCAAGCTGCTCACGTTTCTTCGCGAAGACGCGTAACATCCGGCTGATGTTCTCCTTGCATTTCCGAGCCGGATTCAATACCCGGGACCCGGCCTTGAGAGTCCCCGAATACACCCGCACGAAGTGAACGTCCATCGGTTTTTCGGCAACGGTCTTGAACACGTACGCCACCAGCGGCGCCTTCGGATCGCACGGGCAGGCTATTTGGGTCTGCTTCTGCTGGCGGCGGGCCGAGTCCGGCGCCCGGCCGATCACCGGCGGTATCTCAAGCGGGCTCGGCAGGTAATCAACAACGCCGTCCAAGAGCTTCTGCACCCCGATGTAGTCCAACGCCGATCCGCAGAACACCGGCTGGATCTGGTCCGCGATCGTCGCCGACCGGAGCGCCTCGCGAAGTTCGTCGGCCGTCATCGCCTCATCGTGGATGAACTTCTCCATCAGCGGTTCCGAGGTCTCCGCGACCCGCTCTTCGAGTTCATGCCGCCCGCGCCGGGCGACGTCCTCCAGTTCCACCGGGATCGGCCGCTCCTCGAATTGCGAGCCCAGACGCTCCTGCCGGTAGTACACCGCCGTCATCGTCACCAGGTCGATCAGCCCCTCGAAGTAGCCCTCCGCCCCGATCGGGATCTGGACCGCAACCGGGTTGGCACCCAGGTGATCTCGGAGCGAGCGGAAAGAGGCCGCATAATCCGCTCCCACCTTGTCCATCTTGTTCATGAAGCACAGTTTCGGGACGTGGTATTTCGTCGCCTGCCGCCACACCGTCTCCGACTGGGCCTCCACGCCCTCCTTCGCGTCGAAAACCACCACCACTCCGTCCAGCACCCGTAGCGACCGTTCTACCTCGGCCGTAAAATCCACGTGTCCCGGCGTGTCGATCAGGTTGATCGTGTGGTCTCGCCAGGGGCACGTCACGGCGGCGGAATAGATGGTAATCCCGCGCTGCTGCTCTTCCTGATCGAAGTCCGTAATGGTCGTACCGTCATCGACCTCGCCCATCCGATGCGTCCGCCCGGTGTAATAGAGCACTCGCTCGGTGGTCGTCGTCTTGCCCGCGTCGATGTGGGCGGCGATACCGATGTTTCGCACTCGGCGAAGGTCAACGGACACGGTCCAACTCCCTGATAGCGCAACCCGACGCCCGCCCCGGTGACGGAACGAGAGGCTCGCGAAACGATCCCCCGGCCGCCGGTACACCGGCGCCACCCGGAACGAGCGTGCAAGTGCTGCCAGGTTATCGGATTACCGACACCCGGACCAGTACCGCCCTTCCAATTCCCACGGATTGCGGTCGAAGCCCGCCTCGGGGCAAAGGCATCGGGAATGTTCGCGCCGGTTCCTTTCGGTTACAGTTCGTGTGGACTGCAAGATCAGCCTGAAGCACCATGATGAACCGACGCCGCCAGCGGCATTGCCTGGGAGCTTTCTGGGTGGTATGGGCGGTGGCCCTGCCGGCCGGCGGTGCCGGGTGGCCGAAGGGCCCGGGCGCGGTGGACGTCGTGCGCGGGCAGTTTGCTCGCGACCATGAGCGGATCTGCAGTTTCGGTTCCCGTTTCGCCGGTCAGCCGGGCGCCGCCGCCACCGCCGATTTCCTGGAAGCTGAGTTGAGGGCCGCCGGCATCGCCCGGCGCTGGCGCCAACCGGTTGAACTCGTCCTGCCCGTCACCGAATCCTGCACGCTGGAGATCAACGACGCACCGGCTGCGCGGATCTACCCCGTCTGGCCGAACGGAGCGAACCTCTCAACAACGTCGCAAGAAGGCATCACCGCCCGGGCGGTTTACATCGGGACCGGCGAGCTGAGCGAACTGCCGGTGGACGAGCTGGCCGGGCGGATCGCGGTCATGGAGTTCAACACGCAGGCCCGGTGGCAGTACGCGGCCATGTACGGGGCGGTCGCGGTCATTTTCCTCTGCCCCGAGCAGACCACCTGGACCGAGAGTAACGGCAAGTACACCTACGTTTCCGTTCCGCTGCCACGGTTCTACGTGGACGATCCCGCCCTCGCCGGGCGGCTGCGCCGCGAGCGCGACTTGACCCTGACATTGCGATCCCGCGTGCGTTGGCGGCGCCGGACGGTGCCTAACGTGCTGGGGTACATTCCCGGCGGCGATCCGGCCCATCGTGACGTGGTGGTCGTGCTCCACTGCCGATACGACGCCTGTTGCGTCGTGCCTGATCTGGCATTCGGAGCGGAGCAGGCGATCAATCCGGCCATTGCTTTGCAGCTCGTGCGGCACTTCGCCGATCGCCCGCCGGCTTACAGCATGCTGGTCGCGTTTGTGGGCGGGGATACGTTCGAGCTGGGCGGCTCCCGGCGCCTGATGAAGACGCTGACCGATACGCAGAAGCAACTCGGGCTGGACGTCGCCGACGATGAAGCCGATCTGGCCACGCTGCGCGGGTACCGCCAGGCTCTGACCTCGGGCGATCTAGTAGGGGCGGTGACCGGCTGGGGGAACCGGCACCTCCGCAACGACCACGTGATCTGGCAAACGAAGATGCAGATCGTCCGGCTGCTCGACGAGTTGAGGCGGCTTCGGGCCTCGGGCACGGACGCCGATCGCGATGACGGGGAAAGACCACCCCGGGAGACGGTCGATGAGCGCCGGGCGTCGCTGAGCGCTCGACGGGTTCGCCTGCTGCAACTGCAGCAACGGCTCCATCACGACGAGCTGCGGGACACGGACGTTCAGGTGCTGGAAGAGTTGGTGCCGGCGATCCTCGGGCGGCTGGATCGGATGATCGCCGATCGTGCGGGCCGGGTCGAGCGCAAGCGCGTCGATCTATCCGTCATGCAGGCCACGGGTCTCGGCCGGGCAAGCGAGGGCGACTATGCCCGTGGCATCCTGTTCTGCAGCCTGGAGTTGAGTTCGCACGGCCGACGGTTCGGCACCTTCGCCCAGAGCTACATGTGCGAGAAGCTCGTGCAGAACCAGCTTCTCGGCTACGGCAGGCCGCTGCGCCGGATCGCGAACGAACTCGGCTTTCCGCCCGAGATCCGTCAGTGTTACCTGGACGATACGACCGAAGGCCGGCGGCACTGGCAGAGCGATCTGCCGTTCCCGGTCGTCAACGGGATCGACGCCGCCGTCAGTGCAGGTTGCCTCGGCATGATGTTCGCGACCACCCAGGACATGCGGCGCCGGGTCGATACGCCGCTGGACACCGCCAAGCGCGTCGATGCCGACCGGCTCGGCCCGCAAATCACCATGCTCGGGGCCTTGCTGGACGAAGCGCTGCACCGGCCCATCCCCGTCGTTGGGAGCCGGCTTCCCAGGAACTTGCACAAATGGGAGGGAATCGCCGCCATTCCGACCCCCGGCGAAAGCCAGTTGGACCTCGGCGTGCCGGACGCCGTCATCTACGCCAGGTCTTATTGGGGTTCGCGACACCTTGGCGTCCGGGGCATCGGGGTGCGGGACATGGTGGTGCTCAAGACGGACGGCGAGGGCAAGTACGCCGTTGACGATATCCTCGACGAGCGGGTGCGGCGGGCCGGTTTGACGCCCGAGGTGTACCTGTTCGACGACCAGGGCCGGGTCATCATGGCGATGGACCGGTTCGTTTCGTGGCATAAGTCGATCATCACCGGGCATCCCCGCAAGAAGGATCTGAAGCACCTTCGCGGCGAGATGTTCGAGTGCGTACAGATCGGGCTGTTGGGCCTGAACGATCCGCGGTTTCTGGAGGATCTGGACAAGGTCGTGGTGGTGGAGGCCGCCCGCGGCTCCGAGGTCCGTCGGGGGTTCTGGTCCGTCGATGAGGGCGTGTGCAGCGTCTGCCTGCCCACCGAAATGGACCGGTGGCAACTGGTCTTCGCGAAAGGCGATTCGAGCCGGCGCATGCTGATGCTCAACGCGTCGGCCGACGCGCCGGAGGGTGAGGGTTACCCGCTCGACTGGCGACAGCAGTCGCCGGTGGCTTTCCTCTCGGCCAGCGATTTCGCCATTCTGAACGAGCACCGCATCAGACGACTGGAAGATACCGGCGTGATCGACCCGTACCTTCGCCGGCAGCATCAGCAGGGGCGGTCTGAGGTCCGCAAGGCGGACCGAGCCCGGGCCGCAGGTGACGGAACCCGGGCCTGGCGCCACGCCACGGCGGCCCTGACCTCGCAGGCCCAGGTCTACCAGAAGACGCGGCGGTCAGCCGACGACACGATCTATGCGGTTCTGTTCCTGCTGGTGGGGCTGGTGCCGTTCTGCTATTTCGTGGAACGTCTGGTTCTCGGGGCGAGAACCGTTTACCGCCAGATCGGCGGCTTCGCCCTGCTGTTTGCGATCATGACGTTGCTGGTGGGGACGTTTCACCCGGCGTTCCGCATCAGCCTGACGCCGGTGACCATTCTGCTGGCGTTCGTGATCCTGTTTCTCTCAACCGTGGTCGTGGCGATCGTGCTGGGCAAGTTCCGGACCGAGCTGGTGCGGCTGAAGAAGGGGACGGGCACCTTCTCCGAGGCCCGAGCCGGTGGCGACAGGGCAGCAGCGTCATCCGCCGACGATTTCAAGCGGTTCGACGTGCTGCACCGGGCGATGCTGGTGGGGATCGCAAACATGCGGCGGCGAAAAGTCCGCACCGCCCTCACGCTCGCTACGCTCGTGCTGCTCGCCTTCGTCATCATGAGCTTCACCAGCCCCCGGACCCACCTGCATCCCCTTCATTACGACCTGACGGGCCTGGAGCGAATTCCTCCCGATCGCAGCACGGTCATGATCCAGCGGTTGAGCTGGGACCCGATGCCCGCCTGGACGCTGGATCATCTGGAGACGGCCTACCGCGATGAGGCTCAGGTGGCAGGCCACTGGTGGATCACCCGCAACGACCTCAAGACGCAGTACCCCAAAACGCTCAAGATGACGGGTAAGGACGAGCGCTACGCCCTGCTGCATGCGGTGTCCTGCATTGAGCCGATCGAAGCCCGCGTGGTGGGGCTCGATCGCCTGATTGGCCGGGCGGCGATGGATCATTTCGCCTCGTCAAAGGATTCCGTCCTGATCAGCAGCAAAGTGGCGGAACGTATCGGCGCGGGCCCGGGTGATCCGGTCGAGATGTTCGGTTCGGCCTTCACCGTCTCGGCAGTGGTTGGGCACCGCGACATGCTGTCGCTGACCGGCTTGAACGGACAGACCTATGCTCCGGTGGATTACCAGCGTCTTGCCCTGTTGGACCCGGACCCGGACGAGGTCCAGAGGAAGATCGACGCCCTGGAGGAAGCGGAAACGCAGGCGGACCTGACCGGTGCGGCGACGGCCGAGAAGTTCCGGGTGCTCTCGCCCGATCAGTTCGCCATCATCCGGGCGTCGCGGGCGGGGGAGCTCGACGCCACGCTGCGGGCAGTGGTACTGGTCCCGCGGAACCCGGCCCGAACGATGGCCCTGGCGGACGAGCTGGCCGGCCAGATCCACCGCCCGGTCTACGCCAACGCAGATGGCCGGGTCGTCCTCTGCGCCGCCATGGAGATCACGAGCCTCACCGGCCTGGGCAACGTCGTCGTGCCGCTGTTCATCAGTGCGCTCATCATCTTCAATACGATGCTCAACTGCGTGTACGAGAGGCGGCGGGAGATCGGGATCCTCATGTCGGTCGGTCTGGCCCCGGCCCACGTCGGGGCGCTGTTCGTGGCGGAGGCGGCGGCTTACGGGACGATCGGCGTCGTGGGCGGGTACATCATCGGCCAAGGGCTCGGGACGGTGGCCAGCAAGTACAATCTCGTTCCGGGCATCAGTCTGAACTTCTCCAGCTCGGCCGTGGTCTACACGCAACTGGCAATCATGGTCGTGGTGCTGCTGTCGTCGATCTGGCCCGCCCGGGTCGCCGCGAAGATTGCCGCGCCGGGCAGCGAAAGCACCTGGAAGCTCCCGACGCCCCACGGCGATGATCTGACCGTGGCGTTGCCGTTTACCATGCATGGCCGGGATGCCGGGCCGGTCCTCGTGTACCTTCACGATTGGCTCGCGGGTCATACCGAGACGTCACTTGCCCGCTTCTGCAGTGGGGCGATCGAGGTGTTCTCCGACGCCGACACGGGAGGGCGTGGGTTTGTGGCCCAGATCTGGCTCGCCCCGTTCGACCTCGGCATCATGCAGACCGTCGAGCTCGAGATCCGCCCGGGGCCCGACCCGACCATCCACGAAGTCAACATATCCCTCCGCCGAGAGGCCGGTCCCCACAGCGCGTGGGTCCGCAGCAACCGGCACTTCCTCACCGAGCTGCGGAGACAGTTCCTGCTCTGGCGATCACTCGGCCCTCAGCAGACAGACGCGTATCGCCGCCTGTGCCCCACGTAGATCCGTGTTCGATCGGCGATCACAGGTGAGAAGCTCTCACGGGCGCGATCCGCTTGACAGTGGATTTGACCAGACCCGCCGGTCGGGCGACACTGATCAGCGGGAGACAATTCCATCTTCTCCGGAGGTGATCTATGCCAGTATCCCACCGGCTTCACAAGGGCATGATTATCCGGCACGAGGGGGAACTCTTTACCGTGCTCGATCACACGCTCACTCAGACGGGCAAGCAGAAAGCCACCGTCCACGTCAAGCTGCGCTCGCTGCGAACCGGAAACACCGGCGAGCGCACGCTCGATGAGCTGGGCAAGATCGAAGAAGTGCCTTCCCAGGTTCGCTCGATGCAGTACCTCTACCAGGACGGGACGGAACGCGTCTTCATGGACGCCGAAACCTACGAGCAGTATCCCGTCGGCCAGGACGTGCTCGGCGACAGCACCCCGTTCCTCGTCGAGCAGGAGAGCTACCGGTTCCTTATGATTGAACAGCAGGTGGTCGCCATCCAATTGCCGTCCATGGTGGTACTGGAGGTGACGGACACTGCGCCGGTCGAGCACGCGAGCGGCTCCAGCAACGTACAGAAAGAGGCTACGCTCGCGAGCGGACTCGTGGTTCACGTCCCGTTGTTCATCAAGAACGGCGACAAGATTCGAATCAAGACCGATAGCCGCGAGTACCAGGGAAAGGAACATTAGAAGGAGACAAGGGCCGGATCTCCGCACACAGATCCGCCACCTGCCGGCACGCCGCCACGTCGTGGACCCGCACGCACTCGATGCCCGCCAGCACGCACGCCGCTACCGCGGCCGCGGTGCCCATCAGTCGATCCGCAGGCTCGTCGATACAAAGAACCTCGCCGATGAACCGCTTGCGCGAGGGTCCCACCATCACGGGCAACCCGAGCGCTCTTAGAGAATCGAGCCGGCGGAGGATCTCGATATTGTGAGCGGTGGTCTTTCCGAACCCGATGCCCGGATCGACGATGATGCGTTCCCGGGCGATGCCGGCCTCGGCGGCGAGCGTGATCCGCCGGGCGAGGAATCCGGTGATCTCCGCGACGACGTCGTCGTAGGTCGGGTTGCGTTGCATGTCCCCGGGCGTGCCCTTGGCGTGCATGAGGATGACACCGGCCCCTCGCGAAGCTGCAAGGGGCGCCATTGCCGTGTCGTCGCCCAGGGCCGACACGTCGTTGACCACGCACGCTCCCGCGTCCAGGGCCGCTGCCGCGACCTTCGCCGACCGCGTATCGATCGAGATCGCGGGGCCGTCGTCGCCAAACCGCCGGGCCAGACCGGCAATGACGTTCTCGGTCCGGCGGATCTGTTCGTCGGCCGGTACCGGCTGGCTCCCGGGCCGGGTGGATTCGCCCCCCACGTCAATCGCGTCCGCGCCTTCGTCGGCCATCCGGCAACCGGCGTCGGTCGCATCAGTCGGCGTCGCGTACGCTCCGCCGTTACTGAACGAATCCGGGGTGACGTTCAGGATCCCGACCACAAACGGCCCCGCACCCGGCACCACCGCTCGACCACGAAATTGCATCGGCTCCTTGGTGGGCATGACCGGTCATTATACGCGTTTCGCCATCTGGCTTAACCGGCCGACTCACAACTCGCGTGACGCGATTGCGGTCCCGCGCCGGCGGGGGTGGTGGCACCGCCAGGATCTTCGGCTATTGACGGGCCTCGAACGTGGAGTTCCAATGACGTGCGTGGCGTTTTGCCCCCGTGGGGCGATTCCCATCCCGGCACCACCGTGTCGATCACGTCACGAGCAAGGAGACATACGATGGCACGAGCAACTCAATTCTGTATCGGTCTGGAGAACAAGCCCGGCGTGCTGGCCAAGCTCTGCTCGGCCCTGAGGCGGGCCAGGGTGAACATCCAGGCGATCTCGGTCGCGGACAGCGCCGATTGCTGCTGGGTGCGAATGGTGGCATCCCCGACGGCCAAGGCCAAGGCCGCCCTGACCAGGGGCAAATACAACTTCTGCACCCAGCGGGTGCTGACGGTTCGAGCCGCCAACAAGCCCGGCGAAATGGAGAAGATCGCGGCCAAGCTCGCCAGAGCCCGCGTCAACATCAACTACGTCTACGGGAGCACCGGCGACGGCAGCCCGAGTGTGATCGTGCTGAGCGTCAGCAACCTCGCCCGGGCCGCAAAGGCCGTCGGCGGATAACCGCCCGCTGCGGATCGTGATGTGGATACGTCATGACGGAATCAGAAGCTTCAATTCTGCGCTTCGACGGCATCTCCAAGTTCTTTGCCGGTGTGACCGCGCTGCGGCGGGTGAGCTTCGAGATCGGCGAGGGTGATTGCCACGCCCTGGTCGGCGAGAACGGGGCGGGCAAATCGACACTGGGCAAGATCATCGCCGGCATCCACGTCCCCGACGAGGGGAGGCTCTATCTGGACGGGCGGCCGGTCCAGTTCGCGACCCCGCTCGACGCGGTCCGGGCCGGCATCGGCATGGTCCACCAGGAACTCTGCTTCTGCCCGAACCTGACCGTGGCGGAGAACCTGTGTCTGGGCAACCTGCCGAGGCGCTGGGGTTTTCTCAGCCGAAACGAGATGCGCGGCCGAGCCCGGGCGATGCTGGCCGAGATCGGGGCGAGCATCGACGTGGATCTACCGATATCCGCCCTTTCCACCGGTCAGGAGCAGATGGTCCAGATCGCCGGCGCGGTGGGCACCGGGGCGAGGATCATCGTGATGGACGAGCCGACCAGCTCGCTGGCGTCGGCTGAAACGGAGCGGCTCTTTGAACTGATCGATCGGCTCAAGGCCCGCGGGGTCACGCTGATCTACGTGTCGCACCGACTGGAAGAGATCTTTCGCCTCTGCGATCGGGTCACCGTGCTTCGCGACGGCCAGCACGTCGAGACTGCCGACGTAGCCGACCAAACCTACGAAACAATCGTGCAGCTGATGATCTGGCGATCGGTCGAGGAATACTTCCCCGAGCATCTCGACGCGGAACCGGGCGAGGAGAAGCTCCGTATCGAAAGCCTGACCTCGCCCGGCAAGTTCGAGAACATCTCGCTGACGGTCCGGGCGGGCGAGGTGGTCGGCCTGGCGGGTCTGGTCGGGGCGGGCCGGAGCGAGGTTGCCCAGGCCGTCTTCGGGCTCGATCCGAACGCCACCGGCAGGATCGTGGTCAATGGCCGGCAGGTGACGATCCGCTCGCCCGCCCGCGCGATGTCACTGGGCATCGGCTACCTGCCCGAGGACCGCAAGACCCAGGGGCTGGTGCTATCGATGGGCGGCCGGGCAAACCTCTCGCTGCCGATTCTCGACCGCCTCAGCCGTCTAGGGTTCGTCAAGACGGGGCCGGAGAAGGCCCTCACGACAACGTACTTCGATCGCCTGCGCGTTCGCACGCCGCATGTCGACGCCCCGGTCTGGTCGCTGTCCGGCGGGAACCAGCAGAAGATCGCGATGGCCAAGTGGCTGGCCAGTCAGTGCGGCATCCTGCTGATCGATGAGCCGACCCGCGGCGTGGACGTCGGGGCCAAGGCCGAGATCCACGCCCTGATAGACCAACTCGCCCGGGACGGGGCGGCGATTCTGCTGATCTCCTCCGAACTGCCCGAGGTGCTCAATCTCAGCACGCGGATTATCGTACTCCGCGAGGGCCGGCAGGTCGGTGAACTGACGCGGAGCGAAGCGAATCAGGAGGGGTTGATGCGGCTCATGGCCGGCATGGGTGCTCCCACAGGTTAGCCGGAAACGCCACAGGGGGATGACGTGATGCAACGGTTGATGCGCGGGCTCTTGATCTTCGCCGTTCTGCTCGTTGGGTGTGAAAGCCCACCGGACCGGACGCTCGAGGTCAGCCCGCAGCCCACGACCCGCCCGATCGCCGAAGCGCCCGAGCTCGTGACGGCCGAGCCGCAAGACATTGTCGTCCGCCTGGATGGCCGGGAAATACTGACCCTCCGTGGAGCAACTGCTCGATTCAACGACACGCCGGTCAGCTACGCGTTCTTCGCCAAAGCCGCAGCGTCGCAGCCGGCCGCAACCAGCACGCCGGCCACGCAACCGGCCGTCGTCCGCGAGCACTACTTGCTCAAATCCTCCCCGCCCGTCGCGCCGCCGATTTCTTGCGAGATCGCCTACCGCGCGGGACCCGCGAGCGCGACGATCACACTGTCGGCTGATGCAGAACTGCCTTCGATAAGCTTGCTGGCGACGCTGGGCAAGGACGTGCTTCCGGTTCGGTTGAATCGACCTCCGAGCCGCCAGGTGGTTCAGACCGCGATAGGGCCGGCGGTCAATGCGCTGTTCGATGGCCTGCTCGAGTCCAAGCACGGCATGGCGATTGCGATTGACGGGCAGGTTGCCTTCTTGCCGGGTCGCCCCGGGATTCACCTCAGAGCCTCCCTGGAACAGCCAGCGGGGAAACGAGCTACCGTCCTGACCTTGACGGCAAGGAAGACGCTTCTCCGGCAAATACCGCCCGTCATGGTTGCGGATCACCCGGACGACAACCGTATCGACACCGGAGCAGGTTGGGTTGCGTGTCCGCAAGACGGCGCCACGGATCCGGAAGCACTGCTGCTTAATGCGAGATGGGTCGCCGCCAACCTGGGGCCTTTCGGTCTTCAATACGTCTGGACCGACGGGCGGGCGAAGGCCCTCGAACCGCTCGGGCTCACGACCGAGCCCTGCCGACGGGTTGGCGGCCCGTTGTTGGAGATCCCCCGGCTATCCGCGAGCAGCATGGCCACGCTTGAGGCCGCCCGCAGGGAAGCCAGCGCCCGAGGACTGGCATACCCCTGGCTGTTGCTCGAGGGCGAGCTTCACAGACTCTCCGCCGAGCAGGTCGAGCCGCTTCGCCGCGTCTGTCCGCCGGCACCGGTTCGTGCCGTTGATCTCTTTGACGGCGAGCGTCCCGGCCTGTGGAACCTGGCGATTGCGACCGCGTTCGATCACTGGAACGTCCTGGGTGTTTTCAACTCGTCGTCGGAACCTGAGAGAAGGGCGATCGAGCTCGGCAGGCTGGGCATTCCCGTCAACGACAACGCGCGATATGCGGTCTATGATTTCTGGCAGCAACAACTGCTCGCCGTCGCCCGGAACCGTTTCGACGTGGACCTGGAGCCCGCGTCGTGCCGCGTCCTCTGCATCCGACGACTGCGCAGGGGCCGGCCCACGTTGATCAGCACGTCTCGCCACGTCACCCAGGGCGCGATCGACTTGCACGACGTTCAATTCGACCCGCAAACACTGAGGATGAGCGGCAGGAGTAACGTGGTCGCGGGTGACCCGTACGAGCTTTGCATCTTCGCGGGCGAGGGCGACGAGCGCTTCGAGATCACCGGCATCGAGGCCGCCAGTGCCACCACCCTGGTTCGAGCCGCCGGCCCCGTTCAGATCGTGACCCTGGAAAGTCGCCAGACTCGCGCCCTTCCCTGGAGCATTGCATTCGTCAAGGCGCCCCGGCCAGTCGCGCTGCCGACACCCCCGGGCGGCGTGTCGGCCAGGCAGAACACCCGCGGCGTGCTGCTGAGCTGGAACCCACGCGATGATCAGGCCGTCTCTCAACGAATCTACCGCAACAACGAGCCAATCGCCGACGTCGCGGGCCGCCGGTATGAGTTTCAGGACAGTGGCGTGGTCTACAACACCGAGTACGTGTACGCCGTTACCGCGGTGGACTTCGCGGGCCGGGAGTCCGACCGCTCGCCCCCGATTACGCACCGGACCCCCATCCCCGCCAGCACCTCCCTCACGCAGTTGGCCCCGCTTTCCGCAAAGCAGGGCCCCCTGCCGCTGGGTGTGAACAAGAGTGCCGGTGGAAGCCCGCTTCGGATCGCGGGCCGCCGGTACGCTCGAGGCCTCGGCATGTGCGCCAATGCCCACGTCACCTACTTCCTGGGCGGTGGATACGACACGTTCAGCGCCGAAATCGGTATCGATGACGAGACTCGGGGCAAGGGGTCCGTGGTCTTCAAGATCTCAGCCGACGACACGCTGATGTTCAAGAGCGATGTCCTGCACGCCGGCGAACCACCACAGCCGTTGAAGGTCTCGATCAAGGACAGGAAGCTTCTGACCCTCAGCGTCGAGAGTGCCGGCGACGGCATCGAGGGCGACCACGCCGACTGGGGCGACGCCCATCTCCAGGCCACCCGCAAGCCTGACCCGAAACCCGCCCGCGGACCCGCCCAATCGACCCGACCAGCCATGCAGCCAGGCGCGTGACCCGCCGCCGCCACGACTCTGCCAACTCCCGGTTTCTACATCAACATTGCGGGTAACCAGGGGGCTGGACGCCTGCCGAGGCGGTTTTCGCAGACAATAGCGGACGTTGGGGCCGGCGGGGTGACTTTCCGCCGCCACCGGGATATGATCGAATGGAATCCGGGGGAGCGGCTGGCAGAGACGGGAAAGAGGCACCATGCCCAAACGCGGAACGACGTTTCATCGACTGATCGTTACGACCAGCCTGCTATTGCCCCTTCCGGCTTGCACTGGATCTTCGGGGTCCTCATCCGCCAGTGGCGGCCTGCCGATCGAGGCCGCCCTCGGCCTGAGCGCTCTGGAGAACGACCTCCCCAGGACCGGAACAACCGCGGATTGTATCCAGGCCGGCACACCCGCCACCGAAACCCACCGGGCGATGCTCGAGGCCCTCAATCTCTACCGCCTGCAAAACGGGCTCAATCCGCTGACCTACTCCGAGCGGCTCGAGGATGCCGCCAATGCCCACGTCCGGGATCTCTGGGCCAGGAGCTTCTTCGATCACGTCAATCCCGACAGCCTGGGACCCAGCGAGCGGGCGCTGGAGGCGGGCTTCTGCCACCAATACGTCGGGGAGAATATCGCCGCCGGTCAGAGAAGCGTCCAGGCGGTGACGGAGGCGTGGAAGAACAGCCCCCCGCATGACGACAACATGCTTGAGCCGGGCTTCGCCTACGTCGGCATGGGCTACTTCGTTGATCCCACTGGCCGCCAGTACTGGGGTCAACTGCTCGCCTTCGAATACCCCTGACAAAGGGTGGCTCACCTCGCCTGGAGGGGTTCGTACCCCCGCTATTTCGACACGAATGGAATCGTAATCGGCCCCTCGGGCAACACGCATACCGTCAGACCGCGACCGCCGCCCGCGGCGAGCAGCCCGGCCAGCGTTTCTTCAACGCACCGGCAAGGTTGCAGCAGGCAATCGGTGATCTGCTCGTCCGTCAACCCGTCAGCGTAAACGTGGACGTCCGCCTTCAGTTGGACGCGGGCCTGGATCTGCACTTGCCATTGATCGGCCGAGGCGAACCCGGGGGATTGAATGCGGGCGAGCACCTCCGCCGGGCTCTGCGCCTCACGCAGAAGCTCACCATACAGGCCGTGCTCGGGAATGCCGTCCCAGCACTGGGATACAATGATGATGCTCCCGCCTTCGCGTACAATCTGAGTTGCCCCCGACATGCCCTTGACGGTTTGATAGAGGTTCAGATCGAGCGGCCAGCCCGAGTTGCTGGTGAGCACGACGTCGAACGGCTCCGGCACGGGCACCATCGCGCAGTCTTTGACGAACTCGCAGCCGGCCTCGTGGGCCGCCACCATCTCCCCCGCGAACACGCCCGTGATCCGCTTGTCGCGGTTCATCGCCACGTTCAGCAGGAAGCTGGGGTTGACCATCCGGGCCGCCTCCAGCATCTCCTCCCAGATCGGGTTGCCCCGGGTAACGCCCCACGTGGCGTTCGGATCGCCGATCATCTTCGCCCCGTGGTTGCTGAGCACGCTTTCGGCTCCGGCGATGGACGGCAGCACACCCTTGGGCCCGCCGCTGAAGCCCGCGAAGAAGTGCGGCTCAATGAAACCCGTTAGGATACGTACGTCCGCTTCGACGAACTGACGATTGACCCGCACATCATGCCCGAACCGCGTCCTGCCCACCCGCACGAGATTCGCGTCGTCGTGACCGTCGTGCTGCAGGCAGCGGTAATTCGCAACGATCCCGGCCCCGAGCATCGTCTTGAGTTCATCACCGGTCTGGGCCCGATGCGTCCCCAGCGCATTTAGCAGCGTAACGTCCTCGCGCCTGACGCCCGCCGATTCCAGTTCCTCCAGAATCGGCGGCAGGATGCGGTCGTTCGGCGTCGCTCTCGTGATGTCGGTGTGCACGATTACCGCGCGCTGGCCCGGCCTGGCGATCTCGCGCAGCGGCGCACCGGCGATCGGCCTGCGGAGCGCTTCCACCAGCGCCGCGGGCTCGTCCGGCAAACCGGGCACGTACCTCGGCTCAATGACGACCGCATCCGTCGGCACCTCCACGTCCAGCCCGTCTTTGCCGTAGGCCAGATGAACCGTTCTTGATCGGCCAGAGACCACCTGACGCCCTTTCTCTCCTGCCGCGTGAGACGCGCCGTACTGTAGATGCCGACACGCCGACCGGCAAGCGGAACATGATTGACGATCGACTCTGCCCGCGGACAATGAAGCCTGTCGGACGAGAGGACAAGATAATGCCGAGGAGCGTCTTGAGCGACCGCACCGATGCCTGGACATCGACACGGGTCTCATTGGGCCCGGTGCTATGTATCCTGACCGTCCTGGCAAGCATCGCGATGGGCAACGAAGGCCAAAAAGCCGGCCGCAGTGCCGGGCGTACCCCGCGGAGCCGGCCCGCCACACAACCCGCCACCAGGCCGGCCAACCTGGCAGTCAACGGTGACTTCGAGCAGCCTGACGAATCGGGCAAACTGCCCGCCGGCTGGATCACCAAACGCCCCCGGAACGTCCGGCGGATGAACCTCGGCGGCGAGCGGGGCTGGGTCGTCGAGATGACCGGCGATAACCCGTTGATGGGCACCTACGGTACGGACCTGACCGGCGGCCTTATTGAGTTCGAGCCCAACACCCGCTACCGCTGCACCGGCTACGCCAGGTCCGACGGGCCGAACATGAAGGTCTTCGTCAAGGGTTACGCCACGATCAAACGCAGAAACAAAGGTAGGATCGAGACGCTTGAGGACGTGGTCTACCAGATGCGCAAGGACCTCGAGCCGTCGAAAGACTGGAAGCCGTTCAACCTCGACTTCGACGTGACGCCAGCCGCCGTTTTCAGCGACCACCAGCACCGGGTGCAATACCTCCGCATCACGCTGTGGGCCTATTGGCCCAGGGGCACCTGCTGGTTCGACGACATCCGTTTCGAAGAGGTCGGCCCCGTTGCCGACCATCACCGCCGCCACTATGAGCCGGTCACGCACGTGGGCCTGCCGCCCCGGCTGGCCGACGACAAGGACGCCGCCCGGACGGGCAGAGAGCCATTTGACGAACAACAGGCCTGGCTCGACGCCGCCAACGCCCTGCGCGGCGGGCGATACGAGGAGTCGTCAAAGCTGGCCCGACAACTGATCGCCCATGCGCCGGCCAAGGGCATCTACCGGGTCCTGGCAGCCCGGGCCCTGGCCAAGCTCGAACGGTGGGCCGAGGCCGACGAACATGCCCGATGGATACTCGAGCGAAAGGAAGACAGCGAAACCGGCGGCAACGGCGCTTGCCGGATCGAGCCATGGCAGGTGGACTGGGCGAACGTGGTCCACGCAGAGGTCCTGTGGCGAACCGGCCGCCCGAAGGAAGCCCGGAAGATCCTGGAACAACTGAAAAAAACCTCAGCCGCCTCTCCCCACGCCCGCACCGCCGCCGAGAAGCTGCTTGCCACGCTCGATGACGGCGCCGACTGACCCGGGTGATTCGCGCTCCGGACGCGAAGACAACGGTGGCAGGGCCCGCGCCGGGTCTTCGCGGTGGATCCGTTCGTGGATAGTCCGGGCCTGGTCGTCTGCCGGCTCCCGACCCGCATGGATATCGGCCCTGCCGGCCGGGCAACGGTTTCTCGCCGCAGGGCACAACCGGTGACGGACATTGGCCCCGGGGCGTCGTAGTAACACCTGGCAGTCTGATTTCGGCAAATCGCTCGATCCCACTGACAGGTGCCCGGCGGGACGGGCGTCTGTATGGACAGGAAATGATGAAGGCCCTCGAGGCGAAACACGACCCGGAAGCCGCCGTGATCGAGGCGATCGGGCAAGGCGACCCTCATGCGATGGCGGAACTCATCCGCCGCCAGGGGCGGTGGGTCCGGGGCGTGATCTTCGGGGCGACGGGCCGGCAGGACGGGGTCGATGATGTCGCTCAACGGGTGTGGATACAGGTCTGGCGAGAGGCCTCGCGGCTGGATGACCCAGCCCGGTGGCGGACCTGGCTGTACCGCATCGCCCGCAACGCCGCCACCGACGCCGCTCGCAGCAAGCGCCGCCGGCGCCGGCTTCTCGGCGAGCTGTTCGACCGGGAGCGTGTGGAGCAACCGGGCAATAGTCGCCCGGATCAACAGCTTGCGGTCGGCGAACGGCAGCAAACCATGCTTGATGCCATCGCCTCACTGCCCGGGTTGTATCGTGAGCCCTTCGTACTCAAGCATCTGGAGGATTGGAGTTATCGGCAGATCGGCGAAGCACTGGGACTCCCGGTGGACACCGTTGAAACCCGATTGGTACGTGCCCGGCGCTTACTTCGCCAGCGACTCACGGGCAAGGTCTGACTCATGATTGACGAGCGTGTGGAACATCTGGTGAGCCGCAGTCTGGACGGCGAATTGACCGAGGCGGAATCGCTGGAGCTCAACCGGCTGTTGATCCGCTCGCCCGAGGCCCGAGCCCTGATGGAGGAACACGAGCGCACCGGGACTCTGGCTGGCGAGGCGCTGCGCGCTGCCTTCGCCGACGGTGCATCGTCCGACGAGCGGGCAGGGCAACTGGCCCGGGCGGCGGTTTCGCGGCGACGACCCTGGCCGGCGATGCGACGTGCCCCCGCGGTGGCTGCCGCGGTGCTCGTGGGCATGATCATCGGCGGGGGGGCAGGGCACTGGGCGGCCACGCGGGCCATCCCCGCTGCGCCGGAGCCCGCGGGGATTGACCCGGCCCACCCGCCCCTCGTGGCGGGGGCGGTGCCGGTCGAGGATGATTCCTCCGCCATAGTCGTCGAGGGCCCCCGCCGTCATGAGCAGCGAACCGTCCACGACATCTTCGGCGTGTTCGATGAAGAAACGCAAAGCGTATACCTGCTGGAGGCAAGCCGAACGCAAACCAATGTCGTTCCGGCAAGCGCGAACTACTAGGAGCCTGGCCATGACTTATCCAAGGATCCTGCTGACGAGCCTGACGATGCTGACCTGTCTGGCGCCGGTGTCCCTGGCCGCGGAGGCGAGTGAGGCGCCCCGCCCGAACCGGCCCCCGACGTGGTGGTCTGTCAAGCCACGAGGAAAGCGGCTTCCCGCCGATATCCCGACCGACGAACATCGGGCCTGGTACGACCGGGTAGGGGCCGAGACCCCACGCGATACCTGGCTGGGCGTCAGGTTGAGCCCCGTGCCCGCCGCCCTGGCCGCCCATCTCCAATTGGACGGCGGGGGAGTAATGATCGGCAACGTGTTCCGCGACAGCCCGGCTGACGACGCCGGGCTCGAGCGCTACGACGTTATTATCGAGGCCAACGGCACGCCGATCGAAGGCAAGGTGGAAGCATTCTCGAAGTACGTTCGAGACCGGGAGCCGGACGAAACGCTGAAACTGACGATTTACCACGAGGGCCGGAAAGCCAATCGGACCATCGAGCTGGCCCGAAGGCCCGCCGACTGGCACGAGCTCGAGCTGAAGTACAAGGACGACCCGGACGTCTCATTGAAGAGGAAGTTCGGGCTTCGGGGCAAGATTCTCCGGCCCGGGCCGGACGGGTGGGAGCTGAAGGACCTGGGCGAGATCCCCGAGTTGCAGGACTTGTACGACCACCTGGTACCTCACGTCGAGTCCCACGCCTCCGATGCGGAGATTGACGAACTCCGGCAAGTGGACCCGAAGGGCCGTGTCCTCCACGTCCGCCGCCGGCAGGATGGGTCCATCGTGGTCAAGCGCTATCAGTCTCGAGATGGTGAAGACGACGCCGAGGTCAAAACCTACGACAGCATGGACGAACTGGAGAAGGCCGACCCCCAGGCATACGAACTCCTACAGTCCGCTCGTCCGGAGCTTCTCCTGCCCGACCGATACGACAGCGCCGCCCGGCAGTATGCCGAGCAGTTGCGCGAGCAGTGGCGCAAGTACCGCGACGCCGCCCGCAACTACGCCGACGCCATGCGCGACTACCTTGAGAAGCATCCCTGGCCCGGTCGTGACGCGGACGAAAAGTGGCAGGAATGGCGTGAACGGTTCTTCCAGGGACCCTTGGAAGACCTCAAGGAGGAACCCAAGCGGCTCTACCGCTTCATCGAGCCGAAGCCGGAGTGGTTCCAGCCGCCGCCGCCCGCCGCGCGGTTCGAGCTCGGGCCGGACGGCGAGATCACGGTGCACCTGAGAAACGCCGACGCGGAGCTGAGCACGACTTTCGAGTCGAAAGAGGCTCTCAAGCAAAAGGCACCCGAGCTGTACGAGAAATTCAAGGAACTGCAAGAGCAGGTGCGGTGAGGCGTCTTGCCCCATCACGGATTCGGGGCTCCGCACGTTCAATCAGAAGTCGGGGAGCCGCCCGAAACATCCGTCCGCCACCGCCTGGCTGAGATGGTTGCAAAGGTCTTCGACCGCTTGCCGGCTCACGCTCTTCGCGGCGTCGCCGCAGCCACGGGTGAACGTCAGCGCGTCGTGGTACAGACATTGAACCTCTTCCAGTTGCGCGCCCCGGTATCCCTTTGCGATCGCCTCGGACACCAGGCGATGCAGGATCCCGATTCCGTGGCGTCGAACGTGGACCGGCTGCTTCGCGCCGGTAATGGCCTCATCGAATATCGCCACGGCCCAGTCGCACATCATCCCGGTCAGGGCGTCCAGGCCGCGAATTCGGAACGCCCCGGGCGCGCCGTTGAGCACGAATCCGTGCCCGATGGCCGCCGCCGACGCCCGCGAGGGCCGGTCCCGCAATGAGATGAGAATGCCTGCATAGTCTTTGATGGTGACCTTCGGAGTATCCATCGCGCCATCCTCCGAGCAGCAGGCGGCGACACTCCCTCGTTGCCTGCCTGTTGCCGGTTGTCCCGCTGACCACACCGCCCCTTGCTCGAAGGTCCAGTTGTCCTTTAACTGCTATTCGCCGCATCGGACCGGATCTTTCATCCAGCCGAAGAGAAAGCACATGCCAGGGATCTTTTTCAGTGGGGGAGCTGGCGGAGGAGGTCGATCAGGCGCTGGCGGGTGAAGAGTTCCGGCCGATCGCGGAACCGGCGCCGGGAGTGGTGATGGAAGAAGGCGTCCTCGGGCGGCAGGTCGTTGTCGGCGTCGAAGAACTTCAGCGCTTCGTCGAGACATTGGCCGGCCTCGATCAGCAGTCTCCGCTTTGCCGCGCGGCTGGCCAGGGTGCGAGCGTCGGCCCCGGCGGTCCGGGCGGCCTCGGCGATCACGGTGTGCAGCGTGAACCAGCCGGCCACATCGATGATTCGCGAGGGCTCGTCGGTGGGGTTGATCGGCGCCGGGGTTGGCCTGTCGGCCGGGGCTAGCAATTCGCCGCAAGCGGCAGGAATGGATTCCCGCACCTCGACTCCGGATGTATCGAAAAGGATCTCTTGCCGCTTCCCGCATGCCCTGCAGGAAACCGGCACATTCAGGACCTGTTGATCCGGATCGTGGGCGGCTGCCTGAGGATCAGGGATCAGCGGTCCGCCCCTGCAGGCGCGACAAGGTGTCACCTTCAGGTAAAGGCGGGCCTCCGCGAGACTGTGGATCGCCAGGGCCGAGCCGTGCGCACTCATGACCCGTTGATCCTACCTTCAGGACCTGCCGGGGCAAGTCGGTTCATCGTCGCCCGCCCGGCAGCGGTGCATGACAATTCCGGCGGGGACCTTCGGGCGGGCAGCGGGGCGGCACCTCGCTTTTCCGAACCCCGACCGTGAGGGAGGGGAGTATCTGCGGATGCGCCAGGGCCGCTTCCTTGCGGGCGCGGTTCGGACTCGGTGTCCGCTTCCTTACGGGCGCGGTTCGGAAACACCTGGGGGCGGCGCCTTCCAA
>CAZOIA010000018.1:0-43716 GCA_964579675.1 uncultured Planctomycetales bacterium | reverse complement strand
GAGGTGCCGCCCCGCTGCCCGCCCGAAGGTCCCCGCCGGAACTGTCATGCGCCCCACGTCAGGCGAATCCGCCGCCCGTCCTTGTCCCGGCCGGGCGATTCCATTATCATAACAATTTCACGGTTTCGGTGATGTTCGCCTGGTCTCCTTTTGGCACTTGCGCGGTGCTCGCGCGGGATGGTTTCAAATGCTGAGGTCAGTTTCACGCCTAGCGTTTGTTTGCGTTGTCCTTCCGGTGGCGGCAGCGGGGCAGGTTCCGGCGACGGCCCCGGCCGATGACGCCCGAGTAGCCGAGCCGGCGATACCCATCATCCTGGTCAAGAAGCCCGTGCACGATTTCGGCACCGTCTGGGTGGGCGATCTCCTCCACACGTTTGTCGTCCACAACGTGGGCAGCGCTGATCTCAGGATCCTCAAGGTGAGACCTGCCTGTGGCTGCACCGTTGTCGGGAAGCGCCCCGAGGTGATACCACCAGGCCAGAGCGGTGAGATCCCTTTGCGGCTCTCCAGCGAGAGGTACGTCGGCCGGTTCTCGACTACGATCACCGTACAGACGAACGACCCGGCCCACACGGAAACCAGGCTTACCCTGAAATGTTTCGTAAAGCACTACGTGCTGGTCTCACCCCGCGCCGCCTATTTCAGGAATGTCAAGCCGGACTCCGTGTTGACCAGCAAGCTGACGTTGACAAACAACACCAACGCGCCGATGAAGCCTTCCATCAGCCAGGAGCGCAAGTCCGAGACGTTCAAGGGCCAGCTTGTGGAGGTCGAGGCCGGGCAGAAGTACGAGCTGATTGTCACCGCTTCACCGCCTTACCAGACGAAGTACAATCGGTTCCTGATGGAGATCGACGCGGGCATCCCTCAGGCGCCGACGCTCAAGATAATCTGCACCGCTATCTTGCCCAAGCGCCTGGATGTCGCCCCGGAGGCGATCTACGTGACACCCGGCAGGACGATGAGCCCACGGCGGCTCACCTTCACCAATAATGGCGACCGTCCGGTGAAGCTCCTGTCCGCCACTCCCCTGGATGAGCGACTCAACGTGACCGTGACCGAGAAGGTCGAGGCTAAGGAGTACTCCATCCTGGTCTCCCTTCCCAGCGGTTACTTGCCGCCGCCCGCCGGCACCAGCATTGTTCTCAAGACGGACGACTCGGACGTACCCCAGCTCCGGATTCCCGTCCGGCGAACCCGGACGGCGCAAGGCACCACCGCCCGCCCGCCGGTGAGGAGAATGCCGCCGCGGAAATCGGCCCTGCTGGGCAAGGCCGCCCCCCAGGTCACCTGCACCACTTACGACAACAAGGAGGCCAAGATCGGCGGCGACTCGGGTAAGGTTCAACTTCTGACCTTCTACGCCTCCTGGTGCGGGTTCTGCAGGCGGGCGATGCCCAGCGTTGAGAAGCTGCATCAGCGATACGGGAACCGCGGCGTCGACGTCATCGCGATCAACGTGGATGGACGCACCGGCAGAGTGGCCCGCACCCAGCAGCAGACGCTCGAACTCTATAAGCAGTTGAAACTGTCCATGCCCATGACCATGGACCCCGAGCAGAAGATCGCCAAGCAGTTCAAGGTGGGCCCCGTTCCGGCCTTCTTCCTGGTGGGCAAGAACGGGATCATCGAGGCCGCCCAGACCGGGTACCCGGCCGTGACCGGATCCGACATGCCCGCCAAGCTGGATCTCCTTCTTCAGGGTAAGACACGGGCCGACTTCCCCGAGGCGGATAGGCCAGCGGCATCACGGCCGGCCTCCGGCTCGTAAGACCACGTAAGTTTGACTCACAAAACCGGTTCAACGGATACGCCACCCGAGGCGGTCGTGGTATAGACGATCGCCGGTTTGTCGAACCGGGCGTCGTATTGCCGGGCCACCGCCGCCCGCAGAGTTGCCTCCGCGTCCCGTCTGATCAGCGCGATCGCGCATCCTCCGAACCCGCCGCCCGTCATCCGGGCCCCGTAGACCCCGGGTATGCCCTGCGCGATCTCGACCAGGTAATCCAGTTCCGGGCACGAAACGGCGTAGTCGTCGCGTAAGGACGCGTGCGACTCGAACATGAGTTGGCCGAACCTCTCGAGTTCGCCCGCCCGCAGGGCGTTCGCCGCCTCCTCCGTGCGGGCGACTTCCGTCACCACGTGGCGGCAGCGCCGGAACACGACGGCATCCATTTCGTCCTTGTGCGCGTTGAGCATGTCGGCAGACACGTCGCGGAGGGCAACCGCCTCGGGGTGCCGCTGCTGAATCACGCTCAGGCCCTCCCGGCACTGTTGCTGTCGCACCGGGTATTCGCTGGAGCCGAGTTCGTGCTTGACCTGCGTGTTCAAGACGACCACCGACGCCTCGTCGAAGGGCAGCGGTATCTGTTCATACCTCTGCGACCGGCAATCCAGCAGCAGACCGTGACCGGCCCGGCCGAGCACGCAAACAAACTGGTCCATGATGCCGCACGGCGACCCGGCATACTCGTGCTCCGCCTGTCGGGCAAGCAGAGCGAGCGGGACGGCCTCCATCCTCCGGCTGGCCAGGGCGAGCAGCGCCACGGCGGCTCCGACCTCCAGGGCCGCTGAGCTGCTCACCCCGCCCCCGATGGGCACCTCGCTGTGAATGAGCAGCCGAGCGGCTTGCAGTCCGACGCCTCGCCTCCGCAGCAGCGCCGCCACGCCCCGCACATACTCTGCCCAGCCCGGCCGGCCCCGCGGGCCCGGATCGCCGGGTTCACCCGGATCCTCTGCCGCAAAGGTGACCGTTTCGTCGAATGCAGTCGAGTGCACGGCAATGTCCGAGCCCTCGCTCCGACCGGCTGCCACATACAATGATTGCGACATAGCGATCGGCAGGACGAACCCCTCATTGTAATCCGTGTGCTCGCCGATCAGGTTCACCCGTCCCGGCGCGCGAACCAGGACCCGCGGCATTGAGTCGGGGAACGTCCGCTGGAAACGCGCTTTCACTTCGGACGTATTGACCACCCTATTGTTCTCCCGGACAATGACGCCGGCGACTGTAGGGCTTGGTTTTTTACGTGTCAAGGAACCCGTAGAGCCGGCGGAACCATTCATGCCCAGACCGGTACTGATTGACACGGACATGGGAGCGGACGATGCGGTGGCGATCACTCTGGCGTTGAGTGCCGCCGAGGTCGATCTGGTGGGGCTCGTCAGCGTAGGGGGGAACGTCTCGCTGGAACAGGCGACCTCGAACATCGCGAGGCTGTTGGGGGGGCTGCAGCCGGGCAAGTGGCCGCCGATCGCACGGGGGCTGGATCAGCAGCGCAGCGGTCTCCGGGATGCCACACACGTCTTCGGTCCCGACGGACTCGGGCAGCTCGACCTGCCCGTACCGGCGAACTGCACGCCGGGCGATTATCTGGAACTGTACGAGCGGCTCATCACCACTTATGGCGAGGCGTTGGTCATCGTCGCCATCGGACCGTTGACCAACCTGGCCGCGGTGTCGCGGCAACGGCCGGGGTTGCTCAACCGGGCCGGTCACATAGTCGTCATGGGTGGGGCCGTCTGGTGCCCGGGAAACGTCACCTCCTATGCCGAGTTCAATTACTATCGCGATCCCCAAGCCGCCGCCGTGGTGCTCTCCTCCGGACTACCCATCACCGTCGTGCCCCTCGACGTCACCCGTCAGGTCGCGATGGATGAATCGCACCTGGCTCACCTGTCCTGCAGCGGGAGGCGCAGCGGTGAACTCCTGGCCCGGATAATCCGGTTCCCGATTCAACAGCAGACCGAAGATGCCGCCCCGGGCACGTTTCTCGTCCATGACGCACTCGCGGTGGGAGTGTTGCTCTGGCCCCATCTGTTCATGCGGTCCAGGATGGCCCTGGAAATGGTGACCACCGGCGAGCAGGCCGGCCGTTGCAAACCCATGGTCGCCAAAGACAAGCGGCAGCAACTGGCCGTTGTCATCTCGGTCAATGTTGGCGAGTTCCTGGGAAACCTCCTGGAAGAGCTGTGCCAGGAGAAGTTCGTCGTCTGAATGTTTGACCGCCTGGATGATACAATCGTCGCGATCTCCTCGCCTGCCGGTGCGAGTGTGCGGGGCATTATCCGATTGAGCGGCCCGGATGCGTTCGTGCTGGCGGCGACCGTGTTCAGGCCTGAGCAGGGCCCAGGCCTGACGGAGGCACCCGGGCACCGGCGCATCACCGGGCGCGTGCGGATCGCTGACTCCGCCTCGGTCCCGGCCGAAGCTTACGCCTTCCGGGCACCGGCGAGTTACACCCGCCAGGATATCATCGAGCTGCACACCATCGGTTCACCCCCGGTACTGGCCATGGTCCTCGAACAGTTGACCGGCCAGGGGGCCCGGCCCGCGGAGCCTGGGGAGTTCACCGCCCGGGCTTTCTTTTCCGGGGCGATGGATCTGACCCGGGTGGAAGGCGTGGCCGCCATCATTCATGCCCGCAATGATTCGCAGCTTCGCGCGTCGGAGGCCCTTCTCCACGGCCGCTTGAGCAAGCGATCGACCGCACTTCGCGATCAGTTGGCCGACCTGTTGGCCTTGATCGAGGCCCAGATCGATTTCGTCGAGGAGCCGATCGATTTCGTCTCGCCCGATCAGGTCCTCGCCACCATTGCTCGCGTCGCCGGCGAATTGGACTCGTTGATCAGGAATTCTCCATCGGTGGAACGGTTGGAAGTTCTGCCCCAGGTTATGCTCGTGGGCCCTCCGAATACGGGCAAGAGCACGCTGTTCAACCGGTTGACCGGCATTGACCGGGCGATTCAGTCGGCCACCGCGGGCACCACGCGGGACGTGCTGAGAGCACCGGCGAGCGTCCCGGGGGGGGAAGTGACGCTGCTCGACAGCGCGGGGCTGGGCACTCCGGGCGAGGGGCCCGCCGGCGGCCAGCCCCTTGATATCGGCAAACTGGGTGAGGCCGCCACCCGTCGCTTCGCCCCCTCGGCGGACTTTTTCCTGTTGGTCCTGGATATCACCAATGCCACCGAAGACGCGCTTCAAGCATTGCGCTCGGTGCTCCCGGAGACCCCGACCTTGGTCATCGTCAACAAGATCGATCAGGTCCCGCCGGAGCAACTGACGACTCTCATGGCCGGGATCGGCACCGGTGTTGATGTGATTCCGACCAGCGCCCTGACCGGCAGCGGTATCGAGCCGCTTCGAGCCGAGGTCGGAAAAACGCTCTTTTCAACGGTGCAACACCATGGTTCGGACATGTTGGCCCTTTCCAACCGGCAGCGCGGCGCCCTGCGCGACGCGCACGAGGCATTGCGCCGCGCCCGCGGAATATGCGACGAATCGCCCAGGCTCACCGATCATCCCGAGTTGCTCGCGATCGAGATTCGTGAGGCGGTCAGTGCTCTATCATTGTTGGTTGGCCAGGTGGCGACGGAGGAGTTGCTCGGGCGAATCTTCTCGCGCTTCTGCATTGGGAAGTGAAAACGGTAAAGTGTGCCAAACTTTTCGGTCGATATATACATCGACGTGCCGTGCGGGTATTCTCCGGGAAGAGAAACGCGCGGAGACGAAGAAAAAGCGTTGACATGCGTCCGAGCTGCGTTAACCTGAATTGCCAGAAAGGAGGTGATCTCCATGGCCAAGAAGAGACGCAAGAAAGCAGCCGGGAAAAAGGTTGCCAAAAAAGCGGCTGGCAAGAAAAGAAGAAAGAAAAAAGCCGCCAAGAAGAAAGCCACGCGCAAGAAGAAGTAAGCCGAAGCAGACATCACCACAACCGTTGCTCGGTGCGTTGACGCCGCAGGGTGTCGAGAGGGCAACGGTGGTCGTCTCTTCAATCAGTTTCGGAGATACGACGAAATCGAATGGAAGGTGCCGGACGCCACGGTGGCACCTTCCATTCTCTTTGCCCGCACCGGGTCAAAGGTCCAAGGCAAACCTGGCGCCCGTCAATGTGTCAATCTCCACCCTGTGGCGGAATTCCGTCACCCCACCTCTCAGGGCTGCCCGGCGGCTGAGGCCGTTGCCAGACGAACCGTGGTCCCGTTACAATCACCCCGGTCTGGGCCGTCAACGTGCTGTTGGCGGTCCAGGAATCCTGTGCGAGCCCTGGGAGACGCGCGAGCCGCAATCGTGAGGAGCGGAGTGCGAGTACCGCTGGCCTCACCCCGATCACGGAGCCGATCCCGGCGGGACGCACCGAGGAGGGCCAAGGCAGCCAGGGGTTGGAGCTGGGCGCGTCGGAGCGGATTTCCGTTTCGCCGGGACCCGGGCACCTGATGGGATGACCAAGGTGAGCACTCCTGTGGCGGCCACGAGGAAGACCAGCAGATCACCGCGACGAGGCAATCTGCCGCCCCGCCCGCGCACCCGCCGGGCCTGGACGCGCTGGTCGGACGATCGGCTCCTGGACACCCGGATGTGCGACCTGGGGCTCAGGATCGAGAGGTCGCCCCTGGCCCGCTGCATCCGCCAGCTCTACGCCGAGCTCGAGCGGCGTGGTATCCGGTTTCGTCCTCATTTCTGGCTCAGCGAGGAATGGTTCACTCCGGAGGGTGTTCCGGGCGGAGCGATTCCCTTCTACCTCGCCCATCCACGCCTCATGCGCCTCGAGCGGAACCAGATGCTCGAGGTCGAGGGTGGGACCCGCGAATCCTGCATGCGGATTCTTCGCCACGAGGTCGGCCACACCGTCGATCACGCCTATCTCCTCCACCGCCGACGCCGGTGGCAGCGGCTTTTCGGGAAATCCTCCGAGCCATACCCCGACCTCTATATGCCCAGGCCATACAGCAAACGCTATGTCCAGCACCTCGACCACTGGTACGCCCAGAGTCATCCGGACGAGGATTTCGCCGAGACCTTTGCCGTCTGGCTCAAGCCGCCGTCCGTCTGGCGCAAGCGATACCAGGGCTGGCCGGCTCTGAAAAAGCTCGAGTACGTCGATGAGTTGATGCAGGAAGTCGTCGGCGCCAGGCCCCTCGTGACGTCCCGGGCTCGCATCGAGCCGTTGTCCCGCATCCGTAAGACCCTCCGTGAGCATTACGAGCAGAAGCGGGCCCGCTATGGAGAGGAGTTCCCTGATTTCTACGACCAGGAACTCAGACGCCTCTTCTCCGACGCCCCCGAGCATCGCAACCGCGAATCGGCGGCCGCCTTCATCCGTCGCAACCGCAGCGAGGTCCGGCGGATCGTCTCACGCTGGACCGGGGAGTACCAGTACACCCTCGATCTGGTCTTGAAGGAGATGATCGGCCGGTGCCGCGAACTCAAACTCCGCGTGACCGGCAGGGAGAGGCAAGTGAAGATGGATTTCGTTATCCTCCTCACCGTCCAGACGATGAATTACCTCCACAGCGGGCGCCGCCCCATGGTGATGTGAGCCGATGAGACGACTGCGCATCCTGGCCCTGGTCCACAAGGAACTCGTCCCGCCCGATACCATCGAGGGCTTGACGGACGAGGAAATTGAGCCCTTCAAAACCGAGTACGACGTGACCGCCACTCTGCACAACATCGGCCACGAGGTCCGTTCACTGGGCATCGGCAGTGATCTCGGCGTGCTTCGTCGGGCGATCGAGGAATGGAGACCGCACATCGTATTCAATCTTCTGGAGGAATTTGACGGTGAGGCTCTCCTCGATCAGAACGTGGTCAGCTATCTGGAGTTGCTCCGGCTGCCTTACACCGGCTGCTCGCCCCGGGGACTCATTCTCGCCCGCGACAAGGCACTCTCCAAGCAGATCCTCTCCTACCACCGCATCCGAGTACCCGACTTCGCGGTCTTCCCCCGCGGCCGGACCGTCAGGCGTCCGCGCCGCCTCGAGTTCCCGCTCTTCGTCAAGTCGCTGATTGAAGAGGCGTCGCTCGGAATCTCCCAGGCCTCCATCGTCGAGGACGACGAGAAACTCAAGGAGCGGATCGCATTCATTCACGAGCGGGTCGGTACCGATGCGATCGCCGAACGCTACATCGATGGCCGGGAGTTCTACGTGGGTGTCATTGGCAACCATCGGCTCCAGGTGCTTCCCGTCTGGGAGCTGCTGTTTACAAAGGCCCCGGAGGACATTCCCCGGATCGCCACCGCCAAGGTCAAGTTTGACGTGAAATACCAGAAGAAGATCGGCATCGAGACCCGGGCCGCCAGGGACCTTCCTTCCGGTGTGCATGAGTACATCGCCAAGTTCTGCAAGCGGATCTACCGGAGTCTGGGCCTGAACGGGTATGCCCGCATGGACCTGCGGATGACGCCCGAGGGGAAGGTTTACGTCCTCGAAGCGAATCCCAACCCGGAGCTGGCTTACGGTGAGGATTTTGCCGAGGCCGCCCATGCGGCCGGCATTCCCTACGAACGGCTCATGCAGCGGATTGTCAATCTCGGCCTCAGGCGGCGACGGGAATAGGGGCCAGCCGCCCGAATCCGATAGAGGCGATCCCCGCCGCCGGAAGACCGGCCAGGCTTCAAACCTGCGGTCCGTTAAGCCATCAGTATACGCTGATCACATGCCGGAAAGGGGCGGAGGTCTCCGCAGAGAAAAAAGTGCAGTCAAACATGGAGAATCCGCCGCAGCGCGCGTAGAATATAGATTGCGGTGTGTGCACGTCGCGGCGGCTGGGGCAGGTGACCGCCCGCCCCTTGACGGTGAGCCGGCCATGTCAGTGGAGACCCTGATCATCAGCGGCCCGGCCCGAGGCGGGAAGAGCATAACCGCCCGGTTGGTCGCCACCCTTGTGCGGAATCGGCCGGTTCACTATCTGCGAATGCGGTCCGCCTCTGACGGGCATACCAACGCCGTGGTCGACGGCGGTTTGTCGCGCCTGGATCCTGTGGGGAACGGCTGGGGCTCGATGCACGCCGTGACCTACACCGCCGAGCGCGTGTTTGAGACCCTGCCCGATGCCCTCCGCGCGGTGCGCAACATCGACCGGAACGGGTTCACGGTCATCGAGGCGGACGGGGACCCGGCCCTGAGGCACGCTTATCCTTACGATTACCGCATCTTCGTTATGCCCCCTCCGAAGGATCTCAACACCGTGTTCCGGGATCCAAGAGCGGCGGCCGTCGCCTTACAACAGGTGATGGAGGACACGGCAGCTTTCGCGTCGGAGATATTCGGCCTGTTCGATGCCGCGGGCCTCGATGATAGCGCTGACGTTCACCATCTCAAGCCGTCCGCGGCCGACCGCACGGGTCAGGCCGTTGAGAAACTGGATATCGGGGAGTCACAGATCCGCCGCTTTATCAGTTCTCCCCTTGGGGCCGAGATCGCCTCCCGCATCCAACTTCAGCCGGAGTTCCATGCCCTGGTCGAATCCGACGTGGTCGTGATCAACACCGGAGCCGGGACCGTCGGAGGGGCGTTGGACGAATGCGTCAAGCGCGTCGAGAAGCTCCTCGGCCGGGTCCGCCACGACGCCCGCCGTCACAGCGTGCTCTATTGGGGCGACATCACCGACGTGCGCGACCCTACGCACAACAGGCTGGTCCGACGGCTGCAAACGCTGTTCGCCCTGGAATCCTGAATCGCCGCGACCGCCCACCTTGACAAACGGACGTCCACCATCTTGAATAGCGTCTGCGGCACGTGTTCAGCCTGTCGATACCGGTCAATCGGGCGACTCTGATGAAATGGACGCTGCTTGGGGTTCTGGCTGGGCTGATGGTCTGGTCATCGCTCGCCTACCGCATGATCCCCGATCCGTCCGAAGATGGCCGGACCGTCCTTACCTGGGTCAGCGACGATAACCCCGTCCGCCACGACACGATAAGCCTCTTCGAGCAGCAGAAAGAGAATGCTGGTATCCGGATACAGCTCGACCCCGGCAGCGCCACCCTCGAGAAAGTCGTCGTTCAGTGCAAAGGGGGCATCGGGCCCGAGGTTTTCAACGTCTACGGTCGCTGGCAGTTGATGGACTACATCAAGACGGGCGTGCTGCTCCGGCTCGACAGAGACGCCAAGGAGTACCGCTTCACGCCGGACGAGACCTGGCCCGCGGTCAGGGACGAGATTACGCTCAGACGGTACAACCCCCGGACGGGGCGGTACGAACGCCATCAGTACACCTTCCCCGCCAACGTGAACGCCAACGTGATGTTTTTCAATAAGCGGCTGTTCGACGAGGCGCGGGTGCCCTATCCGAGCGGCGACTGGACGTGGGATGAATGCCTGGAGGTGGCCAAGAAGCTCGTCGTCAGAGACGCCAAGGGCAACGTCACCCGTTACGGGATCGGAACCTACGAGTTCCTGGACGCCACCGGGCTTATCTGGCAGTTCGGGGGCGATCTGTTTGACGAGACGCTGACCTACTGCGTCCTGGACTCACCTGAAGCAGAAGAGGCGATCACCTTTCTCCATCGCATGTTCGTCATTGACGAGGTGATGCCGCCGAAGTCGGTGCGTGACGCCATGGGCACGCAGGGAGGCTTCGGCGGCGGGTTGCTGGACCTGTTCGCCTTCGAACGGATCGCGATGATTCGCATCGGTCGCTGGGCATTGGTGACCTTGCGGAAGTACTACGACAGCAAGGGCAGGATTCGCCCCCTCCGGGGGCAGTTGGGTGCGGTGCAGCTCCCGTATAAGCGCGAGAAGGTCGGCCTCGTTCGGGCGTTGAGCGTCGGCATCAATGCAAAGAGTCCGCACCGGGCCGAGGCGCTGATGTTCATGAGATTCCTCGCTTCCGACAAGTTCAGTTGGCAGGTGGTCGAGTCGGCCGACGCCCTGCCCCCTTCGCCCGCGGTGGCCCGGGACCAAGGTTTCTTGAACGATCCGGATTATCCCGAGGAGGATTTCAACGCCCAGTTCGTCGAGGCAATGAGGCGGGGCAGGAACCAGGCGATCTCGCCGCTGATCCAGACCGCGCGCGTGCACAGAGCATTCGACCGTTATATCGTCCTGCTCAGCAAGGACAAGCTCACGCCCCACCAGATGTGCCGCCAGCTCACTGACGAGATCAACGAGGATGTCAAGACCAACCTCGTCCGGTACGAGTCGATGCGGGCAGAGTATGATCGACGGACCGGCCATCCATTTAACCCCGACGACTTCCCCCCGAGAAAGGCCCGGCCGTGACCCGACCGCAATTGGCCAGGCTACGCAGAAGCGATCTGCCCTGGGCCCTCGTGTTCCTCGCCCCGAATTTCCTGGGCTTCATGGTATTCGTGGCCTTTCCGGTCACGTTCAGCCTGGTAATGGCGTTCACAAACTGGGACCTGATCGAGCGGGCACCGTTTCGGTTCGTCGGACTCGAGAACTTCAAGAACATGCTCTGGGGCCCGGAGTCCCGCGAATTCTGGAAGTTCTTCACCACGACCGTCTACATGATGCTGGGGATACCGGTCTCGATCGCCGGTTCGCTTCTTCTGGCGGTCCTGCTGAGTGAGCCGCTTAACCTGGGTTCGCACGCCGTCCGCACGTCGCTGGTGCTCGGTTGCGCCGTGGCAACCGTGACGGGGGCGCTGTTGTGTGCGGTCCTGGGCGCGCCGGCGGCAGGGCTCATGCTGGCCATCTTGGGCGGATCGGCAACCGTGGCGATCGTCTTCAACCGCGTTGGCCTCCGAACGCTGTTCTATTTGCCTTTCTTCACGACGGGCATAGCTCAGTTCATTTTGTGGAAACTGATGTACCGCCCGAAGTCCGGGGTGATCAACGCCACGATTCTGACCGTCCTCGGGCACCTCGGAATTGAGGTTGATACCTCTCAATGGCTCGAATGGCTAGGCAGCACAAACAATCTGCTGGCCCTTGATCCGCAGACGGGCTTTTCGGCAACCGGCAACTTCGGCCTCGGGGCCCGCGACGCGATCGTGCTCATGTGGATCTGGGCCACGGTGGGCGGGAACAACATGCTGCTGTACCTGGCCGGCCTGTCCAATGTCCCCGGTGAGCTCTATGAGGCGGCCATGATCGACGGGGCGGGGCGCTGGCGGACGTTCTGGAACGTCTCCTGGCCGCAGTTGGCCCCGACCACGTTCTTTATTGTGATCATGAGCGTGATCGGCGGACTTCAGGGCGGGTTCGAGCAGGCACGGGTCATGACCGAGGGCGAGCCCGCGGACACGACGGTGACGCTCTGTTTCTACATTTACCGGGAAGGCTTCGAGCAGTTCCGCCTCGGGTATGCCTCCGCGGTGTCGTGGATGCTGTTCTTGATGATCTTCGTGGCGACCATGGTCAACTGGCGGTTCGGAAGCCGGCAAGTGAACGTGTGAGATAAGAGAACGATGAACGATGAACGATGAACGATGAATAGAGAATGACGAACGGGCGAGGATGAATGAGACCGGGCAGGCCTGTGCCCCATTCATCATTGACCATTCGCAACTCGTCATGGAGTGAGGAAGACGTGGCTGACGAGCCTGACAAGCTGCTCCAAAACGACCCTCTTGCCGAAAAGGGTACCACCGGCGCCGTGCACGCCCGGTCCCCGGTTCTGAGTGCCGCCAAGGTGGTCGTGCTGATCCTCCTGGCCTCGACCATGACGGTGCCGTTCGTCTGGATGCTGCTGGCCAGTTTCAAGCCGCCCGCCGAAGCGGACCTCCCCGACTTCCTGCCCAACCGGTGGAAGTCCGACAACTACCATATCGTGCTGAGCCTCAAGCGCGACGCCAAGGGCAAGATACTGCCCATCCACTTTGGCCGATGGTACTTCAACAGCCTCTTCGTCGCCTCATGGGTGACGTTCCTCCAGATCGTGACCAGTTCGATGGCGGCATATGCGTTCGCCCGGCTCAAATGGCCCGGGCGCAATGCCGTGTTCCTGATGTACCTGGGCACCATGATGATACCGATGATCGTGCTGATGATCCCGAACTACTACATCATGTTCAAGCTGCAGTTGCTCGACTCCTATCCGGGGCTGATTCTGCCCGCGGCATTCAGTGCGTTCGGGACCTTCCTGCTGCGACAGTTCATGCTGACCATCCCCACCAGCCTGGACGAGGCCGCCGAGATTGACGGGGCCAGCAAATGGCAGACCTTCACCGACGTTATCCTGCCCCTGGCGCGTCCGGGGATCATTGTGCTGGCGATTTTCACGTTCCTCGGCAACTACGCGTCATTCTTCTGGCCGTTGATCATCGTCAAGAGCGACTACGTTCGGACGCTTCCGATCGGCATGCTCTTCTTCGAAAGCAAAGGCGGGGCGGGCTACGGCCGGCAGACCGAACTCATGATGGCCGCCACCGTTATGAACATCGTCCCGCTCATCATCCTGTTCGTCATCCTCCAGAGGTACCTCGTCCGGGGCATCCAGCTCGGGGCGGTCAAGGGGTAGCCATCGGCGCATGATTGGCGGTCGGTCATTCACCTATCCCATCGACAATTGCCGGGGAGAAACCCGCACGCCGGCCGGCCCGCCGTCCGGAGGATTGCCTGGCCCCGGCAGATTCACTAGAATCCTCAAACTGACCGATTCCGACGTGCTCAGAGCCGGCCTCTGTGAGGCCGGTGTTTCCTTGGATGGGCAATCTCTCGCGACGCGAAGGGGCACCGGGCTCGCAGGGCCCGGCTCCGAGCCGTTATCCACGCCAAGCACGTACCGGGCTAGAAACCCGCGGCTCTTTGGCGTTACGCATGACAGGAGTTGACCAGCGATGGCCGGACATCTCGCAGTAGTGGGCGCCACCGGCGCCGTGGGACAGGAGTTCCTGCGCGTGCTGAAGCAGCGCGGGTTCCCGTACGACAGGATCACGTTCCTGGCCTCCAGCCGGTCCGCCGGCAAGACAATCACCTTCAAAGGTGAGCCTCATACCGTCCTCGAGTTGACCCGAGATAGCTTCAAGGGCGTTGACCTCGCCCTGTTCTCCGCCGGCGGATCGATCAGCAGGAAGTTCGCCCCCCTGGCGGTGGAGGCCGGCACCGTCGTGGTGGACAACTCCTCCGCCTTCCGCATGGACCCCGACACCCCGCTGGTCGTGCCCGAGGTGAACCCCGAGGACTGCAAGCAGCACAAGGGGATCATCGCGAATCCGAACTGCTCGACGATCATCATGGTGGTGCCGGTCTGGCCGTTGCACGCAGCCTGCCCGATCGAGCGGGTCGTGGTCAGCACTTACCAGGCCGCCAGCGGGGCCGGCTATAAGGCGATGGTCGAGCTCGAGGAGCAGACCCGCGACCTTCTCGCGGGCAAGACTGTTACGCCGAACGTGCTCCCCCACCAGATCGCGTTCAACCTGTTCAGCCACAACTCTGATATAGGCGACAATGGCTACAACACCGAAGAGATGAAGATGGTCGATGAGACCCGCAAGATGTTCCACAACGACGCGATCCGGATCACCGCGACCTGCATCCGCGTCCCGATCATGCGGGCCCACTCCGAGGCCATCAACATGACGTTCTCCAGGCCGATCACCGAGCACCAGGTGCGCGAGATCCTCTCGGGCGCCCCGGGTGTTCAGATCGTGGACGACCGCGCCAGGAGCCACTTCCCCATGCCGATCGAATCGAGCGACGGCGACGACGTCCTCGTGGGCCGGATCCGCCAGGACATCAGCCAACCCGACGGCCGGGGCATCGACATGTTCGTCAGCGGCGACCAGCTCCGCAAAGGCGCCGCCCTCAACGCCGTCCAGATCGCGGAGTTGCTGTAGCAGCAGTCGGCGGAGGTACAATCAACGTTCCGGGGATGCACAACGCGCTCCCCTGCGGGTCGCGGCTAAACGGGCCACGAGTTGCATCCATGCACTTGTTTAGCCGCGACCCGCAGGGGAGCGCGCCAGGGTTTCGCGGCGATACGAAGATGCGCGACAGTCCAGGCGGCGGGCCGGAGGAAACCCTATGGTGCCTCCGCGAAACCCCGGCCCAAAGGGTGCGAAGGTGGGAAGGTGCGAAAGTGCGAAGGTGGGAACGTGCGAAAGTGGAAAAGGCACGTCGCAGCCGGTGTTTTCTCACTTTCTCGCATTGGCACTTGTTCGCGGCCCGTTTAGCCGCGACCCGCAGGGGAGCGCTTGTTCGCGGCCCGTTTAGCCGCGACCCGCAGGGGAGCGCTTGTTCGCGGCCCGTTTAGCCGCGACCCGCAGGGGAGCGCGCCAGGGTTTCGCGGCGATACGAACCGGGGCGGGCCAACGGTTGGCACCGCCGGCATCCCATCGTATCCTGATGGTTCGAATATCCGATTGTGCCCCCGACGCGGCCGTCACCGAACCCGATGGGAGACCCCGCGATGCCCGCTCCCGAGCCCGTCCTTGAACTGGTCGAACGATTCGACCGTAACGCCGACGCCTACCGGTCCGGGCGCTACAACGAAACCCAGATCCGACGCGAGTTCATCGACCCCTTCTTCGACGCCCTCGGCTGGGACGTGGACAACAAACAGGGCCACGCCGAGGCGTACAAGGACGTGATTCACGAGGACGCGATCAAGGTGGGCGGGGCGACCAAGGCCCCCGACTACTGCTTCCGCATCGGCGGCACGCGCAAGTTCTTCGTCGAGGCCAAGAAACCGTCGGTGGACATCCGCCAGGACGTACACCCCGCCTACCAGCTCCGCCGCTACGCATGGTCCGCCAAGCTGCCGCTCAGTATTTTGACCGACTTCGAGGAGTTCGCCGTTTACGATTGCCGGGTGAAGCCGAACAAAAACGATAAGGCCTCGACCGCCCGCACCCTCTACTTCCAGTACGGTCAGTACCCGGACCGCTGGGACGAGATCGCGTCGATCTTCTCGCGCGGCGCGATCCTCAAAGGCTCGTTCGACAAGTACGCCGAATCCGCCAGGCGCAAGCGGGGCACGGCCGAGGTCGATGCCGCGTTCCTCCAGGAAATCGAGGGCTGGCGCGACGCCCTCGCCCGCAATCTCGCCCTGCGCAACGCCGGGCTCTCGCGCCGCGATCTCAACTTCGCCGTCCAGCGCACCATTGACCGGATCATCTTCCTGCGGATGTGCGAGGACCGCGGGATCGAGGACCGCGAGCTCCGCGCCTTGCTCAGCGGCCCGAGCATCTACCCCCGGCTCGCCGAGACCTTCCGCCGGGCCGACGAGCGTTACAACTCCGGCCTGTTTCACTTCGCACCCGAGAAAGGGCGCGAGCCGCCCGACGAGCTGACGCTGAGCCTCAAGCTCGACGATAAGGTCCTGCGCGACATCATCGGGAGCCTGTACTACCCCGACAGCCCGTACGAGTTCTCCGTGCTGCCCCCGGAGATCCTCGGCCACGTCTACGAGCAGTTCCTCGGCAAGGTCATCCGGCTCACCAAAGGCCACCGGGCCGTGGTGGAGGAGAAGCCCGAGGTCAAAAAGGCCGGCGGCGTCTACTACACGCCCACTTATATCGTGGACTACATCGTCGCCAACACCGTAGGCCGACTCCTGGGCGACTCGCCCGCCCCCAGCGAGCCCGCCCCCAGCGAGCCGGCCACCAGCGAGCCGGGTCGTCCTCGGGCCGGGTCAGTCCCCGACCGGAGCAACCGCCCCCGCCCCGCAATGACCCCAAAACAGGCGGCCAAACTCCGCATCCTCGACCCCGCTTGCGGTTCCGGGTCGTTCCTGCTCGGGGCGTATCAGTACCTGTTGAACTGGCACCGCGACTTCTACGCCGCGCACGACCCGGCCAAGCACACCCGCGGGAGAAACCCCAAGCTCTACCAGGCCGGCCATAACGACTGGCGACTGACCACCGCCGAACGAAAACGCATCCTGCTCAACAACATCTACGGCGTGGACATCGACCCCCAGGCCGTCGAGGTCACCAAGCTCTCGCTCCTGCTCAAGGTCCTTGAAGGCGAAAACCAGCAAACCCTCGACCACCAGCTCCGCCTGTATCACGAGCGGGCCCTGCCCGACCTGGCCGACAACATCAAGTGCGGCAACTCGCTCATCGGGCCCGACTTCTACGAGAACCGGCAGATGGACCTCTTCGACGAGGAGGAGCGCTACCGCATCAACGCCTTCGACTGGCACGCCGAGTTCCCCGAAGTCTTCAAGCAAGGCGGCTTCGACGCCGTCATCGGGAATCCGCCGTATGGGGCAGCCTTCAGCGAACCCGAGATGCACTTCCTAAGGGGCGCGTTCGAATCACCGCGGAACTCATTCGATAGTTTCCTGCTCTTCATGGAGCAGGCCGCCAACCTGCTCACGCGAAGCGGGTTCCTCGGAATGATCATCCCATCAGGGTGGACGTCTACACCCTCAGCAAGACACCTCCGACAGATCTTCCTCAAGGAGTTCGATCCAAAGTCATTTGTCAGCCTACCGTTTGACGTGTTCCATGGCGCGTACATAGACACTGTCGTCGTTACCGCACAGAAGGCGCATGATGAATCAGGTGGGGGAGGACTCGATCTATATGTCTTCCCGCAGCGATATCGGATTTCATCTCTGGCTCAGTTTGAGGAGTTTCATAAGACGGGCGATTACCGAACATGGCCCGCTGGGGACGAGAATGAGTTCTTGATCACCTGTTCTGTCGTAGAGTCTCAACTGATCTCCAAGCTCAGATCGTCTGGCACGACGCTTGGTGACCATGTCGATGTCAAGCGGGGGGTCGAGGTATTCAAACCGGCTGACCGCGATGAAAGCATGGTTCGCCCGGTACGTGCGATCGCTGGACCGCTGCAGCGATACAGGTTTGATCTTGGTGAAGAGAAATACGTTGACTACCCAGAAGAGATCGAGAAGTCGAAACCGTTTGAGTTCTTCTCACGACCTCGCGTATTGATACGACAGGTATTGAGCAGGCGCTATCGCCTGCAGGCTATCTTCACGGACTCAACGTTCCTCACCAGCCAGTCCGTTCAGAGCCTCTTGAGGAAGCCTGATTGCTCGCTGGACCTTCGGTATTTCCTCGGGCTAATCAACTCACAACTGCTTGCTTGGTACTTCCGGACTTACAACAGCGTTGCGCGACGTGATGACTTCCCGAAAATAATCATCGCACAGACGAGAGCGCTTCCCGTCCGACTCCCACGATCTGACTTGGATGCAGAGAAGCTGGTTTCACTGGTCGATCGGATGCTAACGTTGCACAAGCGACTTGCGGCGGCGAAGACGGGCCACGACAAGACGGTGTTTCAGCGTCAGATTGACGCCACCGACCGCAAGATTGACGCGCTGGTGTACGAGCTGTACGGCCTGACCGGCGACGAGATTCGCATCGTCGAGGAGGCGACGGGCTCATGAATAGAATGGCAAGACGCAGATAGGAGAATATAACAAGGATAGACAGGATGGGCAGGATAAATGAGAGACCATCCTGAATATCCTGTCTATCCCTGTTCATTTTAATGAGAGAGACTTCGTTATGCTGGCCCATGCCGATATCACGGAGAAAATCCTTGGCTGCTGTTTCGAGGTGATCAACGAGTTGGGTGCCGGATTCCTGGAATCCGTCTATGAGAACGCCTTGGTGATCGCTTTGCGCGAGAAGGGATTGCGTGTGGAACAGCAGCCTCCCTTGAAGGTCATGTTCCGGGAGCGCTGTGTCGGCGAGTTCTTTGCCGACTTGGTCGTGGAAGAGATCGTGATCGTGGAGTTGAAGGCGGTCAAGGCGCTGGCGCCGGAGCACATGGCGCAAACGATCAACTACCTCAAGGCGACGGGTTTGCCTGTTGGACTCCTGGTGAACTTCGGCACCGCGCGCCTGGAGTACAAGAGGCTATACGGAAAGAAAAAGGAACAAGGATAGACAGGATGGGCAGGATGAATCAGAAACCATCCTGAGTATCCTGTCTATCCCTGTGCATATACAATGGCGAACCGCCGGATTAACGCCCTGGTGTACAGGCTCTACGGCCTGACCGACGACGAGATCCGCATCGTGGAGGAGGCGACGGGTTCATGATACAGAATACCAGGACGCAGAGGGGAGAACATAACAAGGATAGACAGGATGGGCAGGATGAATGAGAAACCATCCTGAGTATCCTGTCTATCCCTGTTCATATACAATATCGGACCGCCGCATTGACCCGGTCGTGCACGAACTCTACGGCCTGACGGACGAGGAGATTCGGATCGTCGAGGAAGCGGCGAGATGACCAATCGGGTGGTATCGCGCAAGAGCGCCCCGGTTCGCCTCGCCGATGAGCGCTGGGCTCACAGTGTCACAAAGCACGCTGAGCTGGCAGGGCTTGGCGTAGAGAGCGATCCAGCGATTTGACATCCCTTTCCTTCGAGCTGCGGGTGGGGAATGGGCGACAACAGCCTTTCCAAAGCCGGCAGTCATCCCACGTCTTTCAGCCGATGCTCCTGCAGCTTCTGCTCGTCCACTTGCACGCCCAGTCCGATACCGGCTGGGACCGCCAGTTGGCCGGCCACGGGTTCAAAGGGCTGTCTGAGGATGCTGAGGGCCGCCAGGAACTGCGGGCCGTTGAGCGCGGCTGGGTACCGAAGCGCGTAGGCCCCGTACAACAGCAGCGACGCAGCCAGCGAGATGTCGGGGTCGGTGAGCCCGCTGCCGAGGAACATGAGGCCGCGGCTCTGCACCAGCTCGATCTGCCGGCGGGCTTCGGTCAGGCCGCCGCACCGGGCGGGCTTCATGGCCACCCCGTCCAGCATGTCGAGCTTGATGAACTCCTCCAGTTCCACTGCCGAGACGACGCCTTCGTCCATGATGATGGGCAGTGCACCTTGTTTTTTGAGTTTGCGATAGCCGGTGAAGCGGTTCGGCTTGAGGGGTTGTTCGAGCACGGCCGCCCCCGCAGCGGCCAACTTGGGCGCGGCGTCGAGAGCGGTCGCCTGGTCGTAGCCGCCGTTGGCGTCGGCCCATAGGAAGCCGTCGGGCGCGAGCCGTTTGACGATCCGGCACATCTCGACGTCGAACTTCGGATCGGGCGCGACCTTGACGTTGAAGTTCTGGTAGCCGCGCTGGCGGCCCTGCTCGATGAGGCCGGCGATGTCGTCGAGCTCGCGCGGATTGAGCGTCCAACTGAGGGTGATCCGGTCTCGGCCCGTGCGCTTCCATCGCTGGCCGGCGGTTTGCCCCAGCAGCTTGCCCGTAAGGTCGAACAGGGCCAGGTCGATCCCCGCCTTGCAGATCGGCTGGCCGGTCGAGAACGACGGGGCGATGATCCTGTCCATCGCGGTGTTGATCGCGTCGAGGTCGAAGGCGTTCTTCCCGATCAGCACCGGTGCCAGATAGCGCTGGATCGTGGTATGGACGGTTTCGAGCGTCTCGTAGCTCCACTTGTTGGTCGGGACGCTCTGTCCCCAGCCGACGGTGCCGTCCTCGGCGGTGATCTTGACCACGACGGTTTGCCGCCCCAGCGGTTCGCCGCCCGGCCCCTCGAAGAACTTGAACCGCCCCGCCGTCGGATAAGTCAGCGGGATCGACTCGACTCTGGCGATCCTGGCAGTCTTCATCGTGTCAGCCCTCAGCGGCCAGTTGCAACAGAGTGCTCCAGCCAGCCCGGCGGCCCCGGAGAGAAATCGACGCCGTGTATGCCGTGGCATGTGTTCCACCTCGTTCACGTGCTACTATCCCGCGTGCATCTTGCGCGTCTGGGGATCGTACACCTGTCGCTGGCCGGAGTGGAGGGCGGCGGCGGCCATGATCGTGGCGACCGCGTGCTGGTGGCCGAACTGGATGTCCGCGTTCGGCCGCCTCCGGGTGCGCAGGCACTCCAGCCAGTTGCCCATGTGCGACTCGCCCGGTTCGCGCTCGATCTTGGTGCTCTCCTGGATCTTCTTGTCGCCGGCGCCGCCGGCGCCCGAGAGCGTCCAGGTCTGCAGATCGAGCGTACCGAGCGTCCCGTGCACGCTGAAGTGCGTGCCCGCCGAGTTCGCCAGGCTCATTCCCCAATCGAACAGGAACCCCTCGGGATAATCGAACAGGGCATGGAAGACGTCGCAGTGCTCGCGGTCCTCCTTCCAGACGTAGGTGCCGCCGTGGGCCACCGCGCTGGCGGGGTACTGAACACCCATGATCATGTGCAGGGCATCGACGTAATGGCTCATCCACAGGCCGGAAAGCCCGTTGGTGCACGTCTTGTACAGGTGCCAGCGCCGCAGCAGCTTCGGATCGAACGGACGTTTAGGCCGGTTGAACAGGTATGCGTCCCAATCGACGTCGGCCTCCTTGCAATCGGCGTAGTTGCGGGCCCACCGGGGGTGATTGAAATCCACCGAGGCTGACACGCGACTGATCTGGCCCAGCACGCCGGTGGCGATCGTCTTGGCCGCGGCCATGTGAAGCCCGTCACTGCGCCGCTGCGTGCCGACCTGCACGACCCGCTTAGCCGCGCGGGCCAGGTCCAGCGCCTTATTCGCATTGGCGATCTGAAGGGACATTGGCTTCTCGACGTAGGCGTCCTTGCCCGCCTTGAGGGCCTCGATCAGAATCGGCGTATGGGCAAAGTCGGGCGTGGCGATCACGACGGCGTGAATATCGTCCAGGGCCAGTAGATCGCCGAACCGGGTGAACTTGCGAGGTGCCTTGCCGTAGTGTTTCTCGACTGCGGCGGCGGTGTGATTGAGGTTCACCTTCCACACGTCGCAGACGGCGGTGATCTCGACGTTGTGATCCTTGGCCAGTTGATTGATCTCACCCATGAGGGCTTGGCCGCGACCGCCGGCCCCGATGATGCCGATCGAAATCCGCTCGTTCGCCCCGGGCACCCTTGCGGGGGCTACTGACATCGCGGTCCCGACCCTGGAACAGGCCCCGACGGTCAGCGTGCCCCCGATCACGCCGGCGGCGGCAACCGATTGCTTGAGGAACTCCCGGCGTGGCATTGACGCCCGGGCCGGGAAGTCACGTTTGGTCTTGCGAGTTGCGGACATGGTTTTCCTCCAAAAGCTGTCTGTCGGTTGGATTCAGCCCCTCTCATCAAGAGGTGGTCACTGAGACTATACCGCCATCCGTGCCCATTGTCATGATGCGATCAGGCGAGCCCTGAGATTGCTGGGTCCACGCTACCTCCCTCCGAGCCGGCCCGCCGGGCCTTTTGCCCCCGACGGAGGTGGTAGTTATCATGTCTGGCTCGATCCCGGCCCGTGTTCGAGCCGGGGACCTCCGGGGACAGTCGAGAGCAAGACTCAAGAGAGGGCGCGATGAGTTCGGCAGTGGGTGATTACGACTTTGCCGCGTTCGAGGTGAAGTGGCAGAAGTACTGGATTGAGAACAAGACGTTCCGCACGCCTCAAGCGGGGGACGCCGACTTCGACCCCGACAAGCCCAGGTTCTACGTGCTGGACATGTTCCCCTACCCGAGCGGGGTCGGCCTGCACGTGGGGCACCCGCTGGGTTACATCGCCACCGACATCTACGCCCGGTACCTGCGGATGCGGGGATACAACGTGCTGCACCCGATGGGATACGATGCGTTCGGGCTGCCCGCCGAGCAATACGCCATCGAGCACGGCGTGCCGCCGCGGGAGACCACGCAGAGGAACATCGACAACATGCGGTCGCAGCTCCAGCGGCTCGGAATGGGGTACGACTGGGACCGCGAGGTCGCCACCACCGACGTGGCGTACTACAAGTGGACGCAGTGGATATTCCTGCAGATGTTCAACAGTTGGTACGACCCGCCGGAGGACGCGGCCCGGCCGATCTCCGAACTGATCCACAATCTCGAGCAGGAGCATCTGGTGGTGAACTTCGACGGCGAGATCGTGCCGGCTCAGGGGGCGGGACTCCAGGAGTGGTACGGGACTCCGGTCGGCACGCAGACCTGGGCGGAGTTGACGCCTCAGCAGCGGCGGGAGGTGCTGGACGGCCACCGGCTGGCGTACGTGGACGAGGTGCCGGTGAACTGGTGCCCGGCGCTGGGGACGGTCCTGGCCAACGAAGAGGTCACCAACGAGGGTCGCAGCGATCGGGGGAACCATCCGGTGTACCGCCGCCCCCTGCGGCAATGGATGCTGCGAATCACGCGGTACGCCGATCGGCTCGAACGCGATCTGGAGCTGGTGGACTGGCCAGAGGCGATCAAGCTGATGCAGCGGAACTGGATTGGCCGGAGCCAGGGCGCGGACGTCGATTTCCCGATCGCCAACGGCAATGGGAGCGGCGATGCCGGCAACGGGGAAGATGCCGGTAACGGCAAAGAGAGCGGCGTCATCCGCGTCTATACCACCCGTCCCGACACGTTGTTCGGCGCCACCTACATGGTGCTCGCCCCCGAACACCCCCTCGTCGATCAGGTCACGGCCGACGAGCAACGGGCGGCGGTGCAGGAATACGTCAAGCTCGCGAGCAGCAAGAGCGAACTCGACCGCACCGCGGAAATGAAGGAAAAGACCGGCGTGTTCACCGGCGCCTATGCGGTCAACCCGGTGAGCGACGAGCGGCTCCCGATCTGGATCGCCGACTACGTGATGATGGGGTACGGCACGGGGGCGATCATGGCGGTGCCGGCCCACGACACGCGGGACCTGGAGTTTGCGCGGCAGTTTGACCTGCCGATCATCCAGGTGGTGCAGCCGCCGGGCGACGAGGACTGGCGGGGCTACACCGGCGACGGGACCGCCGTCAACTCCGGCCAGTTTGACGGCCTGCCCACCGCCGAGTTCAAAAAGCGTATCACCGCTTGGCTGGAGGAGAACGAACTCGGCAAGGGTGCGGTCAACTACAAGCTGCGGGACTGGTTGTTCAGCCGGCAGCGCTACTGGGGTGAGCCGTTCCCGATCGTACACGACGTCGGGACGGGCGAGGTCTTTGCCCTGGACGAGAGTGAGTTGCCCGTCGAGCTGCCGGCGATCGAGGATTACCGCCCGCAGGCGTCAGAGGATCCTGAAGCTCCGCCCGCCCCGCCCCTTGGTCGCGCCGAGGACTGGGTCAACGTCCGCGGGTACGTTACCGGATCCGGCTCGGTCAAAACCGTCAAGCCCGGTGAGACGCCCCCGACGGACGCACTGGTGCGCGAGTTCTGCCGCGAGTTGAACACCATGCCCCAGTGGGCCGGCTCGTGCTGGTACTACCTCCGCTACCTCGACAACACCAACGATGAGGTCCTGGCTGATCCCCAGATCGAAGCGTACTGGATGAGCGCGCGCGAACCCGAAGGTAAGAAGTCTTCGGGTGGCGTGGACCTCTACGTAGGTGGGGCGGAACATGCGGTGTTGCATTTGCTCTATGCCCGCTTCTGGCACAAGGTGCTGTACGACCTGGGCCACGTAAGCTCACCCGAGCCGTTCGCCCGGCTGTTCAATCAGGGGTACATCCAGGCCTACGCCTACCAGGATGACCGCGGGATGTACACGGACGCGAACGACGTGGAAGAGCGAGGCGAGGGCAAGGACATGCGGTTCGTCCAGCGTTCCACCGGCGAGCCACTGACCCGCAGCCTCGGCAAGATGGGCAAAAGCCTGAGAAACGCGGTGTCCCCGGACGATATTTGCCGGGAATACGGCACGGATGTGCTGCGTGCCTACGAGATGTACATGGGCCCGCTCGAAGCGAGCAAGCCGTGGAGCACCCGCGACATTATCGGAATGAGCCGATTCCTGCACGCGGTCTGGCGGCGGTTCATCGCCCAAGACGGGTCGGTGAAAGTCAGCAGCTCACCCCCCGGCGATTCGCTTCGCCGATTGCTCCACAAGACGATCAAGAAGGTGACCGCGGACCTGGAAGGGCTGCGGTTCAACACCGCCATTGCCGCGATGATCGAACTGAACAACGCCCTGAAGGGCGATCAAGTCCCGCGTGAGGTGGCTCAGCCCTTTGTCAAGATGCTCGCGCCAATCGCCCCGCATCTCGGGGAGGAGCTGTGGCAGCGGCTGCAAGGTGAGAGATGGCAACGGTCAATCGCGTGCGAGAGCTGGCCGACCTGCGACGAGGTCCTGTGTACCGAGGCGGAGATCGAGATACCGGTGCAGATCGGGGGCAAGCTGCGGTCTCGCATCATCCTGCCCGCTGATGCCGCCGCCTGCGAGGAGCGCATGAGATCCGCCGCCCTCACCGACGAGCGGATCGTCAAAGCGCTCGCCGGTAGGACGGTCCGCAAGGTGATCTGCATCCCCGGGCGGATGGTGAACATCGTAGCCGGTTGATGGTCCAGAAGAAGACTCACCACGGAGACACAGAGACACGGAGGGCAACAGGAGGGAGAGATAGAGGGATGGAGAGACGGGGAGATGGGGAGATGGAGGGACGGAGAGACGGAGAGACGGAGAGATGGGGAGACGGAGGGACGGGGAGGCGGAGGGACGGGGAGGCGGAGAGATGGGGAGGCGGAGAGATGGGGAGGCGGAGAGATGGAGAGACAGCCGGACGGGCGGACGATTCGCGTGGCCGGGTTTAGCCGCGACCCGAAGGGGAGCGCGTATAAGGAGAATGAATAGGAAGCCCCGCAGATCGAAGATGTTGGCAAAGTACGATTTCGGCCAGGTCGCGCGGGAAGTATGCCGTGCGATACGCGTTTTCTCTTCGCCGGATTCTCTGCAACTGATGGTTCACGGCCGGACGTTATGACTCTTGAGATCGAAGCCAAGATCAAGGTTGACTCGCATGATGCCGTCCGGGCGAAGCTGGCCGAGCTCGGGGCCCGCAGCCTGGGCCGGGTGTTGGAGAGCAATCACATCTTCGACAACGCCGAGCGGACGCTGCTGGCCGGCGGGTGCGGCCTGCGAATCCGCATTTGCCAGGCCCAGGAGGGTAACGCACCACCGGCGACGCTGACCTACAAGGGGCCCATCCAGCCCGGACCCCTGAAACAGCGCGAGGAAATCCAGGTCACGCTCGATGCCCCCGAGGCGGGCCGAGCGCTCCTTCAGCGGGTTGGTTTCGTTGAGGTCCTGCGCTTCGAGAAACGGCGGGAAAGCTGGCGACTGCAGGACTGCCAGGTCGAGCTGGATGAGGTGCCTTACCTGGGCTGCTACGTTGAGATCGAAGGACCCGACGAACAATCAGTCCGGCGCGTACAGGAAGCACTTGGCCTGGCCGGGCAGGATACGATCCGTCGCAGCTACATCGCCCTGTTGGTCGAGTACTGTGAACAACGCCGCCTGCCTGCCGACGCCATCATGTTTGCCCCGCTTTGCGAATGAATATCGAGCCCGTCTCGGGACCGGGGGTCAGGGCGTTTGACGGCCGGGGACCAGAGCAATCGAAAAGCAGATGCGAGCATTGATCTTCGAGGGGCCCGGTCACCTGAGCCTGCGCCAGGTGCCACGCCCCGAGCCGGGCGACGGTGAAGTGCTAATACGGGTGCACGCAGCGGCCATTTGCGGCACCGATGTCCGAATCGTCAGTGGCCGCAAGACGCGTGACGTCCGCGCCGGGCATCCGATCGGGCACGAGTGCGGGGGCACCGTGGCCGCCGTCGGGGCGGGCGTGGGCGAATGCGCCCCGGGCGACCGCGTCGCGGTGTGCGTGGTGGTGTCGTGTGGAGCCTGCGCGTACTGCCTTGCCGGGAGGGAGAATCTCTGCGATACCCGGATCACGCTGGGCTACCACACGGACGGAGCGTTTGCCGAGTACATGCTGATTCCCGCCCGCGCGGTTCGGCGCGGGAACCTGTTCAAGTTGCCGGGCGGGATCCCGATGGAGGTGGCGCCGCTTCTGGAGCCGATGGCCTGCTGCATCAATGGTCAGCACGAGATGGGGCTCGGTGCGGGGGAGGCGCGGTGTGAACGAGAACGCGAAGAGAGCAAGCCGGAACCGCTGGTGATCTTCGGGGCCGGGCCGATCGGACTGCTGCATCTGATGTTGGCCCGGGCCAGGGGAGTTGCTCCGATCACCGTGGTGGAGCCCCGGGCGAACCGCCGCGAGTGGGCCACTCGATTCGGGGCCGAGGCGACCTGCCCGCCCGAGGCGTTCGATGCCGTCGGTGAATTCGATGCCGCCATCCTTGCCGTCGGTGCCCCCGAGCTGATCAACGTCGCCATGAGGGCGGTCAAGAAGGGCGGCAAGGTCAGCCTGTTTGCGGGGTTCGATAAGGACGCATCGGTCACTATTGATCCGAATGTCATTCACTACCACCAGATTCACGTCACCGGTGCATCGGAGTCGCGGCGGCGCGATTATGCCGAGGCCATGTCGCTTGTTACGCAGGGCACGGTGGACCCGTCACCCCTGCTGACCCATCGATTCCGCCTGGAGGACCACCAGGAGGCGTTCCGCATCGCCGCGGGCGGTTCGGCGCTGAAGGTGGTGTTCGAGATGTAACGAGTTCACCGCCGGCGGAGTGCCGATCCTCATTTCTTGCGGTTGTCCCGGGTGCGGCTGTTGAGGCGGTCTACTGGGGTCGTTGCGAGCAGTTCGGGTCGGCGGGGACGTCGGGGCCGCTCAGGCACGCCTGGAAGATGCCGAAGTCCGACTGGTCGATGTCTGCGTCACCGTCGGCATCGACGTGGGCGCACTGCGGATCCAGCACCAGGATGGCGGGCCCGGTAGTACAGGCCTGGAAGAAGGCGTAGTCGTCCTGGTCCACGTCGAAATCGCGATCGAAGTCGCCGTACGCAAACCCGATCGGATCGGAGACGTGCAGGAACCCGCTGAGGGACAGCGACGGCTCAAAAACGATGTTCCGGTCCCAGAAGAAGTTCATGCCGAGCACGCCGTCGAGCGGGCCGCCCTCGGGCGACTCGAGGTCGAGCACGACGAACGGAGCCCTCGAGAACTCAAGGGCACCTCCCAGGGCGTTGATCTTCACGTAGTCGATGTAGTAGCCCGGCACGTCCTCCACGAGCCCGCCGACCCCGCACACGGAAACCGTGAAATGGGGCTGGACGGGCAGCGAGAGGTTGGCCGCCATCGCCGTGCTCATGATCGAGCTCTGGGCGCCCGTATCGACCAGGACCCGCATATTCTGGATCGGGTTTGTCGGCCCCGGCTCGCCCTGGAGAACGCCGATCTGGGCGAAGAACGCCCCGCCAAACGGAAGCGACAACGGGTCCATCGACAGCAGCGTGGGCGTGATGGGGGTCTTGAAATCGCCGAAAATGTCGCCGTAGAAGCTCGCGGTCGTGACCGGGGCCGGGCCGCCGAATTCCATGGCGATGCTCCGCGGATAGACGGGGATCGACGGGTCGAACGGATCGAGCAGTTGGACGTCCGGTGCGGTGATGGTCTCGTTGTTGACCGTCACGGTTCGGGGCGTGTCGGGGCGGATGACAGTGGTGAAGAACGCAATCAGCGGGGTGCCCACGACGGCCGTCACGCTCTCACCGGGGCCGCAACTGATCTCCGGCGCCACCCCGACCGACACGTTGGTGTGGCCCACCACCTGGTTCAGGTCGAGCTGACCGCCCGGCTGGACGGCCGCAAGCCCGGCCGCGAACATGCCAATGGGCTGGGACAGAATCGCACTGACCGTCCCCCCGACCCCGCTCAGGGGGATATCGTTGGGGGTCAGGTAAGCGCCGGTCAGGCCAAGGACCAGGTCACTCGGCGCCGCGGCTAGGTCGATCACCGCTCCGCTGTCGAAAATCCCGATCACGAAGTTTTCCGTGGCCGGCGGGTTGAGGGGTGAACCGACGTAGGAACTCTGCACCACGTGTTCCCACTCGAACTCCTCCCTGCTGCCTTGGTCAGAGGTGGTGATCGCTACGAGCGGGGAGAAGCCGGCCAGCGGCGGCCTTGGGTAGTCGGTCTCCTCAAGTGCGCCGGAGCCGGCTTGCAGCGACATGCCATCGTCCGCGGCCCCGCAGACCCTGACGAGCCGCAGGCCGCCGGTGATCCGGATATTGGCCTCCAGGCCTCGCCCGCCCGTCTTGTCGCCATGCACGCAAGGCGTCACGCTCGCAAGGGCAAGAGCCGCGACCGTCAATCCCGTCCGTATCCGGACGTACAGCTTCATGGTAGTTCTTTTCCCGGCAAGCCCGGCCCCTTCCGCGACGGCGATATCCCTGTAGAATCCTCCGCGACCCAAGCGTCCCGATAGGCCGCCTCCATATATATTGTAGCCAAACCGACCGGTTTTGACACCATCGAGCCGCGGGCTTCGTACGTGTTTCGCGCCCCCTCCGGCGCGATCAGAGCCGGTTCCGGCGCGATCAGAGCCGGCTGCGGCGCAATCCGAGTTGGTTGCGGCGCGATCAGAGCCGGCCTCTGTGAGGCCGGTGGTTCCTCGAATGGCTAGACCTCACGCCGCGAAGGGGCACCGGGCTCGCAGAGCCCGGCTCGGAATACGGAATGCAACTCACCGGGCTCGCAGAGCCCAGCTCCGAGCCGTTATCCGCGCTGGCGCTTGGGGCTCTGATCAGGCAGGGCAGGTCAACGACCTGCCGCAACTATCGACGATCCGCAGATGGTGAAGGCAGGTCGTTGACCTGCTCCACCTCGAATTACTTCGCTACGGACAAGCCGCAGAGTTGCCGTTCCTGCTCTTGGCCAGGGCCATGTCGATCAGGTCAATGTTGCCGTCCACGTTCAGGTCGAACCGGGCAAAGTCCGGGTCGTCGCAAGGAAGCGGCGACAGGGGCTCGCCGTTCTTGCTCTTGACGTAGGCCATGTCGATCAGGTCCGCGTTGCCGTCGCTGTTCACGTCGGCGGCCAGGACCACCACCTGCACGTCGTGGTCGCCGACCAACGGGTTGCCCACCAGGTCGGCAATCCCGCTGACCGTGATCGCCAGGCAGGTGGCGTCGGGGACGCCCGATATGTCGATGGTCATAACCTGGCCGACAATCGTCACCGCATCGACACTGCCGCAGGGCGAGCCGTCACAGGTCAAGGCGACCTCGGTGTCGTCCGGTGTGCCGTCGATGGCCTCGATCGGCTCGGTGAAGGTCAGGACCACCTGCTGCACGCCGTCCCTGCGGGTCTCGATGGCGGTATCCTCGGGTGCGGCCGGCGCCAGGGGCAGCTCGATGTCGAAATCGCCCAGCGCCCCGTGGGTCTTGCGGGACACCGCCGCCCTGGGCCACCGCCACAGCTCCGGGTCCTCCCAGAGGGGATAGAAGAGCACGAAGCCAAGGTTCGCATTGTCGAAGTAGTCGTAGATGCAGTCCTGTATTGCCTGCATGTCGTCCGTGCCCCACTGGAGGTAGGAGGCGTCGATGTCCCCGCTCCCGGCCGGGTCGAACGCCGTGTCGTTGTAGATGTAATAGCCGTCGTTGTCCTTGATGACGTTATATGATCCCGTGACCGGATCACCCGCGAACGACATCCAGGTGCTTTCGTAGACGTAGATCCCCCCGGTGTCACCGGCGTTCGTGTGATTGTGGGCCACCGCACAATCGGTCATCGTGCAACTGCCGCTCTGGTCGAAGTGCATCCCGCCGCCCTCGAGGTCAGCCGTGTTCTCTGTGACCACGTTCCAGGTCAACACCGAGCCCTCGCTCTGATACAGGTAGAGAGCACCGCCATAGTTCCCGGCCGTGTTCTGCGTGATCGTGTTCGAGGTCAATTGGAAGCCGCTGCCGTGATCGACACAGATCCCGCCGCCGTGTTTATCTCCGATGTTCCCGGTAATCCTGTTCGATGTGAACTCACAGTTTGGACTGTAGTACAAGTAGATGCCGCCGCCGTAGCCCCTGTCCTCGTCCGATTGAACGATGTTGTCGCAGATGTCGTTGCCGGTCACGACCGAGCCGTCGCAGTCCGGCCCCAGCCGGATCCCCCCACCATATGCGCGCTGATCCTGGCCCGTCCCGGATGCCGTTGCGCTGTTGCCGATGACGTGGTTGCCCTCCATCGTACACATCCCGTTGGCAGACACTCCGCCGCCGTATACGCAGAGGTAGTCATCGCCCGAGACGCTGGCGCTGTTGGCTGTGACACGGTTACCTGTGAGGATAGACGCGCCACCGATGCAGATGCCGCCGCCGAATGAGTAGTGTCGGTCGTGCCCGGCCCAGCTGCTCGCTGCGTTGCCGGTGACCGTGTTGCCCGTGAGCGTACAGTCACCTTCGACAAGGATTCCCCCGCCGTTTGCGTACAATTCGTAACGCCCGGAGGTGCTCGCCGTGTTCCCGCTGACGCTGTTCTCCGTCAGCGTGCAGGCCCCATTGATGTAGAGCCCGCCACCGTACGCGCGTACATCGTCGTAGTTCGCCGAGCTGCTAGCGGTGTTGCCGGTGATGCTGTTCTCCGTCAGCGTAGAGGGCCCATTGATGTAGAGCCCGCCACCGTATGCGCGTACATCGGAGTAGCTCGCCGAGCTGCTAGCGGTGTTGCCGGTGATGCTGTTGTCCGTCAGCGTAGAGGTCCCATTGATGTAGAGCCCGCCGCCGTATACGTAATGCCGCCATGAGTTGCCCGCGCCCGAGCTACTCAACGTGTTGCCGCTCATAGTGTTGTGAGTCAGCGTACAGGCCCCATTGATGTAAAACCCGCCGCCGTATGCGTACAGGTTGTCGTTGCCCGAGATGCTCGCCGTGTTGCCGGTGATGGTGTTGTCCGTCACCGTGCATTCGGCTTGGATGTGCACGCCGCCGCCGTATCCGTGGGGGTTGTCACCACTGGTAGAACTGGTCAGGCTGTTGTCTTCCACGGTGTTGTGCTCGAACGTGCAGTTCGAGGCGCTGACGTAGATACCCCCTCCATACACGTCCTTCTGCGGCCCGGCGTGACAATCTCTGACCGTGTTGCCGCTGACGACATAACGATTACCACCGTGCACGCTTATTCCGCCCCCGCTGCCCGTGGCAGCACAGTGGGAAACTTCGCAGCCTTCGATCCGCACCGTGCCCATCTCCTCGATGGTGACGAGGACCCCGCCCCCGGCCCCGCTTGTGCTACAGTGGGAGACGTCGCAGCTCTCGATCCTGACCGTCGGGGCACTGGCGGCGTCCACGTAGATACCCCGCTCCGCGCTATGCTGGACCTCGCAGTGGCCCAGGTAGGGCGAGCAACTCGACGCGGTGATGGCCGGCCCGCCGTCGCCGGCGTACTCGACGATGACGTGTTCCAGCACGCAGCCGGTGAGGTAGTGGCCCAAGGCGTCGTACTCGGCATCGGTGGCGTAGTCGGTGAAGTAGATCCGCACCCAGTCACCGGGAGCGGGCGGCGGAGGGTTGGGCCCCGGCTCATAGGGGGCGTTGGTGGTAAAGCTGATCGGCGAGGCCTCGGTTCCCCTGGCCACCAGGGTCCCCGGGCCGAACCCGGTGTGTCCGACCGTCAGGCCCATATCATGCTTCAATCGGACCTCGACGCCGGGCTCGATAGTCAGGGTGGCGCCGAAGCCGACCATGATCGACCCGCCGGCGTCCAGTGTCACCAGGTACGGGCTCCCGGCCAGATCCCAGGTGGTATCGCTGGCGATCAGCCCGCCGACCTCGGTGACCGCCAGGACCGGCGCGCCTACCACTAGCAGCGTGGCCACAACAGTTACACATGCCATTGCGCTTCTCGTGGTTTGCGTCCTCCTTCCAAAAGTAAGAGAATAGTGAAACAAGTCCCGAGAGGGGTTCTTGAGCGAACTCCCGTGGTGGTCCGGTCGCTCTGATGCCGTCGTGTGCCGAAGTGCTCATCGCTTCTGCCCGCCCCCGGTGGCCCGGCTCAGCCGGCGAGGGACCCACAGCGCGTTTATCCGCCGCCTCGCCGGGAACTCTGCCCGGTGTGGAGCACCGGAAACTGAAGACCGATAAGTACCATACCTCTGGCCGTATGTCAAGTGGTTTTCGAAAAAGTGGCAGCGGAATCGGGACTGTGGCATCCAAATCGGTCAAACCCGCGCGGCGGCATTCTCCAATTCCGACTGAAGCAGGACAGTAGAACACGCAAGGCGAACGGATCCGTTCCCGACGGCGTGGTCTTTCGCGCCAGGCCGCAGTTGGCCGCAGCGCTTCAGGTTTGATGTAAACAAAGCATGGTGATGACTCCAAGGACCGGTTTTTCCGCCCGCGTCCGGCGGGGGTCGGTACCCCAAGAGAGCCCCGTTTGGGCGGACTCTGCACAACTCCACTTTGTATTTGCCTTGGTCATCCCATCGGCGCTGCTTGCCATGCCTCGGCGGTTTCGCATTCTCCGCCGTCGATCACAGCGGCATGGTCTTTCGAGCGTCGGCAGCGTCGCGCGCTTTGATGGCGACCTCGGTGGCCCGGAAGGGGTCCTCGGGGGAGAGGAAGTGGGGCTTGCCGCCGCGGAGCTCCTCGACGAAGTCAATGAAGACGTTCTTGCGTGAATCGGGAAGCGGCAACTGCTTCGGCTCCCGGTCGTTCGTGGTGAGCTCGCAGAAAGTCCGGGCGTCGAGTCGCACTTCGACGATGCCTTTCGAGCCGGCGACGCGCAGACGATCGTCGCCGTGACTGCCCGCCTTTCGGGGCCGGAGGTAGTCGAACGTCAGCGTTGCCTGCCCCCCGTTGGTCATCTCGAACAGCAGGGCCCCGCAATCCTCGCACTGCGGGTAGTCCCGGTGCACCTTGACCGCTTGCCGGGCGGTTACCCCGGCATAATCGAGCCCGGTCACGTAGCGGATGAAGTCGATGGCGTGGATGGCGACCCAGGGTATCGACCCGCCGTAGTCCTTGCGGAGCTTGAAGTACCAGGGGCGGTCGGTACCCCAGCGGTAGGACTTCTGAGCGGAGACGAGGAAAGGCTCACCGATAGAGCCGTCCTCAACGGCCTTGTGAGCGGCGGTGAACGTGGGGTGCAGCCTCATCGGCAGCATGGCGGTGACGCGGACGCCCGCGTTGTCGCGCTCAGCCCGCAGGCGGTTCAGCTCGTCCATGGTCGCGGCCAGCGGTTTTTCACTGATGACGTGGCAGCCGTGGTGGACCGCGGCGATGTTGAACCTGCCGTTGTGGGCATACGGCGCGAAGACCGATACCACGTCGGGCCCGGCTTCATCGAGCATCTTGCGATAGTCGTCGTAGACGCGGGTCTGGGGGTTCCAGGCCGGGAACTTACTCAGCTTCTCAATCGGTTCGTCGGGCCAGGAGCGGGCGACGGCGACGAGTTGGCAGTCCTGGATCTCGGGAATCCCGCGGACGATATCCCCGAAGTGCCCCTGCATGCCGATCTGGGCAACGCGAAGCATGCCGGTCTCCTTGCTGTTGGAAGGCTGGTTCTCCCGGGCGTGGGCTGAATGGATCACGGATGCGCCGGCTGCTGCTGCTGCCGCGACAAACGTACGCCGGCTTATCCTTGTCGAACCACGCTGGTCCATGACACGATTCTCCATGCCATTGTAAGATCGTTACTTTCAGACAAGGGGCCACCCGGTCCGGGTGTGCTGCGAGCAGGAAGAACCACCGGACACTACCGTCAGCTCAGCGATTCAGCTTCAGCAGCCGGGCGATCTGGCGCTTATCATCGGTGGCGGTGATCGTGCAGGTGAGTTCGACTGCCTGACCCGGTTTCAGGAACCGCAGCCAGCCTCGCTCGCGGTCGATGGGTCGGCCCTCGACGCCGGCGGTCATCGGCTCCAGGGCGCCGGTATATGAGCCGCCGGGCCCCCAGTGCTGCCAGTTGCCCAGCCGCGGGTAGTCCTTCTTGGCGAATTCCACCTTCACCGCCAGCCCGCGCTTCTTATTGACCACGCCGGCCAGCACGATGCCTCTGGCGTCGGCCTTGGGGTCGATGTAGGTGAAGACCTCGCCCGGGCCGCGGTGCGCCTCCTGGGGCCTGGGGGCGGCGCGATAATCCTTGCGCTTGGTGAACCAGTCAACGTCTTCAGCCCGCGGCGAGATCTTGCCCTGGTAGCAGTAGGTGCTGGCGCCGGGCTCCAGCAATGGGAACCCGAAGTTGATGTGCAGGAGCCAGGCATGAGGCACCATCTGGTTCCCGCGGTTGGTGAAGTGATCGTGGATGCGGATCCATGGTTCGCCGATCGTGCCGCTGATCGTGCGGCGGAGCTCGACGTTGGGCCCGAACACGCGGGCGGTTCGCACGATACCGGTGATGCTCATCTGGTATTGCCCGCGGGCGGGGTCGGGGTTGATGATCGACTCGACGATGGCCCGGGTATGCGAATGGGTGCCGTGGATCCCGTACTCCTGCCCGTCCTCCACGAAGGGAGCGCCGGTGTTCAAGGGGCCGCAACTGACCAGCAGGCCCCCGTAGAACGCCCGCAGCCAATCCATGCCGTGGTTGTAGCTGTGCGAGGGGGCGGTCACGCCGGTGAGCGAATGCCAGGTAAGGGAGTGGCCCAGGAACTCGGCGTCGGCAATGTCCAACCCGCGGTCGATGACGACCTTGTATCGCAGTCCAGCCCCGGTATTGACCCATGCGATGCGCACGCCCCGTCCCGGGCCGTTGTCGAGAACCGAGGTCTCGATCCCCCCGAGTTGGAGGGGGTTGATCACGGGGGCGTTGGCGAAGGGGCGCGACCCCGAGGCAACAGCGTTTCTCTTGGCCATCCGGTGTTCCTCCTGATCCATGGCTCTCTCGCGAAACTGATGATTCCCGCAGTTGGCCGGCATTCTACGACGCTCTCGGCCGGGCGTAAACCGTGCGCCGCGGCTTGCCACGAACACCAGCCGGCTCTACGATCCACCCACCCGGATGCCCTTCAATCGTGGGCAAGAGCAGCACGCCGTACCTGGAGAACCGAGCCATGTCGCGATTGATCGGATGTATTGTATCGCTCGCCGCGGTCAGCCTGGCGCAGGGAGCCCAAACGACTCGCCCGAACGTCCTCATCATCGTGGCCGATGATCACCGGTACGAAGCATACGGTGCCTACGGCAGCAAGCTCGCCCAGACGCCGAACCTCGATCGACTGGCGGCATCGGGCGTGCGGTTCGATCGGGCATACGCGAACTCGCCCATGTGCACATCCTCGCGGCAATCATTCCTTACCGGCCGGTACCCGCACGCGGTCGGCGTGACGCTACTCCGGCACGCGCTGGACGACGAGGCCTGGACGCTGGCCGAACGACTGCGTGAGGCCGGCTATCGCACGGGGGCGTTCGGGAAGATGCACTTCAATTCGAGCAAGCGGCACGGGTTCGAGGTGCACCGCACGCCGAGGGAGGCTCAGAAGAGGTTCCGCGAGCATGGTTCCGACCGGCCCCTACCGGAAGGGCTCGACGTCCTGCCGCCCTGGAGACCGTTCAGGGACCATGCCCGGATCTGGCTGAACGGCTTCTACCGGCCTCTGGGCAGATACGACGACGACATGCCCGACACCTGGTACGCGCGGGAAGCGATCAGCTTCATGAAGGCCCACGCCGACGAGCCGTTCTTCGTCCAGGTCGGCTTTCATGAACCCCATTCACCGTTCTGGTTCCCGGTCGAGTTCGCGGGCCGCTACGACCCGAAAGACATGCCGGTCCCGACGCCCGGGCCCGAGGACGCCGGCCAGATCCCCAAGATATTCGTGGACCTGACGCACGAGGACAAACAGGGGATTATCGCCAGCTACCACACGTCGGTCGCGTTTCTTGACCTCAACGTCGGGCGGGTGCTGTCGGTTCTGGATGAGCTGAACCTGGCTGACAACACGCTGGTCGTTTATCTGGGCGACCACGGGTACCACCTGGGTGAGCACGGTCGATTCGAGAAGCACTGTTTCTATGAGCGGGCGGTGCGGGCTCCGCTGGTGATGCGGTTCCCGGGGCGGATCCAGGCCGGGGCGAGTACGGAGGCACTGGTGGAGTTCGTCGACATCGCGCCGACCGTGCTGGATTACCTGGGTGTCCCGTTTGACCGGGACGAGGGGCCGGTGCGGGACCTGCACGGCTTCTCGTTGCAACCGCTCGTGGAGGGCAGAATCTCCGCCGTGCGCGACGCCGTCTTCAGCGAGTACCAGCCGACTGAAGAGGCCATGATCCGCACGGAGCGGTACAAGCTGATCTACGGCACAAGCAACGATGACGTGAACTGGCTCGGCTACGAGCCGGTCGAGCGGCCGAGGGGCCCGGAAGTGAAACTGTTCGACCTCGCTCGCGACCCGGAGGAGATGCACAACGCGGCCCGGGATCCCGCCAAAGCCCAGATCGTCTCGGTGCTGCTCGACAAGCTGGTCGAGAAGTACCGCCGAATCTCGCCCAAGGGCGAGCCGCCGCCGCCGGATCTGTCCCGCCTGGAGTTCCTCGACTGGGCCATCGCCCCGCGAAACGTGCCCGGACGGGGGAAGTGATCGGCCCTGAATCACCGTGCGCAATCAAGCGCCGCTCTTGTGATCGGAAGGCCGCGCGGGCTGAAGCCCGCGGCTCGTCCTTGGCAGTGGCACGCCGGCCCCCTACACGATGGTCGAATGTCCCGGTGATCGCGAACCGGGAATTGTTGCCGGCCTCGTGAGCGTGGTACAATCCCGGCCGCGTGACAGCAGCGCGGGTCTCAACCGGGAGACGTATCAGAAGGCAGGATTACGATGCCTCAGTGCGATCTGGGATTCGGCATCCAAGCGGACAATCCGGGTGGTTTCTGCGGGGAGTGGCTGGGCAGCGGCAAGGTGCTCGACTCGATCTCGCCGATCGATGGCAGCAAGCTCGCGTCGGTCCGGCAGGTGACGCCCGAGGAGGTCGGTCGGATCATCGAGCGGGCGCAGGAGGCCTTCGAGAGCTGGCGGATGCGGCCGGCGCCGGAGCGTGGGCAGGTCGTCCGGCGGATCGGGGAGGCGCTGCGCGACGCGAAACCGTCGCTCGGCCGGCTGGTCACGCTGGAGATGGGCAAGATCCTGCCCGAGGGCGAGGGCGAGGTCCAGGAGATCATCGACATATGCGACTTCGCGGTCGGGCTCTCTCGGCAGCTCTATGGCCTGACCATGATGTCGGAGCGGCCGCTGCATCGCATGTATGAGCAGTGGCATCCGCTGGGCGTGATCGGGATCGTGACCGCCTTCAACTTCCCGGTGGCGGTCTGGGGCTGGAACGTCGCCATTGCCGGCGTCTGCGGCGATGCCATGGTGTGGAAGCCGTCGTCCAAGACGCCGCTGACGGCGATTGCCTGCACGAACATCGCGGCCGAGGTCTGCCGGGCGTGCGACGTCGATCCGGCCGTGTTTTCCCTGGCGATTGGCCGGTCGGCAGAGGCTGGAGAGACCTTGATCAACGACCGCCGCATTCGCCTCGTCTCGGCGACCGGCAGTTGCCGCATGGGCCGGCGCATCGCCGAAGTCGTGGGCAGGCGGCTGGGGCGGACGCTGCTCGAGCTGGGCGGCAATAACGCCATCATCGTCACGCCCGAGGCGGACCTGGACCTCGCGACCCGGGCGATTCTGTTTGGCGCCGTCGGGACCGCCGGCCAGCGCTGCACGACCACACGCCGGGTGATCGTCCACACGTCGGTCCGCGGGCCGTTGGAGGAGCGACTGATCCAGGCATACAAACAGGTGCGGATCGGGAATCCCCTCGAGCCGGGCGTGCTCATGGGTCCGATGATCGGCACCGCCGCCGTGGACGGCATGTTCGCCGCGCTCGATCGGATCGGGGCCGAGGGCGGGCAGGTGGTTTGCGGGGGCGAGCGGCTGACGGGCTGCGACTATCCCGGCGGCTGTTACGTGACGCCGTGCATCGTGTCGGTCACGCATGACATGCCGATCGTGCAGGAGGAGACCTTCGCCCCCATCCTCTACCTCATCGAATACAACCGGTTCGAGGAGGCCTTGGGCATGCACAATGATGTGCCGCAGGGGCTCTCTTCGGCCGTTTTCACGCGGAATCTCGTCGAGGCCGAGGAGTTCCTCTCGCATCGAGGGAGCGACTGCGGAATCGCTAACGTTAATATCGGCACGAGCGGGGCGGAGATCGGAGGGGCGTTCGGCGGCGAGAAGGACACCGGCGGCGGGCGCGAGTCCGGCTCCGATGCCTGGAAGAACTACATGCGCCGGCAGACGACCACCATCAACTTCTCGAAGGAGCTGCCTCTCGCGCAAGGGATCAGGTTCGGGAGCTAGATGAGCCCGACGGCATCTGTCTCAATGGGAACCGTTGCCTTGCGGCACAGGCGTCTCGCCGGTGTCCTGCACCGCTGAAAGGGCGGTGCCACACGATGTTTCCCACCACGGAGAATATGGCTGCATGGAAAAGGTTTTTGTCAATGACGAATCGCTGGGATCCGCACCTTGTCTCATCACGCCCCTGCCGGGGCCGCTCGTGTCGGCCGCGGTCCAGCGCGACCATGCCGTCACGTCACCGTCCAACACGCGGCCGTATCCCCTCGTCGTGCGCCGGGCCTTGGGCTGTGTCATCGAGGATCTCGACGGCAATCGCTTCCTCGACCTGGCCGCGGGGATTGCTGTGTGTGCCACAGGTCATTGTCACCCGAAGGTTGCCGAGGCGATCCGCAAGCAGAGCGGTGAGCTGATCCACATCTGCGGCAGCGACTTCTACTACGAGCCGATGATCGAGTTGGCCGAGAAGCTCGCCGCAAGAGCTCCCGGTCCGCAGGCCAGGCGAGTCCTCTTCACCAACAGCGGCACGGAGGCGATCGAGGCCTCCATGAAGCTCGCCCGCCATTCCACCGGCCGGAAGTGGATCATCGCCTTCTACGGCGCGTTCCATGGCCGTTCGATGGGTTCGCTGTCGCTGACGGCGTCGAAGGTCCGCCAGAAAGAGCGCTTCGGCCCACTCATCCCGATGGTCGCCCACGCCGAGTACGGTGACGTCCGCTCCATCGAGAACAACCTTTTTCGCCGTGAGATGCCGCCGGACGAGGTGGCGGCCATCTTCGTCGAGCCGATTCTCGGGGAAGGCGGCTACATTGTCCCGCCCGACGGCTTTCTGCCCCGACTCCGCGAGCTGTGCGACCGGCACGGTATCCTGCTCGTGGCCGACGAGATCCAGAGCGGCATGGGCCGCACCGGCAAGATGTTCGCCGTCGAGCATTGGAACGTCGTGCCGGACATCATGTGTCTGGCCAAGGGGATCGCCAGCGGCATGCCGATCGGCGCGGTCGTCGCGAGCGCGGACGTGATGGACTGGCCGCCCGGCTCGCAGGGCTCGACCTTCGGCGGGAACCCCGTCTCGTGCGCCGCGGCACTGGCCACGATCGAGCTGCTGGAGGCGGGGTTGATCGAGAACGCGGCCAGGCTGGGCTGCGAGGCCATCGCCATGCTCGAGGAACTGGCCGCCCGCCACAAATGCATAGGCCAAGTCCGTGGTCGGGGGCTCATGATCGGTGTAGAGTTCGTCAAGGACGCCGCGTCCCGGGAACCAAATCCCGAGCTGCGGGACCGGGTGGTCAATGAGGCTTTCCGGCGCGGGCTGGTCATGCTCGGGTGCGGCGAGACGGCCATTCGCCTCAGCCCGCCCCTGTGCATCAGGCGCGAGCAGCTCGAGACCGGCGTGAGGACCCTGGACGAAGCCATTCAGGCGGCGGTCGTCCGGTGAGGGGTCGATGCAGGCGTTGATCGACTGCAAGATGGCGAATGAGATCCGGGAGTTGTACCTGCGGCCCCACCCCCCCACGAGTTCCATACTATACTATGACAGCTAATGCCGGTTTCGGTAACAGTGTTACTTGGTGCATCACGCCCGCGGGAGGTGCTCCAGGGCAACGAGTTCGTTGACTCGCGAGTCGCCAGAGGCTACCCTGTCAATGCTGAGTTGACCGCGAGCGAACGGGTTCGGGGCGAGTCGGCCGGGATCGGTTCCCCAGCACCGGCTCGCCGCTTCTTTTGGAGATTGCCGAACGATGTTTCCGATCCGAGAGGCCCGATGGTTGGCGCCGAGCGTACGGTGGATGGTGGTGGAGGCCCCGCGGGTGGCGGCCCGCCACAAGCCCGGGCATTTCGTGATCGTGCGGGTGGTGGAACACGGCGAGCGGATCCCGCTCACCGTCGCCGATTCCGACCCCGACGCCGGCACGATCACCCTGGTCGTGCAGGTTGTCGGCGCGACCACGGAGCGGCTCTGCAGCCTCCAGGCCGGACAGGGCGTCCTGGACGTGGTCGGCCCGCTAGGCAAGCCGACCAAGATCGAGAAGCTCGGGCACGTGGTCCTGGTCGGCGGAGGTGTTGGGACGGCAGTGATATACCCGCAGGCCGGGGCCCTCAAGGCCGTCGGGAACAAGGTATCCGCGGTCATCGGCGGGCGCAGCAAGCCCTATGTCATTATGGAAGAAGAGCTTCGCGCCGTCTGCGACGCGGTCCATCCGTGTACCGATGACGGCAGCTATGGCTACCAGGGGTTCGTCACCGGGAAACTCGCCGAACTGATCGGCGACGAGTCGAACCCGGTCCACGCGGTGCTGACCGCCGGGCCCGTTCCCATGATGAAGGCGGTCGCCAGCGTCACCCGCGAACGCAGGATCCACACCGTCGCCTCGTTGAATCCGATCATGGTGGACGGGACCGGGATGTGCGGCGGGTGTCGCGTCATGATCGGCGGGAAGATGAAGTTTGCCTGCGTGGATGGCCCCGAGTTCGACGCGCACCAGGTTGACTTCGCGGAACTCAGCGACCGCCTCACCGCTTACCGCGAGCAGGAGAAAGCCGCCTGGGATCGTCTGCACGCCGAGCAGGAAGACCACCAATGCAAATTGGCGGAGGCACAAAAGGCGGCAAGGTGAGCGGTCGGCCTGTTTGTTGAAACCCGCGTCCGCGACCGTTTAGCCGCGCCCCGAAGGGAAGCGCGTTGGCGACTGTTTAGCCGCGACCCGAAGGGGAGCGCGACCGGCAACCGGACGTGAGCTCGCCTGAACGTGAGAATGTGACAAAGTGCGAAATACAGGACCCGCATGAAACCGGCCGAACGCATGAAGATCTCCCGGCAGCCAATGCCGGAGCAGGATCCCCAAGCCCGATCGCGGAACTTCGAGGAAGTGAACCTCGGGATGGCCGCCGAGGCCGCCCGCCTGGAAGCGGAGCGATGCCTGCGCTGCAAAGAGGGCAAGTGTATCGCCGGCTGCCCCGTGGGCGTGGATATTCCCAGGTTCGTAGAAGCAGTGTCGCAGGGCGACCTCAACAAGGCCGCTGACATCCTCTACGAGGCCAACATCCTGCCGGGGATCACCGGGCGGGTATGCCCGCAGGAGACGCAGTGCGAGGCGGTATGCGTCCGGGCGAAGAAGGGCTCTCCCGTCGCGGTGGGCTATCTCGAGCGTTTCGTCGCGGACTGGGCGCGGGAGAACCGGCAGGACCAATACGTTCCACCCCCGCAAAGCGGAAAGCGAGTGGCGATCGTCGGCGCCGGCCCCGCCGGGCTGACCTGCGCGGGCGAGCTGGCCCGCAAGGGCCACCATGTCACGATCTTCGAGGCCCTGCACAAGCCCGGCGGCGTACTCGTCTACGGCATCCCCGAGTTCCGCCTGCCCAAGAGGATCGTCGAGTTCGAGGTGGACAAGCTCCGCAAGATCGGCGTACGGATCGTGTGCGACTTTGTCATCGGGCAGACCTGCACGATCAACGAGCTGTTGGAGCAGGAGGGATTCGACGCCGTCTTCATCGCTAATGGCGCCGGGCTGCCGATCTTCCAGGGGATTCCCGGAGAGAACCTCAAAGGCGTGTATTCCGCGAACGAATACCTGACCCGCGTGAACCTGATGGGGGCCTTTCGCTTTCCCGAGAATGAGACGCCGGTGATCAAGTCGAGGCAGGTGGTCGTCGTGGGGGGCGGCAACACGGCCATGGACGCGGTCCGCATTGCCCGCCGGCTTGGGGCCGACCCCGCGACGCTGGTGTACCGGCGCAGCCGCCAGGAGATGCCTGCCCGGGCCGAAGAGATCAAGCACGCCGAGCAAGAGGGGGTGGTTCTCGATCTTCTGGTGAACCCGGTCGCGGTCCTGGGCACCGACGACGGGTGGGTCCGCGGGCTGCGCTGCATCCGGATGAAGCTGGGTGAGCCGGACGAATCCGGACGCCGCCGCCCGGTGCCCATCGAAGGCAGTGAATTCGAGATCCCCTGTCAGGTGTTCATCGAAGCCATCGGCACGCGGGCCAACCCGCTCCTCACCCAGACCACGCCGGATCTGAAGGTCAACAAATGGGGCTACCTCGAGGTGGACGACAACAACATGACGAGCATCCCGGGCGTGTTTGCCGGGGGCGACATCGTGCGGGGGTCGGCTACCGTCATTCTCGCCATGGGCGACGGCAAGCATACCGCCGCGGCCATCGACAACTACTTGCAAAGTCCGAGCCGGGCTCTATGAGCCCGGTGCGCTGCATTCCTTATTCCGAGCCGGGCTCTGTGAGCCCGGTGTAACGCATTCCTTATTCCGAGCCGGGCTGTGTGAGCCCGGTGGGCTGCATTCCGTATTCCGAGCCGGGCTGTGTGAGCCCGGTGCGCTGCATTCCGTATTCCGAGCCGGGCTCTGTGAGCCCGGTGTTTCTGCCGAGCGGCGCCACGCACCGGTTTCACAGAAACCGGCTCGGATGCGGACCACCGGTTTCACAGAAACCGGCTCGGACGCGGCGCGTCACTCCCCGGCTCGCTGCGCTTCGATGTACTGGAAAACCCGCTCGACGGAACGCTCGTCCCACAGCCACTTGACGCTGCCACCTTCCGCCCACCAGGACCGGCCCCTCGGGGGCGGCCACCGTTCGGAGAGCGCCAGGCCAAGCCATGTTTTCAGCCAGCGCCTGACTGCTGCTCCATCCTGTTCGGCGCTCAGGAGCACATGTACGTGATCAGATTGGCACGCTGTGATGTGCAGTTGCCAGCCGCCGCGTTCACAAACGTCTGCAATGGCCCGTTGCGCATACAGGCGTTGCTGCAACGTAAGAAGAACTGGCGGATGTCTCAGTCGCGCCTCCTCGACCCGCTGCCACGAATCCCTCCTGCCCAAGACCGGCTCGCCTGGAGTGTTGTGCCGGCGATCGACCGTGCCGCGAGTATCCCCGTGCAGCCGTGTCCCGTACGTGCCGAACGTGATGTGGTAGGCAACAGGTTCGCTTGGCATGGCTACTGGTCTCGGCGCTACATGAGAGGCATACTCGGAGCCGGGTTCTGTGAGCCCGGTGCGATGCATTCCATATTCCGAGCCGGGTTCTGTGAGCCCGGTGTTTCTGTCCAGCGGCGCCACGCACCGGTTTCACAGAAACCGGCTCGGACGAAAACCACCACCAGTGTAACGCATTCGATATTCCGAGCCGGGTTCTGTGAGCCCGGTGTTTCTGCCGAGCGGC
>CAZOIA010000017.1:0-44663 GCA_964579675.1 uncultured Planctomycetales bacterium | reverse complement strand
AGCTTCGAGCTGCTGTGCCGCAAGGAGCTGGGCCTCTACCACCGGTTCTGGGAGTTGGACCACTGGCGGGCCGTCGCCCTGCGCGACGCCGGAAGCGACGAGCCCGACACCGAGGTCATCCTCAAGCTCAAGGTCAACGACACGGTCGAGCACCACGTCTCAGGGGGCCACGGGCCCGTGGACGCGATGGCCAACGCCCTGATCCGGGCCCTCAAGCCTCACTACCCCGACGTCGAGCACGTCCGACTGATCGACTACAAGGTCCGGGTCATCAACCCGCGGGCCTCCACCGCCGCCCGCGTCCGCGTCACCATCGAGTTCCGCGATGAGCAGACCCACGAGATCTTCGGGACCGTCGGCGTGAGTGAGAACATCATCGAAGCTTCCTGGATCGCTCTGGTTGACGGCGTCGAGTACAAGCTGCTCTCCGATGAGCAACGCGCCAGGCAGAAGAAGCCGAAACGCAGCAAGAGGAAGCCAGCCGCCGAGACGATCAGCCGCAGCCGGAACCCGCACCGGTGAAGCTTGGGCGCACAACAATCAGCCAGGAACGAGCGATCACAGTAATAGTTGCGTTTTACAAGCAGCACTGTGACCCGGCGTGAACCCGTGCCCCGTGGATCGCAGCACGATTTTCCGAAGAATTGTCTTGCATTTGTCCCGCCGTCCGATTACCCTGGTTACTAGCGCAGAAGAGATGCGCGATAAGAGGGATAAGGCAGGAGGGCATTTCTTGTAAGTGCCTCTCAGGGTGTGGGACGCGATTCGTGTCTTTCGAGAGAGGAGGAAAACAGTATGAAAGTAGTTATTGGTGTTTGCGCGGCGGCGCTGCTGCTGCTTGTGGTCGCGCCGGGTCTAGCCGGCCCGCTCCCGCCCGCGCCGGTCTGGTCGGACACCGCCGAGACGTTTCATGGGAGCTTGGCGGAGGAGGAGTGCAAGTGCGTGCCCGATCCTCCGTGGGACCTGATGGAGCCCCTGTGGATCGCTGGTCCGAACAGCTCCCGGGAGTTCATCAACGCGGGAAGTATGACCCCCGATGGCGACTGGGCCTACGGGAAGGAGGACTGGGCCGGCGACTGGTACGATGTTCGCCAGGCGCCCGTCAATGGTCCGAGCCTCCCGGGCGCCAGCTCGGCAGAGTTCGATCCGTCGGGCGGTTCCTATGCGGACATCTTTGTCACCCGGGAGTTTCCGACCGTGCAGGGTGACCAGTACACGTTCTGCTTTGACCTGTCGCTCGATAATGGCCTGCTTGGCGGGAACCCACCCGGCCAGCAGACCGGCGACGATCACCAGAGCAGTGTGGCCTGGCAAATCCGCAACACGGTCGAGAACACGCTGGAGACCACATCCCTCGGGCGGCAGTCCCCGGCGGCGATCGCCGACACCGAGGACTATCCCGGGCACCTGCGAAACTCGATCTGGATCGGCGCCCCGGGAATGTGGGACGGCAACTGGCACACCCACTGCATCGACTTCACCGCCGAGGGTGACTGGGCGGTGTTCGCACTCAAGCTCCGTTCACACGGTGCGGACTCGGGTGCAGTCATGCGGATTGACAATCTGACCCTTATTCCTGAGCCGGCGTCTCTAGCGCTGCTGGCTCTGGGCGGTCTGATTGCCCTGCGCCGCAGGCGTCAGTGAGTCCCGCCGGGACGAGCCGACAATCGAACGGCGAACATGCGAGCCACGCAACGACCCGTTGCGTGGCTCGTCTCTATTGAGAGCAGGTAACGTTTGCGTGCGTCCGGTTCTGCCTTCGCGGACAAGCCGCGCGCGCTTGAAGCCCGCGGCTCTTCGGGACGCACGCATTCGTCACCTGCTGTAAGTCCTAGCGACGCAGCATCTCGCGGAGTTCCCCGCACTTGAACAACCAGGCGCACGCCACGTAAGAAAGCGCGCCCACGCCCACCAGCAAGAACAACCGGGTCAGCGGAACAAGGTCGCGCACGGCATATCGATCCAGGGCCAACACCACCGCTCCCATCACCGCCGCCGCCGCCACGCTGCGGGCAACGCTGGTGGTTATCTCCAACCAGGGCAGGCCCCCCACGCGGCGGTGGAACCAGATCACCAGCACCTTCACCTGAATGACCGCACAAATCGACGTCGCCAGCGCCAGGCCCGACTCCCGCAGCAGTGTCTGCACCAACACCAGGTTGAGCACCAGGTTCAGGGCCACGTTCGCCACGGAGATCTTCACCGGCGTCCTGGCATCGCCGACGGCGTAGAACGCGCGGACGATGAGTTGATTGATCGCGTACGCCCAGATGCCCAGGGCGTACATGCACAGCGTCAGGGCAACGCGGTCAGTCGCCTCGGGCCACTCGGCGAATTGACCCCGTTTGAAAAGTGTGGTCACCAGCGGCTCGCGGATGAGGATCAGACCGACGAGGCAGGGCAGGGCCTCGAACGTTGCGATCCGGATGCCCCGCGACAGCGTATGACTCAGGCCGGGCAGATCCTTCTGTGCCGCATGTCGGGCCAGAGCAGGGAAGATCGCCGTTGCCAGGGCGATCGCGAACACCCCGAGCGGGAACTGATACAGCCGCTGAGCGAAGTACAAGATGGCCGGCCCCACCCGCTCGGGCCTCCCCGCCGGGCCGATCGGCTCGAAGACGAACCACCAGGCGATCAACGCATCGAGCAGCGCGTTGATCTGCACCGCCCCCAAACCGGCGATCATCGGCAACATGGTCACCGCAATCCGGCGGATGGCGGGATCGCTCACGTTCAGGCCCGGTCGCAACCGCAGCCCGCAACGCCGGGTCCCGATCCATTGACAGGTCACCTGGGCGATGCCGGCCACCATAACCACCGCCGCCAGCAGCACGACCCCGGCCCGCAGGTTTTCCGGCACGAGCCACCGGGCCGTCAGGGCTGCCGCAATCATAAACACGTTCAGGACGATCGACATCGCAGCCGGCAAGGCGAATCGGCCGAACACGTTCTGGACGCCGCCCAGGACAGCAACCGCACAGATCAGAATCAGGTAGGGAAGCATCAGGGCCGTCAGGGCCAACGTGAAGGCACTGTCACCGTCGCACCGGTACCACCAGTACAGACCGGCAACAACCACCTCGCCCGCCAGGCAGACCCCCACCAGCACCGCCAGGAGCAATCCGACCAGCCGCCCCGCGAGGACGTCCACCGCCCCGCGCCCCTGCCGCGTCAGGGTTTCCGTCAGGACCGGGATACTGGCGGCCGAAAGCGCCCCCTCGCCGAATAGGCGCCGGAAGAGGTTCGGCACCTGAAATGCGATCGTGAACGCCGACCACACCCCGCTGACGCCAAAAACGTAGCCGCAGACCACATCGCGCAGCAGACCCAGTACGCGGGATGCGAGGGTGAGCACGCTGATCGTTCGGGCAGATTGCAGCAGCGAGGCGGACACGCCGACAAAAATAGCGGGCCGCCGGGCAGCCAACAAGAAGCAAAAAGGTCGCCAACAGCACCGGCGGGCTGGATTCTGATCCTCCGGCGCGGACAGGCTGCCGCTGGACTGCTCTGAGTCGATGCCGCCGGTTCCTCAAGCACTTATGCGAGGGGCCCGAAGTCAAGCCCCGGACACCAGGTTCCAGCCAGGGGTATCCGCTTTGCCCCGGAGCCTGGACGCGAGATCTGAACCTGGAAAGTTAAACACCCTAATTGCCGCTGGCCAAGGAGGTTATGGTTGCCGTAGGCCTGCCGCTCCCCTGGTTTACGTCGGAGCATTCCGTGGCGGACGATCGGGTCTTACTCTGTCGCTTTGGCTTGCTGGACGTGCCGGCACAATGCTACCGCAGGACGGTCAGAAAATTTGTGAACAGATCGCACACAAATGATCGACTTGTGTTATAATGGAGTCTCTGGCCAGGGGGGGGAGCGAGGGCCTGCCGATAGCGGGCAGTCACTGGAGAAGGTTGGGAACACACTTCGGAGGTATTGAGATGCGCACATTCACCGCAACGACTTTCTGCGCGATTCTGGTGCTCGGAATGGGGATCTCAGTCGCGCTGGCAGCACCGGGCGACATACTGCTGGAGTATAGATCGAACACGGGCCTGATGCCTGGTGATTTCGGTTGGACCCAGGACGGGCGGAGTCTGGAAGAACACTGCCCGTTGAACGAAACTCCGCCGACGTGTGACTTCTACGGGGCGGAAGACAAGAACCCGCTGGACGGTGCGGCGGACAACGACGGCACGATGCTGCCGATCAACGATTCGGGCGGCGGTTTCGTGAACCAGCTCGACCCTCCCACCGGGACCAACAACAACGCGCCGGCCGCTCCGTTCGAAGGCTACGACGTTTGCTACGTGTGGAAGGGAAGCCATCCCACAGGTGGGGCGGAGACCTACAGCGAGTGGTTTGAGTTCGATGACGACGCAGACAATCTCGAGCACGTGGCTACACTCTCGCAGCACTTGCCGCACGGCGCGACGCCCAAGGGTGCGGTCAACTTCCCCGGGGCGCCTGCGCATAATGTGCTCCGCTTGGTCGGCGGCGACGGGAACGGCATTGACCTTTCGCTGCCCCACGTGGCAAGCTTCAACAATCAGAAAGGCAAGGTCAGGATCAAGAAGAGCCACGATGTCAACGGCATCACGACCTCGGTGTTCCGAGGCGCGCTCAGTCGGAAGAACCCGGGCGACAGAACGGACACGTTCCTCGAGACCCGGGCCACCAAGTCGGACGGCTCGGCCCATCTGCGCATCCACTTCATCCACTTTACCGACCGTGATCTGCCGCCCGGCTGCACCGACTGTGGCAGGATCGGCGTAAGAAACGACGCCTCGGGCGAAGCAGAGCTCATAGGCAGTCCCGATCCCGGCTGGACGGTTGATCCTGAGACCTTCTTCACGCTCCGGGCGGTCATTGATCCGGATGCCGAGACGGTCACGGTCGTGTTGAACGAGGGCACGCCCGAGCAGAGGGAGACGACGCTCGACAACAACTTCATTACCGGCGGCTGGGAGAAGCGGGTCGGCTCGACCGGCTACCAGACGACAGCCGGCCTCTGGAGCACCGGCGACTACGTGGTTTGGATCGACTATATCGAGGTGTACGAGGGCGCGGCCGGGCCGAACCCGTGTCTGTGGCCCGACCCGGTGTTCGACATCGCCGGCGGCGCCCCTGACGGCATGGTCGATCAGCAGGATTACGCCGTCTTCGAGGACTGCGCCACCGGGCCCGCACCGCTGGACAGCGTCTTTGACGCCCTGCCCCAGGAATGCCAGTGCATGGACGTCAACGGTGACCGGGCTGTCGACCACCAGGACTTCGGCGCGTTCCAAAGCTGCGTGAGCGGCATCCTGCCCGTGGACCCGACCTGCGACGACGGTTATTGAGTGGTTGGCCAAGCCGACGGCAAGCTCGCCGGGGCGGTGGCGGCAGGCTGCGTAGCCGGCGCTTCCGGGCTCGTACGCGAGGCAATGAACGCCCGCAACGCGGGATTATCCGGAAACTGCGATAGCAGGTTGCGCACATACCCCGCCATCTGCTGCGGGTCCGCCACAATCTGCTCCATCTTTTCGAGATGCGCTATGGCCGCCGCATCGTCGCCCGATTCGAAGGCCACGTGAACGGCAATCTGCCGGGCCACGAGCGAGCCCGGCGCGAGCCGCAGACTGCGGTCGAGCCAATTGCCAAACGCCGCCGGCCGGTCCTTCTGCGGGAACGGCACGAACATCCGGCAAAGTCCCGCCAGCCCGTATCCGATGTTCCGTTGCAGGTTCTCGCCCGTCATGGTCGGATCGATCAGTCGCAGTGTTCTGCTTGCCCCTTCCTCGTCACCAGCGGCCAGCAGGTAAAAGGAGAGGTCGCGTCGCAGCGGCCTCAGCTCTTCCTCGCGATTGCGGACCATAGGCCAGTCGGCGACCGCCTGCCGGCAGGCCGCCACCGCCCGGGTCGCTTCCTCGGGATGCGCCAGCAGAAGATAGTGTGCCTGGTCGAGCCGGGCGTAGCTGGACGCGGTCGGGAACCGGGCCCCGATCTTGGCCGAGAGCTTCGCGGCCTCGGCGGCGGCGGCCGAGGCCCGGGCGAACTCTCCTCGCCGGCAGGCGGCCAGGGCGTCCAACCGAAGCGTTTCCGGGGCATACCGGTCGGGCCACGGAAGGGCGTCGGGGTTGTCCATCGTCGCCCGCGTTCGCACCCGCAGCCGGGCCATCACCGACTCGAATTCCGGGGCTTGCATGAGAACCGCCAACGCCGCCTCCATTCGGCCATGCACCTCCAGGCACCTCCCGACTCGCCGCAACGGCAGCCGCAGGAGGTTGAGCCGATCGATCAGCGGTTGATCACCGGACAGCGAGAACAGTCGCAGCGCATTGTCGGCGTCCAGAGGATCGCGGCCATATTCCGCCTGCATCCAACGCCGCGCGATGGGCGCATAGGACCGAGCCTGGTTGCGGAGCCCGAGTTGCCGCCCGGTCTCCTCAATGTTCTGCCTCAGCAGCCAGGCGTCCGCGATCAGGCCCGCGACCGCGTGATGGACCGGCATCCGCTTCAGCAGGGACTCGCCCGTCTCGAGGCACAATCTGAAATAGTGATCGAACCGCGCCGAGTCCTCCCTCGCCAGTTGCAGGATGTTGTCCCGGCCCCGTTCCTGGTCACCGAGTCGGGCGATCATCCGGTGAATCTGCTGGACCTGGTGCCGGGCTGCCTGATGTGCGACCCGGGTCTTCAAATAGGAGGCGTAAAGGCGGTCCTCGACGGAAAGCTGGTGGGTCTCGGCGATCGCAGCCTGCTCCAGCGCCCCGGCCCATTGGCTCCTGTCGGCCTGTGCGATGACGGTCTGAGTCGCCAGCGCCCCCACCCAATCGCGTCGTGCCACCGCCGCGATGCCCACGGCGGCTGCGATGGCCCCCGCCAGTACCGCCGTTCTGGCCCGGCCACCGTGGCCGCGAACGGGCCTGGCGGTTGGGGCTTCGGCTCCGCGCGACATCGCCCAGATCAGACCGATCACGGTGTAGAAGATGATCGGCAACCCGGGCTTGCGCAAGGCCACGTCGGCCGCCTCTTCCACAATGATGGCGACCAGCGCCGCCTCCAGGCCGATCAGGCACCACCAATCGGTTCGCCCCATCTTGCGGCGGAGCGCGATCGTCCCGGACCAGAAAGTGATGCCCAGCCCCGTGCCGCATAGTGCGATCCCGACCGCCCCGAGGTTGGCCACGATCTCCAGCCACTCGCTGTGGGCATGGGCCAAGTGCACCGCGGGAAAGGCGGCCGGATCGTGCTGGGCGTCACCCCTCGACATCCGGGTGGCCAGTAGGGTATAGGCCCCTTCGCCCCGGCCTTTTACCGGCCGTTCCAGGAAAAGCCCCAGGGCATACTTCCATGCGTAAAGACGAAGCCGGATCGTCGCACCCCGCCCCTGGTGCTCGATCGCCAGTTGCGACCGGAACCACATTCCGCCTGCGAGCATCGCAACCAGCAGCACGGCGAGGATCACCGACCGAAGTCGCCGGGACGCCGCGGCACGGGCGGCCAGGTAGGCTGCCACGATCGTGCCCGCCGCCAGACCGACCATCGGTCCGCGCGAGTCGGCCAGCGTGAAGGCCCACGCCATTACCACCAGGCCGATCGCCGAGCCCACCGGCAGCCACCATCCACCCCGGGCCCGGCCCGGTCGAGCCTCCACGGCGCTGCTCTCGGACGTGGCACCACGAGCGCGACGGACCACGGCTGCCATGCCAGCGACCAACCCGGCCGCCGTCAGCGTCAGTCCCGGAATCAGGCACGCCGCCAGGAAGATCGGGTTGCCGATCGGGAACTTGAGCCGCTGCTGGGGGTTCCGCTCGTAGAAGTACCAGACCCCCACCGCCGCCGTCGTGGTCAGGACGACCACCAGCGCGAGTACCGCCACACGTGCCCCCCGCCGTCCCAGCGCCCGTCCCAGAGCGATCGCCCAGACGGTTGCTATAAGTGGCCGAACGCCCTGCGCCAGGGCGCCAGCCGGCCACGGCGCCCATAACGCACTGAGCATGGCCCATCCCGCAAACAACAGCAGCACAACCTGGGCCGCGGTCGCCGGTGTCATCTCGGATAAGACCCCCGCAGGCCCGGCGGGCTCGTCCGCAGAGACAGGCTCGACTGACCCGGCGGCCCCGCCCTCGTCGTGACGCCCGGTCCGGGTATACCACGCGACGGCCACCGCCAGCAGTGCCGCTGCCGCCCCCAACCCCTCAACCAGCCACTTGACCTCGACACCCCGCTGCGTGGGATACTGGTAGTTGAACGTCAAGAGCTGCGCCGCAATGCGAAGGATCGAGTTGGGCCCCCAGGGCCGATGACCCACCTCGGTTCCCCGGCCCGAGCTGATCAGCAGGCAACTCCCGGCCAGGGTGATGACCACGACGGCAAGCATCACGCGGTCAAGGGTGGTCAAGCCGCCCCGCTCCGCGCCGCCGGACCCGCCGGCCTCCTCAGACACGCTTGAAGAAGGATTTGGAGTCACTCGGTTGGCACCCAGGTAACGTCCGGACAGCCCGCTTCGTGGTTGGCCCGGCGAGCCCACACGAAGAGCAGGTCACTGAGCCGGTTGAGATAGACAATCACTTCCGGCCGAACCGCCGCCGATCGGGCCAGAGCGACTACCGCCCGCTCCGCCCGCCGGCAACAGGTCCGGGCCAGGTGAAGCCGGCACGAAAGCTCCGTCCCCCCGCACAGCACCAGTCTCTTGAGCGGTTGGAGACCCTCGGTCGCCTCGTCGATCCAGCGCTCCAGCCGGCGACGTTGCTCCGCTGAGGCCGCGGCGATCCGGTCCGCTTGTCCCGACTCCGCCGGCGTCGCCAGTTCCGCCCCAAGGCTCAGCAGTTGCCGCTGGATGCGCTCCACTCGGGACACGATCGCCTCCCCACCGCCGGCCGACCGGCACCAGCCCAGGATCGCACTCAGTTCGTCCAGCTCCCCGCAGGCAGCGACACGGGGATGGTCTTTCGACACGCGGGTGCCGTCACCGAGCGAAGTCTCCCCGCCGTCGCCGGTCTTCGTGTAGAGCTTCTTCATTACGTGGTGTCCTGACAGGCGGTATCATTTCTCCAAGGCCTGCATTATAGCCGCACGCAGCCGACGCAACATCGGGGGCTCATCCGGCGGAAGCGTACCGGGGGTCGCCTATGGGGGGCGGTTGCCGCTTCGGTCCGTGTGTCTCAATGTCCCAGGGGAACGCCCGAGAGGCGCTGCCGTGGGCCATGCCGGTAGGCAAGGGCGAGCTGCGTTGCACCTTTGTGAACGAAACTCACCGCGGATGACCCGGAGGCGGTGACGCACCGGAGCCGCCTTGCTTGCCTCGCGGGGGAACTACCGGTCAGCCCGTTCGATGATTCTACCGTCCAGCATGTGAACGACGCGGTTGGCGCGAGCGGCCACGTGGTGGTCGTGCGTGACGACCAGGAGGGTGGTACCGAAATCCGCTTGCAGCTCGGTCAGCAAGTTGAAGAGTTTCTCGCCGGTCTTGGAGTCGATGGCTCCGGTCGGCTCGTCCGCGAGCAAGAGTCTCGGGTGGTTGGCCAGCGCCCGGGCGATGGCGACCCGCTGGCGCTCGCCGCCGGAGAGCACGGTTGGCAGAGCGTGTTGCCTGTCAGCCAATCCGACGCGGGCAAGCAGGTCTCGGGCGCGTTGGACGCGGGCGTCACGGTCGCGGCTCGTTGCCAGCATTGGAACCTGGACGTTTTCGAGCGCGGTCAGGCGGGGGAGAAGGTTGTGCAACTGAAAAACAAGGCCGACGACCGACGACCGAAACCGGTTTGCGTCGGCCTCGCCCAAATCGGAGAGCGACCGGCCCCAGACGCTCAGTTGACCTGTGTCGAGCCGGTCGATGACGGAGATGACGTTGAGCAGCGTGGATTTCCCGCATCCCGACGGGCCGCAGACGGCGACGAACTCGCCCACTCTCACGTCGAGGTCCAGGCCGTCGAGGGCGACGATGCGTCCTTGCTCGTACCGTTTGACGAGTCCTCGGGCGTGGATCGCGAGCGGCGGCGCCTCGGAGTCGCTATTCATGTCGCAAGGCCTCGACGGGTGAGATGTGTGCGGCCCGCCAGGCCGGCAGAGCGCCGCCCAGCACACTGAGCAGGACGGCCACCGCCAGCGCCAGGCCGAACAGGGACGCCTTGAACACCGGGTCCACGAACTGCGTCGCCACGGGCAAAGTGGTCGACAGTCGCGCCAGCCCGACGCCGCCGGCGCAGCCCAGCACGCAGGCGATCAGGGCCACGCCGACGGACTCCAGAAAGATCATGGCCATCACGCTCCTTTTGGACCAGCCCACTGCCCGTAGCACGCCGATCTCGCGCGTCCGTTCGTAAACCGACATCCACATGGTGTTGGCAACGATAATCCCGCCGATGAGCAACGCCATAAAGCTGACCGCCCAGAGCATGCCGTCGGCGATCTCGAGCCCCTGTTCGACCTTCTTGTACTCCTCGGCACTGCCGATCGCCACCAGGTCGGGATGATCGCGTTCGATCCGTTCGGTGACAACGTGGGGATCGGCCCCCGAGCGCAGTCTGACCTGGAAGCTTGTCACCTGCCCCGGCTTGCGGATCAGATTCTGCAAGCGGGTCAGTGTCAGGCGGATGCCGCCGTCGACGAACACCACGCCGGTCTGAAACACGCCGACGATGCGGTGTGGCTGGCCGCCCAGTGACAGGTTGTCGCCGACGCTCTTGCCCAGCACCCGTTCGGCGATCGTGCCGATGATCACCTCGTCGTCGGACCGAGCTCCGCGCCCGCGGACCACTTGTTGGCAACGGTAGCTGAACTCATCAAGGTGCAGGCCCACAACCAGAGAGAATGGCATGCCCTCCACAGGCAGGACGTGCCACAAGTTGGCAGCGCTCTCGGCGACATCTGGATCGGCAGCGAGGGCGTCACGGGTCTGGGCTTCGTCGAGCGTGCTTAATAGGTCGGCTGCGACGCCGGACTGGTAAACCACCAGATCGGTGTCGCCGGTGTGAATTCCGGCGTCCGTCGAGGTCCAGAATCCCCGCACGATGGCGCCGAACGCTACGATCGCCACCACCCCGACCGACACGCCCACCACCGTCAGCGACGTCCGCACCCGCTGGCGAAACAGATTCCGCCAGGTCATCCCCAACAAGCTCAACGGTCGGCCGCTCCGTGCCATGGTCGCATTGTAGTCGAGGCAGGTGTCGCTTGCGCGAATCCGTGTTGGCCGGTCACACAGGCCTGGTGCATGCGTTTGGCTTTCCTCGTCGTCCTCTTCCCATGCCTGGACCGACTGGCTGAGGCGGCCCCGTCGTTGAGGCGACGAAGGAAATCGTCGCGTTCTGACTTGAGGTGCAGCCGGTAGCGGGTGACGGGGTGTCTCCGAGCTTCGAGCTTTCCGGCACGGTCCCACCGGGGGAGCCTATCCTTCGAGACGCCCAAGACCTCCGATGCCCGGGCCACGGTCAGGCAGTCGCATATTCTGGCCACGGCCATATCGCCAAGGCCGCGTAGTGGACTCCGAAGCTTGGGGAGGCAAAGTACGCTTTAGTCGGATGAACCACATCGGGGTGGTCATGAGTGAACGGGCGAGAGGTGGGAATGGTTCCCACGGTCCGAGAATCCGGTCGCCTGCTACGGATTGAAGTTCCGCGGGGCGAGCCGCCCGAGACCCGGTCGTTTGCAGGGGGGCACCCCGGTTTCTGGACTCCCGGTGCTGTTGCCGCGATGACCGGTAATCCCGTCGCGGGAAAAACCGATAGACCTCACAAGAGGAAATGCGCCATCCCATTTGTTATATGGGGTACTCACTTTGTAGACTTGACTGATGGGCGATCAACGGAACGAACGGTGCTGGAATCCCCGGCGACCGGCGGTGCGGGTGCTTCATCTGGTCTCGACGTTTGAGATCAAGACGGATACGAAGTGGTTGCATCAGCTTATCGGCCGGTTGGACCGGGACCGGTTCGAGCCCGCGATCGCATGCCTGTACGGCGGGGGCGAGATGACGCAGCGGTTCGCCGATCTGGGCATTCCGACGTTCAACGTCGGCACCCGGCGGGAGATCAGTCTAGCGGCCGTTTCGCGGGTGAGCCGATTGATCCGATCGCTGTCACCCCACGTGGTGCACACCCATTTGATCCGTGCGGACCTTTGTGGCGGATTGGCGGCCCGACTGGCGGGCGTGCCGGTCGTGCTGTCCAGCGTTTACGCGATCGGACCCTATCGCCGCGACAAGGTCCGGCGACTCGACGGCCTGCTCGATCAATTGGCGCGGACGCTGGCGACCGATGCATTGGCCGTGTGTCAGGCCGTCCGCACCGACCTGATCAAGCGCTTGCGGTGGCCGCCCGATCGCGTGGCGATGGTCCATACGGGCACAACCTTCTCGGACGAACCGCCCGACGCCTCGGCACGACAACGTATCCGCGACGAATGGCGCATACCCGATTCGTCACCCCTTGTGCTCTCGATCGCTCGGCTCAGTTACGAGAAGGGGATTGACGTGCTGATCCGGTCGGCTGCGATCGTCCACCGCCGGCAGCCGGCGGCACGATTCGTGGTCGTCGGTGACGGTCCCTTGAAGAACGCCCTGCAGGCCCGGATTCGTGCCGCGGGATTGGACGACGTCGTGCGTCTGGCGGGTTTTCGCCGGGACATTGACGCCGTGCTGTCTGCGGGCGATCTGTTCGTGCTCCCGTCGCTGATGGAAGGCATGCCCAACGCGATCCTGGAAGCGTATAACGCCGGCCTGCCCGTGGTGGCTACCTGTGCCGGTGGATTGGCGGAGGCGGTCGAGCACGAGCACAGCGGGCTTGTCGTTCAGCCCAACCGCGCCCGAGCCCTGGCGGCTGCGATCATGCGAATACTGGACGATGAGCCCTTGCGCCGCCGGCTCGCCCGCCAGGGCCGCCAGTGGGCACGCGAGCGGTTCTCTCTGGACCGGATCGCCAGTCAATATGAGGGCTTGTACGAACGACTCTATAGGACACGTACCGGCGCCGAACGCTCGTCGGCTGGAGGGAGGCTCCTGCGTGAGTCAGTTGCAAACGCATGATGATCTGCCCCCACCGGTGACCATTTGCGGGTTCCCGATTCGTCCGATCCGGCAGGGGCAACTCATCGACGCGCTGATTGCGCGCGCGAAAGGGCGTATTCGGACCTGCGCGCATTACCTGAACGCGCACACCTTCGATTTGAGCCTGAATGATGCGGCTTTTCGTGAGATTTTAGCGACGGCCGATCTGTTGTATGCCGATGGCATGAGCGTCGTCTGGGCGGGGCGCTGGCTGGGCCGCCGGATTCCGGAGCGGCTCAGCGCAGCCGATTACTTTGAGGCGTTCTGTCGGAGATGCGCGCGAGAGAATATCTCATTGTACTTGCTGGGCGGATCGGACGGGGTTTCCCGGACGGCGGCCGACGTCCTGGCGAGGCGCGTGCCGACCCTCCACATTGCGGGAACGCACCGGGGGTACTTTGAGGAAGGGGAATCCAATAGCGTCATCCAACGGATCAACGCGAGCGGTGCCGATATGCTCGTCGTCGGCATGGGAAGCCCGCGCCAGGAATCGTGGGTCGCCCGTTATGCCACCGAGCTGACCGTGCCCGTCTGCTGGACCGTGGGGGCACTGTTTGACTATTTCGCCGGTCGCGAGCCCAGAGCGCCCGACTGGCTCTGCCGATGCGGCGGGGAATGGATGTACCGCCTCATGCACGAGCCGGCCCGGCGCTGGCGACGCTATCTGGTAGGGAATTCACGGTTCTTGTGGGCGGTATTGCGGGAATGGATCCACAGTTCTTATCGGCACCGAGACACGACCGTGAGATCGACCCAGAGGGGATAAGAACAATGGGACGAACGGACACCGGACCTGTCGCGTGGGCCTTGGCGCAGCCCGCCATCGAAACGGCCCCCCCGATAATTGAAGAGATCTCTTCGGCGGGCTTGCGTGAGCGGTTGTACCTGCTCGCGAAGCGAGCGGTGGACATCGTGATAGGCACGCTGCTGATCGTCGCGACCTGGCCCCTCATGCTCGCCACCGCCGTCGCCATCAAATTGACGAGCCCCGGCCAGATGCTGTTTCGCCAGCGCCGGGCGGGGCGCCACGGGCGGCCCTTTGTCATGTACAAGTTCCGCTCAATGTACAACGGGGCAGAGGAGGATCGCCTCGTGCTGAACTACCGGAACGAGCTTACCGGGGGCCCCTGCTTCAAGCTGCGCGACGACCCCCGCCTCACGCCGATCGGCCGCTTGCTGCGTCAAACCAGCATCGACGAGTTGCCTCAACTCTTCAACGTGCTCAAAGGCGAAATGACGCTGGTCGGACCTCGCCCCCTGCCGCTCGATGAGGTCTGCGCCGGCACCTCGGCTGAGCGCAAGCGACTCTCCGTCCAGCCCGGACTGACCTGCCTCTGGCAAATCAGCGGGCGATGCGAGATTCCGTACGACGAGTGGGTCCTTCTGGACCTCTACTACATCCAGCACCGCAGCCTGCTTCTGGACCTGGAAATCCTGATCAAGACCGTGCCCGCGGTGCTGTCCCGCCGCGGAGCATTCTGACCGATCGCAGGGTCCTGGATCTTAAGCCGGCTGACCGCCCCGCCCCCAAGACGAACTTGCCGGCACCGAAGTGTGCTCTCGAACTGCGCGTTTGACCGGCGCGATCACGGAGGGTTGCCGAACTCCTGCACCCAGTACACGCCGTACTCACCACCAGCGCGAACGGCGATACCGATTTCCTGCCATTGGTAGGCCAGGATGTTCTCCTTGTGGCCAGTGGTCGAGTCCATCCACTCGGTCATGACCTGCTCGGGCGACGACTGACCGCCGCCAAGATTCTCGCCCATCGCCAGGAAAACGTAGCCCGCATTGATCGCTCGTTGGCCCGGCCCGGCACCCGTATACGGATTGACGTGGTCGAAGAACTCGCCTTCAATCATCTCGCAGCAGTAATCGTCCGCGATCTGACTGAGCACCGGGTTGAGCGTAAGTGGATGCAGGCCCCGGCTCGTACGGGCGTCGTTGACCAGTTCGAGGAGCCGGTTCACCAGGGCCTCGGCATTGTCCGGTTCATGGCACTGATCCCCGCCAGCCTGGATCCCCTCGACGGTGACCCCGGCCACCGAGTTACCGTCGGTTATCTCGGCCGTGCCTGGGCATCCCGCCAGAAGCAGCGATCCACAAAGAGCCAGATGGATCACCTTGGTCAATGAGAATGTTGCCTTCACAGAATGGCTACTCCCATCGCTACGGTGGATTCCTCTCGAAGCCGGGCCTGATCCCACCCCACCCGGGGCTTGTGTTCGACTCGCTTCCCTTCGCGGCAACCCTTGTTGGGCATACTCACCTGACGTTGGTATTTTAGGGGAAGATCGGCTGTTCAGCAAATAAAATCGAAGAGGATCTTCTTCGGGGCCGGGCCAGGTGCCGCGGCCGGCGGGCGCCAAGGGCGTTTCTGGCGCCGGGCAACTCACCTAAGTCATCTAAGAATAAACAGTTACCGGCGTTGGCCGCGGGAGGCCCCTCGTCCGGGGCCCGAAAACCTGCCGGCGGCCCGCCTGGACCCTTCCTGCCTGCCGGGACACCCGGGGCACCGGGCCCGCTGGCCGATGGGCCGTCAGACCCATACACTAGCGCTCCGCCAACGTGGAGTCCGCGGGCGTCGTTCACGGCTCGGAGCCGGGCTCTACGAGCCCGGTGTGCTCGGTCAGACCACCGGCATCACAGGCGCCGGCTCGGAAAAACCCGCAGTTCCGGCAGTGGCGAGCCGCCAAGGCCCAAGCGGGCAGCAGCCCGCAGGGAACCTTGAGCTTCCCATGCCCGGGATGAAGAGGTCGTTTCGATGGACCTGACCGGCAAAGTCTCGCTGATCACAGGCGCCGCCCGGCGGGTTGGCCGGGCGATTGCGGTGGAACTGGCCGATGCGGGCTGTGACCTCGCCGTACACTACCAGACCTCGACCGAAGCCGCTCGCGATCTCGCCCGGCAGATCGAGGCCCTGGGCCGGCGCGTCGCACTGGTCAGGGGCGACCTGACCGATCCGGAAACGCCCGCGAAGATGGTGGCCCAGACCATCCAAGCGCTGGGGCGTATCGACATTCTCGTCAACAACGCAGCCGTGTTCACTGAGACGCCCCTGGATCGCAACGACCTGGCGGCCTGGGAGGCGATATTCCGCACCAATGTGTTCGCCCCGGCCATGCTGACCCGGTCGGCGGTCCCCTTCATGCGCAGCGCCGGTGCCGGGCGGATCATCAACCTTACCGACATCCACGCCGAGCGCCCGATCCGGCATCACGACGCCTACTGCGCGTCCAAGGCCGCTTTGGAAAGCCTGACCCGGAGTTTCGCCCGCGAGCTCGCACCGCAAATCACCGTGAATGCGATTGCACCGGGGATCGCGGTCTTCCCGGACTCCTGCCGCGAGGACCTCCGGCGGCAACTCATTGCCCGCGTTCCACTGGGCCGCCAGGGCACCCCTGGGGAAATCGCCGCCGCCGTCCGGTTCCTCGTCACCGCCGGCGACTACATCACCGGGCAGGTAATCCGCATCGACGGCGGGCGCTCCATCGTGCCGTAGTCGCCTCGCACACGCTTGCACGATGGTATCGCCGGCTCATTGCGTGCAACGAGGCCCCCATATATAACCTGTGCATAACCTGCGCCGCGGTTCGGCCAGTGCGTTGCGAGATTGCACGGTAAGGGAAGTCCCATGAGCATCGTCATCATCGGCACGGGGAACTGGGGATCGACGCTGGCCGGGTTGGTGAACCCCGAGCAGCCGGTGCGCATGTGGTGTGAATCCGAGGAGCTGGTCAAGCCGACCCGCGCGTCGCTCAAGAAGGTCGCGGGCGCCCAGCGGGGCTCGGTCACGGTGGAGGTGGCCTTCTCGTCCGGGCTGACGGTAGAGGACATCGTGGTTCTTGCTGTGCCCTCGTCGCAGATCGCTGCCGTGGCAAACCGCATCCGCCAGGAACCCGGGCCTGCCTACCCCCCGATTGTCACCGCGTCAAAGGGGCTGGAGCGGGCCACGTTCCGCACGATGAGCCAGGTCATCTCCGCGATCCTGCCCGAGGCGACGGTGGCGGTCCTGTCGGGGCCGACCATCGCCAATGAGATCGCCGCCGGCCGACCGGCGAAGGCCGTGCTCGGCTGCGAGGACGTCAACGTACTCCTGACCATCGCCAAGGCCCTGGGCAGCGATCGGTTCCACCTGGACATGACCCGCGACAAGGTCGATGTCGAGCTCTGTGCGGCCATGAAAGGCGTATTCGCGATCGGGGCGGGTGTGATTGAGGCCCGCAGGATGGGCTGCAACTTCATGGGGCTGATGTTGAGCTTCGGCCTGCGGGAGATTTCGGAGGTGGCGCGGTTCCTCGGGATCTCGACCGCGCACGTGTTCGGGCTCGCGGGCCTCGGCGATCTGGTGGCGACCTGCTTCAGCCCTGACAGCCGGAACTTCCAGCTCGGGCAACTGCTCGCCGGTGGGGTCCCGTTGAACAAGGCGCTGGCGAAGGTCGGCATGGTAGTCGAAGGGGCGATGACCGCCGCCGCGGTCTCGGAGATGGCCGCCCTGCGGCTGCGGGTCCCCCTCTTTGCCGCCATTGCCGGTATCGTTGAGAACCCCGGCGAAGCGACGTTCCAGCGGTTCGAGCGGGTGCTTCTGGATTACCCGGCAAACGGATGAAAGCGATCATTCTTGCCGCCGGTGCCGGCAAAAGGCTTGGGGCGCCAGGCCCCAAGTGCATGCTGGACATTGCCGGCACGAGCATCATCCACCGGCAGCTCAACGCCTTTCGCGCCGGCGGGGTCAGTGAGTTCGTCGTCGTCGTCGGGCATGACCGCGATGAGCTCCGCAGCCACCTGGCGGATCAGCCTGGGAAGTTCACCCTGATCGTCAACGAGCGCTACGCCGAGACCAATACCATCTACTCGCTGTACCTGGCCCGCGCGCACATCAACGACACGTTCTTCTATGCGAACGCCGACGTCGTGTTCGACCACCGGCTGATCGAAAGGTTGCACTCAGCCGACGCATCGTCCGTGCTGGCGGTCGAGACCGCCGCCTGCGGTGAGGAGGAAGTCAAGGTCGTGGTCCGCAATGGTCGCATCGCGCGGATCGGCAAGAAGCTCGATCCCGCCCGGTGCCTGGGTGAGTTCGTGGGCATCGCCCGCTTCGGGCGCCAGCTCGCGCCGGCCTTCGTCGATACGCTCACCACGCTGGTTGAGACCGAGGGGGTCATCGACGACTACTTCGAGCGGGCCGTTGACCGCCTTTGCGCAGACTGGACACTCACCCCCGTAGACATCAGCGATCTGCCCTGCCGCGAAATCGACTTCCCCGAAGACCTCGATATCGTTCGACGCGAGATCGCTCCGCAACTTGTGGACTGAAGGTGTGGACCAAAAGGAGAAAACTGCCATGGTGTATCGAGGATTGATCGTTGCATCGGCGCTCCTGGTCGCCGGGCCGGCGGCAGGGGCGGAGTTGAGCTTCAAGGACGCTCTCGCGGGCGGGCTGGCCAGGCAGGTGCCCGACCTGCTGAGAACCTTCGATGCCGACACCGGTAGATTCGGCAAGGGGATCTGGATCTCCACGGATCAGAACCGGATGTATCCGCTGGCCGTCGCCTACGCATGCAAGCGCGGCGACAAGCGGTACTACAAGGACGCCACGCTCCTCAATGTCCTCGTGAAGGCGGGTGACGCCCTGATCGAGGACGCGGACGAGAAGGGCCAATGGGTCTTTCGCAAGAAGGACGGCAGCACGTGGGGCAAGATCTGGATGCCGTGGACCTACTCGCGATGGGTGCGATCATACGAGCTGATCCGCGACGACATGCCGCCCGATCGCCGCGAGGCCTGGGCCAGGGCGCTGGTGCTGGGCTACACCGGGATCAGCAAGACGCAACTCGGCCACGTGCACAACATACCCGCCCATCATGCAATGGGCCTGTACGTCGCCGGCAAGGTGCTGGACCGGCCCGAATGGTGCGAGCAGGCGGCTGATTTCCTGATAAAGGTCGCCGGCAAGCAGGCCGAGGGCGGCTACTGGTCGGAGAACATCGGTCCGGTCGTCGGTTACAACTTCGTCTACATGGATGCCCTGGGCACGTACTATGCGATGTCCGGCGATAAGCGCGTCCTGCCCGCTCTCGAGAAAGGCGCGAGGTTCCACTACCACTTCCGTTACCCGAACGGCGAGCGGGTCGAGACCATCGACGAGCGGAACCCCTACCACAAGGGTATTGACACCGGCAACGTCGGGTTCACGTTCACGCCCATTGGCCGGGCCTATCTGAGCGAGCAGTGGGCGCGATACGGCAAGGATAAGCTGCCGGCGGACCTGATCGCGTCCCTGTTGCTCTACGGCCAAGAGGGCCATGTCGCCCAGACGCCGCCGCCCGAACCGCGCGAGATGTTCGTGCTGACCGAGGACGGCACGGGCCGGGCCGCCACCATTCGAAGCGGGCCGTGGTTCGTCTGCCTGTCCGCCTACACCGCCCCGATCCACAAATCACGATGGATACAAGACCGGCAGAACCTGGTCAGCATCTACCATGACCAGACCGGCGTCATACTGGGCGGCGGCAATACCAAGCTTCAGCCCGCCTGGAGCAACTTCACGGTGGGGGACATGACGCTGCTGCAGCACAAGAAGGGCGACGCCAACCCGGACTTCATCCCTAAGGGTGAGCTGTACCACGTTCCCTCGGCCGCGAAGCTGGTTCGCGAGCCCGACCCCGGTCTGGATTTGACCTACGGGCCATCAGCCTGCCGCGTGCGCGTTTGCCCCAGGGACGATCGAACGCTGGCCTGCGTAGTCGAGGCGACGACGGAGTCGGATCTGCCCGTTGCCGCCCACCTGACGCTCATTCCGCACCTGGGCGGACAACTGGAGACCGCCGCCGGGCAGAAGGCCGTTCTGGGTGAGGCGGCGGTTGACTGGTCCGCCGATCAGGTGGGCGGAAAGGTGACTCACGCCGGATACCGGCTGCACCTGCCGGCGTCGGCAACGCTGCATTGGCCCGCCCGGCGCCACAACCCCTATCGCAAGGACGGCCGGTCCACCCCAGCCGAGGACCGGATCGAGATTCGCATCCCCCTCGATAACGAGCACCCGAGCTGCACGATCGTGGTGGAGATCCTGAAATGACAGGTCCCGGACCACGCTGCAAGCGCGATCCCATCGTTGCCGTCGTCGCGCTGTCCGCTTGGGTCGCGGTTGGGCCCGGCCACTTCGACCGACTCAATACCGAGCTGTTCGCCCGCGGACTCCCGACCCGATCGGTTCGTGCATCAGGCGCCGGATTAGTGCCGACGCGAAGCCGGAAGTGCCAGGGAGACAACCTGCCGGAAGAACAAACGCGCTGGCGCGTTTGTAGCGCAGGAGTAAGGCGCTCCCCTTTGGGTCGCGGCTAAACGGGGCCGGTTGCGGCTTCGCGCGACACACAGGGCCTCCCAGTCACGAATACACTCCGTATTCCTGCAGCGCCTCCCACATGGCCATGATGTTCTCGGGCGGCACGTCGGCCTGGATGTTGTGCACGGTGGTGAAGATGAACCCGCCCCCGGGGGCGAGGTCCTCGATCCGCCGGCGGACCTCGTCGCGGACCTCGTCCGGCGTGCCCCGCGGCAACACCCGCTGGGTGTCCACCCCCCCACCGTAAAACGTGATGTCCTTGCCGAAAGCCCGCTTCAGCTCCCGCGTGTCCATGCCCGCGGCACTGACCTGTACGGGGTTGAGGATGTCGATGCCCGATTCGATCAAATCGGGGATGAACGACGAGACCGCGCCGCAGCAATGGAAGAAGATATTCACGTCGCGGGCGGCATGCTTCCTGATGAACGAGAACAGCTTCGTGTGCCTCGGCTTGATCACCTCGCGGTACAGTTCAGGGGAAATGAGCGGCCCATCCTGCCCGCCCAGGTCGTCGGCCTCGGATACCATCAGGACGTTCTCGCCGACGAGCTCCAGGGCCCGGGCCCAGTACTTCATCTTGATTTCGCAGACGATGTCGAGCAGGGCCTCAGCCAACGGGCGGTTTGCGATCAGATCGCAGTAGTAGTCCTCCATGCCCCGCATCCACAGGGCGATCTCGAAGATGCCCGGGGCATTTCGACCCAGGATGTAAGCCACGTGCCTGGCGTTCATCAACTCGTCGGCCCGGTCGCTGAGGCCTTCGTAACGGCCCGGGTCCAGGGGGTCCGGCCACGGGAAACCTCTCAACTCCTCGACCCGCTCGACGCCGGCGAGCGGATGGACCCTCATATCGTAGTAAAGCCCGCCGTCCTGCGGCTTCCACCACTCGATGCCCCATTCATCGCGGGTCTTGACATAGCCGTCCTCGCTCCAATACGGCTTCGTGAAACTGCGGGCTTTGCCAGGGTTGAGCCCGTAGACGTCCACTCCGAGCTGCTGCTTGACGTCTTCGTGTACGGCGGCAAGCTGCTGCTTGTCGTCCTCGGTCTCGATCTCCACTTCCGGTAAGCCGAGATACCGTCGCAGCCGACGGTAAGCCTGCTCATGGATGCCGGTCAGCACCGACCCGCCGAGGTCGAACGGCACCCGGTCCGGTTCCCGGTGACTCAGCGCCGCCTCAACCCGCCCGCGAGAAGTCCAGTTGTCCCGCCCCACGGTTTACCTCCACCGCCAGACCGCCCGCGCCAGACCCGGCGACGGCGGACCGCAGATACACCTGCCCGATGGCATTCTAGGCGGTCCGAGAGGTGACGTCGATGCGCTCCCGGGCACGAGACTGCCTCAGCGAGAACGGCACCAGCTCCGAGTTCTTCAGGGCAAGCCAGGCAACGCATTCGCCGATAAGACGGGGGGGCGCGGGCCGGTGAACCCCACCCTGCGGGCACCGCGACCAGCTCAACGGCGACAAACAGCGGCAGGAGATCCCGCGGTCGTGAAAAAGAGTGAGTCATCTACGATCGACAGGGCCGCTCGACCAGAGGAAACGGGGAGTGCGGATCAGGACTCGCCCCGGCGTGCCGGGGCGGGGGCAATGACCTCGCGCCGCAGACGGATGGTGATGCGCCTGACGGTCAGTGTCTCAACGATCGCACTCGTTTGCGCTGCCGGCGAGGTGGTCGTTCGTTTTACGTGGGAACGTCCTCGGGAAGAAATGCGGATGTTCGATCTGAAGAAGTACTATCAGCCGGATCAGGAGTGTGGCTGGCTGCCCCGACCCAACATGCGCGGCACCCACCCGGGATTCGGGGCCGCGTTCACCACGAACTCACGCGGGCTTCGGGACCGCGAGTACACCGTCCCCAAGCCACCCGGAGTGAGGCGTGTCGTGGTGCTCGGCGATTCCTTCGCTTGGGGTCACGGCGTGGCCGACGACGAAGTGTTCACCGAGGTACTCGAACAACGTCTGCCCGACACGGAGATCGTGAATCTCGGGGTTACCGGCTTCAATCTGGAGAGGGAGTTCCGCTACCTGCAGCGCGTTGGGATGCGCTATGAGCCCCAGGTCGTCATCGTCGCCGTGTGTCAGAATGACATCCCGGCCCATGCCGTACACGCCGCCGCCGAGAGCAAGAAGCGAGATGAAAGCCCGCCCGTGGCCCGGGCGCGGATCGAGGGGCCCCGACCCGGGCACTTCCGACCCGTGAAACAGTTCCTGAACAGTCACTCCTGTCTTTACGCATGGTGCATAGAGTGCATAAACTCGCACAGGTTCCTTACCCTGGCGGCGGTCCGGATCGGGCTCAAAGAGGAGCTCGCGGGTTTCGAGAAACTCGACAACAACCTCTACGCAGCGCTCATCGACTGCCCGCCCAGGATTGCGGATGCGATGGAGCAGACGCAGGCCGACATCCTCCGGCTGGATTCGTACGCGAGGTCTCATGACGCGCGGCTGCTGCTGGCCTTGATCCCATCCCTGCAGGCAGTGGACAGACGCGCCCTGACCCGGACTCTCGCGTACACCCGGTACGACACGAGCGACTTCGACCTTGACAAGCCATACCGCGTGCTCGGCCGGTTCGCCGCCCGACACGGGATTGTTGTATGTAACCCGCTGGAGGCGTTCAGGAAGCGCCGCCGACACGGTGAGGAGTTGTTCCTGCGCAATGACATGCATTTTGCGCCCTCGGGACATCGTGCCTTCGCCGACGAGATAGAGCCCCTGCTCACCGCCCTCCTGAAAGCGCAATTGGCCGAGACCTCCGGGGGCGGTACCACCTCCGCGGGCGACCTCGCCGGCACCGGGTCGCCCCCCGAGCCCGCCGGGCAACACCGGCAGCACCCGTAACAGACCGGACCGGTTTGCTCCCGCCTTATGCCGGGATACAATCTGCGTATGTTCTACCGGGCCCTCGGACAGATCCTCCTTGTACAGGTTCTCTTGGGAGACCCCGTCACTATGGCAGTAGAACCGGACCGCTGGCAGTTTCGGGATGATCGGCTGGATAACGGGCTGCGGGTGATCACGCTCGAGGACGACCGGTCACCGATTGTCGGCGTTCAGGCCTGGTACCACGTCGGCAGCAAGGACGAAGACCCCGAGCGCCAGGGCTTCGCCCACATGTTCGAGCACATGATGTTCCGGGGCACGGACCGGATCGGGCCGCAGGATCACTTCAAGTACTTGAGCCGCTATGGAGCACAGGTCAACGGCTACACCAGCTTCGACCAGACGGTGTACTGGGAAACGCTGCCGGCATCGCAGTTGGACCTGGCACTGTGGCTGGAAGCGGAGCGGATGGCCAACCTCAAGATCAACGAGGACTACTTCGCCGCCGAACGTGAGGTGGTCAAGGAGGAGCGCCGCATGCGCTGCCTGAACCGCCCCTACGGCAAGCTCTACGAGACGCTGTTCGGCAGCGCCTACCAGGTCCACCCCTACCGCTGGACGCCGATCGGGAACATGCCGCATCTCAATGCGGCCACGGTTGATGAGCTTCGCGCGTTTTTCAAGAAGTTCTACGTACCGAACAACGCAACACTCGTGGTCGTGGGCGAGGTCCGGCACGAAGAGGTCGCCGCCAAGGCCCGGCAGTACTTCGGTGCGATTCCGCGGCAGCCCGAGCCGCCCCGGGTGGCGATCACCGAACCACCCATGACCGGGCCGCGACGGGTCGAGATCACCGACCGCGCCCCGTCGCCCCGGGTGGTGTTCGCGTATCATGCCCCGTCCGCCCCGGACCCCGACGCGATCCCGCTCAGCATCTTGCGGCGCATCATGTCCACCGGACAGAGCAGCCGGCTCTACCGGCACCTCGTCCAGAGCAAGGAGCTGGCGGTCGACGTCTACGCCCACGATTACGCGCTGGAGCAGGGCGGGTTGTTCACGCTGTCGGCGACGCTCAAGCCGGAGGTCACGGTCGAGGTAGCCGAGCAGGCGATGCTCGACGAAATCCGCCTGATCCTGGCCGAGGGCATCGAGCCGGCCGAACTCGATAAGGCAAAGAACCAGGCGGTGGCAGAATACGTGCGGCAAGGTGAGACGGTCGGCGGCCGGGCCAGCCTGCTGGGCTACGCTACGGTGGTGCTCGGTGATCCCGAGCGGGTAAACACCGACCTCGATCACATTCGGGCAGTTACGGCCAACGAAGTCCTGGCCGTTGCCCGGCGGGTGCTGACGCCCGACAACCGGACCACCGTCGTCATCCGTCCGGACGAGAATCCATCGCCGCCACCGGAAGTCCAGGACACCTCGGAAGGTGCAGGCGAGGACATCCCCGATCTGCCGCCGCCCGCGGAGATGCCGACCGGCGAGCCGCCACGCCCGGTCAACTTGCCCTTTCCCGCCCTGCGGAAACTGGCCAGCGGCTTGCAGGTCGTGGTCTTCACCGACCATTCTGTGCCCGCGGTGACCGTTTCCTTCAACTCCTTGATCGGGGGTAGGAACGATCGGCCGGACCGGCCCGGGCTCGGCTTTGTTACCGCCGCCACGCTGCGCCGGGGAACGAAGAAGCACACCGGCGACGAGTTGGCAGAGCGGATCGATTCCCACGCGATGTCACTATCGGAGTCCGTGCAGCACGAGAGCACCGCGATCACCCTGTGGACGCTGGCCGAGCATCTGGACCTGGCGGTCGAGACCCTGGCGGAGGTCGTCCGCGAGCCGACGTTCCCGGAGGAGGAGGTGATTGGCTTCTCGTCGCGGGCCGCCGCTCGCGAGGCGATCAACGAGGAGAACCCTTCGATCACCGCGTCGCGGGCACTTGCCCGGACGTTGTTCGGCGAGAACTACCTCGCCCAGCCGGCGACCGGGACGTCTGCATCACTGAAGAACATCACCCGCGAGGCAGTCGTGCAGTTCCACCAGCGATTCTTTGCCCCCCGCGGGGCGAGCCTGATCTTCGCCGGTGACGTCACCGCCGAGCAGGCCGTCGCGCTGGCCGAGAGATGGTTCGGCGACTGGCAGGGGCAAGTGGAGGCAGAAGAGTATCCCCCTCCGCCCGAACCGGCGAGCCGACGTATCCTGCTCGTGGACCAGCCCGGGGCCGTCCAGAGCGAAATCCGTATCGGCCAGGTGGTGCCCCTGTCCAGACGCGATCGCGACTACGCCGCTGCCCGTTTGCTGGCCCACATCTTCGGCGGGTCTTTCGACAGCCGGCTCAACCGGTCGCTGCGGATCGAGAAGGGGCTGACCTACGGGGCGCAGGGCTACTTCGATGTCGAGGCTGATGCCGCCGCCTTCGAGATCCGGACCTTCACGCGGACCGACAAGACGGCCGAAGCCATCCAGGTTATCCTAGCCGAGATCGATCGGCTGGGCGATGGCGAGATCACCGGGAACGAACTCGAAAATGCCCGAGACACGCTGATCGGCGGGTTCCAGATGGCCCTGCAAACGCCGGCCCAGGTCGCCCGACGGTGGTGGGATCTGGTTACCTGGAACTTGCCCGAACGCTGGTACTCAAATTACCTGCGACATGTCGCCCGCACCGCGGATCAGGCTGAGCTCAACCGCGTGGCGATTCGCCTGCTCGACCCGCGGCGGCTCACCATCGTCGTCGCGGGTAACGCCTCGGAAATCCAGGCCGAGCTGAGTCGGATCGCACCGGTGGAAACCGACCCCGGGACAAAGGCGACGCAAATGCCGTGATCCGGAGTTCGCCAGTGCCGTGCTTTCAGGAGAACGATATCGTGTGCACCCGCGGATGTGTTCGCAGTCCGGTCGTTCTGTCTCTTTCGTTCCTGGTGGTTATTGCTGGCGTCCGGCGGGTGTGCGTCGCCCAGACGCCCGCCGGGCCGGACCACCCCTGGCGCACCGCCGACCCCGTGGTGACCGCCATCAACCGCGGGGTGGCCCTCATGGAGCAATACGAATACACCCAGGCGGCCGAGGCATTCGAGCAGGCGGTCAAGCTCGCCCCCAAGCTCACCGAGGCCCGGTTCAATCTGGCGATCGCCCTGTTCAACCGTTGCGCGAAGGGCGACGTCGAGGCGGCCGAAAAGCTACTGGACAAGGTCGTCCAGGAAGCGCCTGACAACCTGCGGGCCCTGTACACCCGCGGCATCGTTCACATGTACGCCGGCCAGGACGAGCAAGCCCTCCCCTGCTTCGAGAAGGTGCTTGAGTCCGCCCCTCACGAGTCGCATGCGTGGTACCTGCTGGCCCGGAGCAAGGAACATCTGGGTCGGCCGTGCCGGGCGGAGCTGAACCGGGCCATCCAAGAAAATCCCGCATTGGTCAGCGCCTACTACCACCTCATGCGGGTCGCCCTCCAGGAGGGCAAACGGGAGGAGGCCAAGGGTTACAAGGAGCAATTCAACCGGCTCCGGGCGAGTCCCCTCGCTGAAACCGTGGTGATGCCGCAATATCAGGAAATGGGACCCCTGGCGGTGGTTCGACCGATGTCGCCCACACCCGGGGCAACGGTGGCAAGCGGGGAGCTGGGGGCGGGTCCGGCTCGGACGCTCCTGGAAGGGTCGAAGGAGTTGATCCTGGCGGGTCCCGGTGGCGAGTCGCAGATCGACGTGGCAGAGGGGATCCTGTCCAAGCATGGCGTCGGTCTGGCGATGGCGGACGTCAACGACGACGGTCATCCGGACATTGCCACGACGGCGGCACTCATGGACGCGCAGCGAGGCGTCGCGCTGCTGCTCGGCGAAGCCGACGGCGACTACGCCGATGCAACCGCGAAATCGGGGCTCGCCGCGGTACGGAATGCCGTTTCATGCTCGTTCGGCGATTTCGACAATGACGCCAGGATCGATCTGTTCGTCTGCTGCGCGGGCTCCAATCATCTATTCAAGGGCCGCGGGGACGGTACGTTCGAGGACGTCACCGCAGCAACCGCCACCGGAGGCCCGGGCAACGTCAGCAGCGTATCCGCTGTCTTTCTCGACGCCGATCACGATGCCGATCTGGACATCTACGTCTGCAACGCCGCCGGGGCGAACCAGTTGTTAAACAACAACGCGGACGGCACCTTCACGGACATCGCCGCCGGGGCCGGGGTGGCCTGCGAAGACCGGCGAAGCATCATGCTGGCCCCCGCGGATATCGACGGCGATCGCGACACGGACCTCGTCGTGTTCAATGAGGATGGGCCGGCACGCCTGTTTCTCAACGACCGGGTCGGCAAGTACCACCAGGAGCAGATCACCGACGAGCCGATTCACGCCCACGCCGGCGGGGTGCTTCAGGACTTCAACGGCGACGGGCGACCGGACCTGTTGCGCGCGCCGGGACCGGATACTCCCGGCGGGCTTCTGCTCTCCGGGGCAACGGGAAAGCTCAAGCCTGCCTCGCAATTCGACGGAGCTATCAAGGCGTTAACCACGTGGGGCCGGGTCGTCACCACTCGCATCGCGGACATCGATCTGGACGGCGATCTTGATATCGTGGTCTTCAGCAAGGCGGGTCACATCCTGCTCAACGACGGCTGGGGGCGATTCGTCTTGAAGGCAGGCGTGTGGCCGATGCCCGCCGAAGACGAGATCATCGGAGTGGAGCTGGCCGATCTTACCGGAGACGCCGTTGCCGACGTTGTTCAGGTCGCCGCCGCGGATGGCGGCCGGATCAAGTTCGTGCCGACCACACTGACCCCGCCGGCCAACTGGCTGGCCGTCACGCCGACCGGCGACCGCGGAGCCGACAAGCGCACCCGCTCCCCCGCCAGCGGGTTCGGCACGCGAATGGAGCTGCACTGCGGACTGCACGATCAGGTAATGGTCTACACCGGCCTGAACGGCGGATTGAGCCAATCGCGAATGCCGTTCACCTTCGGTCTCAACGGCGCGACCAAGGCCGACTACATCTTCCTGCTCTGGCCCGACGGCGTCACCCAGAGCGAAATCACCCTCACCGCCGGTTCGCACCACACGATCCGCGAGATGGAACGGAAGATATCCAGTTGCCCCGTGTTGTTCGCCTGGAACGGCAAGCGATTCGCGTTCGTCACTGATTTCGCGGGGGTGGGCGGGCTCGGCTATTTCTTGGCTCCCGGCGAGTACGCCCCGCCCCAGGTACTCGAGCACGTCAAGATCGAGCCCGAGCAATTGGCCGCCAGGAACGGGCTTTACGAGCTGCGGCTCTGTGAGCCGATGGAAGAGGTGGGATACCTGGATCGGATCGAATTGCTGGCCGTGGATCATCCCGGTGATCTGCACGTCTATCCCGACGAGCGACTGGCCATTACCGGGCCGCCGCCCACACACCGGCTTCTGTGCCCTCAAAGGACAATCTTCCCCGCCCGGGCCGTCGCACCGGACGGCAAGGATTGCACCGACCATCTGGCCAGAGTCGATCGCATGTATGCGTATCAGCCCAAGCTGGACCGGCGATTCATGGGCTTCAGTGAGCCGCACACCCTGGTGCTCGACTTTGAGGATCGCCTAGCCGGGTTGGACGCCCGGCAAGATGTCTATCTCTTCATCAATGGCTGGATCGAATACCCGTATTCGCAGACTACTTATGCCGCCAGCCAGGCCCGCGTGACCTGGCAACCGATGAAGATCGAACTGCTAACTGCCGGCGGCAGATGGGAGACCATCGTACCCGACGCCGGCGCACCCGGCGGCATGGGCAGAATGATCACCGTTGACCTCACGGGCAAGTTGCCTGCTGCCGACGGCAGCATCCCCGCCGGCCGATGCAAGCTGCGCATCTCGACTAACCTGGAAATCTACTACGACCAGATCTTCATCGCCGCCGACCGAGGCACCCGGGACCTGGCCATCCGCTCCGTACCCATAAAGCAAGCCGTCCTGCGCCGGCTCGGCTTCCCGCTCGAGTATTCGCCCGACGGCCGCCATCCATTGATCTACACCTACGACATCATCGAGCCGACCTCGCCGTTCAAGTTGGCGAGGGGCACCTACACGCGCTACGGCCGGGTGGACAACCTCCTGGCCGAGTTTGACGACCGTTACGTCATCCTCGGCTCCGGTGACGAGGTTGCCGTCAGTTTCGATGCCCGGGCGTTGCCGCCGCCCCGTGACGGGGAAGTCCGCAGCTTCATCCTCGTTTCGCACGCCTACTGCAAGGACATGGACCTGTACACTGCCGAGTGCGACACCGTCGAGCCGCTGCCGTTCCGTTCAATGAGCAGGTATCCGTATCCTCCTAGCGAAAACTACCCCGATGCAGCGCAGTTCCGCCGCTATCAGCGGGAGTTCAATACCCGTCTGGTGAATTGACACGTCTCATCTTGTTATCCTGCCGCGTTGTTTTCCCGCCGCGCCATCTTCCCGCCGCTTGCGGCTTCGCGGCACAGAGCGACCAGCTTTCAGTGGTACGGCGTGTGCGTTTTGGACCGTCCCCAGCGTGACCGGCCGATCATTCTGGCCCGTAGGGTCCCAGATGATCGTTCCCGTCACGCCGGACCACGGGGCAAGCTCGCGCACGGCATCGCGGATGCGCGCCCGGTTCAGGCCGGCCCTGCGCACGGCGGCCATGAGCAGGTTCATCGCGTCGTACGTACAGGCCGCGGTGTAGTCCGGCTCGACGCCGAACCGTTCCACGAACCGCTGAATAAACTGCTGAGCCTTCTCACCGGCCACGGCCGGCTCCCACAGCAGCGGGAACAGCACACCCTCTGCAAACTCGCCCGCCTGCTCGACAAACGCCCGCGTCCCCATCGCCGGCCGGCCGAACACCGGCAGCTTCAGGCCCGCCTGGCGGAGTGCGGTCACGAAGCGCGCGCTGTCCACCGGCCCACCGAACACAACGACCGCACCGGGACGGGCCTGGCGTATCGCCTCTAACTGGGATGCGAAGTCCCTCGAACCAGGCCCAAACTCCAGATGCCGTTTGGCAAACGACTTCATCCTGTTGAGCGCCGCAAGCAACTCCGTCGTCGCCAATCGGGAATCGTGATCGGTGCACGTGGTGAGCACGAAACCCAGCCCTCCCGCCTGCGACACGATGGCCTCCGCGAGCACCGGGGCCTGGAGATGATCGCCTGGCGCACACGAGAAGATCCACGGCACGTTGACCAGGTTGGTGGTCTTGTCGGTGCTGATGGCACTGACGAACGTCAACCGGGCCTTGGCGACAACCTGCTCGACCAGGTGCGCGGAGGCCCCGTCCGGCGCCCCGACGATCGCCCACACCTTCTCGTCATATGCCAACCGGATCACGCTCTTGACGCCCGTGCCCCACGGGTTCTCCGACCATACCCCAACCAGCCGAAACGGGAGCCCGCCGCACCCGCCGGTGCCATTCGCCTCGTCGAGGGCCAGAGTAGCCGCACACCACATCGCGCCGGCCGTCGGATGCTCCGGATCGCTTGGGCCGAACCAGCCGATCCTGACCTCATCCAGGTCCGCGGGGACGGGCTCGTCGCGGCCGGGGCCGGCGTACTCCACCTGATGCGAACGCGCGTCAAAGAACGGTGCCGGCGATTGCCGTTCAGCAGGGGCGGACGTGGTGGTGGTTGCATCTCGACTTGCGGTTCGAGCGCTTGCGGTACATCCCGCAACAAAGACGATGACAAGACAAACCAGGGAGAATGGGGCGGGCCACCGGGGGATCATGCTGTTCCTTCACGCCTGAAGACGTGTACATGCTCAGCGTCTGAGAATCCCGTACGAGCCGCTCGCCCACCATGACCGCTCCCTCACGGTCGCGGCTCGTTAAGCCGTCACTGCCCGCCAAACACGTACGAAGATGCGAGTCACCCGCCCCCGCCTCTTCGCGATGCCTGCCCGTGCCATCACCTGTTTGTCGCGATTACTCGGCCGCCACGGTCTTTCGGGTCACGCGATCACGGGGATGAATCATACCTCGGGGAACGTCCCAGTCCTCGCGAGAGTAGTAGTTGAACTTGCCGTTCTCGATCTTCGCGAAAAAGACCTCACCCAGATCATCAAGGCAGGCGCTGAGTGGGATCACGCCGGTCACGCCCTTGAAAGGCTTGGGGCGGTGAGCGATCACGTCACGTATCTTCGCCCGGTTCAATCCAGCCGTCTGAGTCGCCCAGATAAGCATGTTCATACCGTCGTACCCGTGGGCTGCATAGGTGTCCGGCTCGACGCCGAAACGCTTGCGAAACGCCTTGTGGAATGCATCCAGAACCGGATCCTTCCGCGAGGGATTCCAGGGATACATGCAGATGACACCATCGGCGTTGGCGCCGGCGATCTTCAGGAACGCGTCGGAGACGCACCGGTCGCAGCAGAAATAGGGCTGGTTCATGCCCATGGCCCGCATCTGGTTGAGGATGTGAGCACCGTCCTCGGCGTCGCCCCAGTGAACCACGGCATGGACGTTGCCGGCCTTGATGCGTTCGAGCTGGAGCGAGAAGTCGTCCATGCCAACCTGGTACGCCATCTCGACGATAATCGGGTGGCCCAGCCGGCGGGAGCCGTCCATGATCTCTCGAACGCCGAACCGGCCGTAGCGATTGCTCGCCCGCAGGCATCCTACCCGCGTGTACTTCATCTTGCGGTAGAGGTAATCCACGAGCAGGTAGCCCATCTGCCGGTCGTCGCCGATACACCGGATCACCCACGGGATGTTCGTCTCGATGAACGTCGGGTCGGTATCCCCGCTGTTAATGATGACGATCTCAGCCTTGAGGGCGACACGGATGGCGATGTGGCTGTTCGCGCCGTCGATGGTCCCGAGAATCGCCCAGACTTTGTGCTTGTAGGCCAGCTTGATGATCTCATTCCCCGATGCGCCCCAGAGCCCGTTGTCGTTGGAGATCGCAAGCTCGAACGGGATCTTCCGCTTGAGGTATCCGCCCTTTGCGTTGGCCTGCTCGATGGCCAGCCGGGCCCCGCGAAGCATCTGAACGCCCAGCGCTTCTTCGTGGCTCTTGCCGCCGGTTGCCACCGACACGGTGGACATGATCGGGCCGATGAACCCCATCTTGACCGTATCCACGTGCTCGGGCTCGGGGATCGCCCGCCCAGGGCCGGTGTATTCCATTTGTTCGAGAAAATGCTCCTTATACGGCGTGACATGGCGGAAGGGCTCGACGTCCGACGCCGAGTAGGCGTAGTTCTGATCCTTCTGGAGGTCCAGCTCCGGCACCTCGTAGGGGCCGACGTCGATCGCCTCCAGCAACCTTTGAATGGCTTCGTCTTGAGACGCATCGGCGACAGCCTGGTCCTCTGCGGCGGCAACGGGCACGGTCGAGCCCGGCCCGAGCCCCAATCCCGCCAGCAGCACGACTGCCAGTGTAATGCTTGTGGTTCGCATGATGTCCTCCTCCTTTAGCCTCCACGGTGATTGTCTTCTACCGGCCTCGGGCGGCGAGGTTCCGTTCGGCCCGAAGCCCGGGATAGTAGCCGTCACCTATCGCGCGGGCCAACCCCTTCGATGTGCCGAGCCACGCGTCATCGCCGTCAAACTCAGCCCACAACACATAATTATGGGGCAATGTCGGCTCCGTTTCAATCTCCATCAGAACCTTCGGTCCCCGCTGGACAACGACCTTGCCCTTGTGATTCTTGTGGTCCGTGGTGTAGGTCACCCAGGTATCGCTCGGGAAGTCGGCGAGCACGCCAAGGCCCTTGTCGGTGCAGAACCAGGCCTCGTTCGCGGAGCGTCCCTTGGCTGCGTTGCCAAAGTCGCTCGGCAGGCCGCATTCGTGGGCGAAGAACCCCCGCCAGTGCCTCCCGTCGTACCGGCACACGCCGAAGTAACTGCTGACCCAGAGCGTCTTCTCGACGTAGCTCACGCCGGTGGTGATGACGTGGACAACGCCGTCGTCTCGATAAAGATCGATTTCCATTTCACCGTCGGGATCGAGGTAATCCTTCCACGTGCCCCTGGCGACGTCGTACTCCAATACCGCGCTGCCCCATATCCCGAGATACACCTTCCCATCCGCGTAGCAGCAGCCGTAGTTCCAGATCTCCTCCATCGGTGCGTTCTTCTCGGTGAAAATCGACCATTCGCCGGTTACCGTGTTGTACCGGCTGGCGCCCGCGGTGGTGGCTGCCCACACGTTGTCGTGTTCGATGCACACGCCGTAAACCACGTCGTTTACCAGGCCGCTGTTGAGCTGGTGCCAGTGGTCGAACCGACCCGCGCTGAACCGGGCCAGACCACCGCCGAACAAACCGAGCCACACGTCTCCGGTCTTGGGATCGACGTCGATCGAGGACACCACTCGCCAGGGCAGGCCGTCCTTTTCCTGCCAGCTTCGAATCTTGCAGGTCCGTTTGTTCAGGCACGCCAGCCCGTTCTCCGTGCCGACCCACACCCGGTCGCCGTCCACCTTGACCGCGAAGATGTGATCGTTGGGCAGCCCGTCTTTCGTCGTGAACTGCTCCCACTTCGTGTACACGTAGGGCATGCCAGGTAGATTAACGTCTGCCGCCACTGCCGCCGGCCCCGCATCCGGCTTCGTGGTCGCGCCCACTTTCGACTCCGCAGTTGCCGCCGCCTGCAATTCCACAGTTCCCGCCGCTTGCACCGTAGTTGCGGCCGCTTGCGGCTTCGCGGTCTCTTCCACGGTGACCGGGAACGACGCGCACCCAACCAACACAAATACCGGCACCATCAGGCAGGCTATGAACTTCCGTTTGTCGTCCATGCGCATCCACCTCCAGCAGGACGTCACAGCGTCTTCAGGTACTCAACCAGGTCGTTCAACTGATCCTTCGTCATGTCGTTGGATATGCCGTGCTGGTCGTACGGATTATAGTCCGTCCAGATCTGCTCCAGCGTTGGCGCGATCCCGTTATGCAGATAAGGGGCCGAGTCGTAGATGTTGTTCAGGTGCGGCACGTCGAATTCCGACTCGTGGTCGAGCCACATCTGCGTGCCGATGTCGCGTTGCGTGCGATCGGTGAACAGCGGCGGACAATGGCAGGTGACGCACCGGTTGTCCACGGGAATCACCCGCCCGTCGTTGGTCATCATCCGCTCGAACACCGCCTTGCCGCGGCGTTGGGCGGGCGTCAACTTGCCCCCCACCGGGCGGTACCGATTCGGCGGACGCGGAATCGTGCAGATGTAATTGTCCAACGCGGACAGCTCTTGCGGCGTGAAGGGCTGAATGCGGGTGAAGAAGACCGAAAGCCTCGGCCCGCACTGCCGCGACAGACTCGGGTTCGTCCCCTCCCACTTGAACGGTGCCGTGTCAAGAATACCGCGCAGCGTTCGGTTGTCCACCGGACTGGAACCGATACCATCCGGCTCGATGTCGTAGGTCAACCCGTCGATGTGGCCGTCAGGATGACACGAGTGACACGAAAACTGGCGATGGAAGGTAATGTCCGCGCTGTGAAACAACCGCTCGCCGTAGCGGACCTTGGTAATCTCCCGCGGGCCGCCCAGGTCGATCCGTTCAACCGCTTCCAGCCTGGCCACGTCGATCACGGTCACCGAATCATCCAGAGCGTTCACCACAAAGGCGGTACTGCCATCGGCCGTAAACACCACGCCGCGGGGGCTATTCTTCGTTGGTATATGTTTGACGATGAACTCGGTGGGCTTGCCGAGGTGGTTCGGGAACACCCGCTCCCGTTCGTATTCAAAGGCCCCGGTGAGCATTGAAACCAGCTTCGGGACATCGACCACGGCCACGCGATCCGATCCGCTGCTGGTCACGAACGCATACCTGCCGTCAGGTGAGATCGCGACGTCCGCGGGGTCCGGGAAGCACAGGTGCGGCTCATCCAGCAGGACCTGATCGACCCTCCCGTCGCGCCAGATGATTCCCATACCGTTAGTGATAGTCCAGCCCTGGACTAGCCGGGTCATCGGAACCAGGTTCTTGGTCCGGTTCAGCGTAATCAGGGCGAACTCGCCGCCCGGATGCCAGTCGATGCCCTGCAGCAGGTTGGCCCCCGGCACCACGATCCGGTTCTCGACGATCGCCCGCTTGGTGTCGATGATCGTCACCTCGGACATGGAGGGCGTCCGGAAGGGGACGAACCGCGAGAGGTTATTCGTCGCCGCCAGCCGCTTCCCGTCGGGAGACATGGCCAGCGACCACGGGCTCCGGCTCGCCGAGAGCCGCTTGACTTCGCTCAACGTGTCGGCATCGATAACCGAAATGCTGTCCGAAGACGCGTTGAGGACGTAGATGAGCTTGCCGCTCTCGTCCAGGAGAACGCCGTGCGGCTCATCGCCGACGGCAATCGTGCGAACGACGCGGCGCGCCCCCACGTCGATCACCGACATGCTGTCGCCCAGCCGGTTGGTCACGTACGCCCGCTTACCATCGGGGCTGAACGTCACGTCGGTTGGCTGGCCTCCGACTTCGATTTCAGCAACCGCCCTGCGCGAAGCCACATCCACCACCACGACGGTATCCGACGCCTCGCACGTCACATACAGCTCGCGGCCATCGGGCGACAAAGCCAAGTTCAGCGGCGTCTTGTACCCCAGAGCGGCGGTTTGCTCCCGGAACTTCGTCGGGTGAGCGATCTTCCTGATCGCGCCGGCAAGATCGAACTCGCGCCCGTGAGCATTATCGTGGCAACGCATGCACGTCTTCGGGGGGACGGCCAGCAAGCCGGACCGCTTGGCCAGCCGCTTGTCACGCATCACCGCCTCGGGGCAGTACTCGCTACCCGCCCCGTGGCAGCTCTCGCACTGCACGCCGTCGCCGCGATCGAAGCCCGGCAGGAAGCTCTCCTTGCCGCACCCGGCGCCCGTCGTGTGGCAACTGAGGCACTTGTCGCTCTTCTGAGGATCCCCCGCGACGCCCGCCATCGCCGCCATCTTGTAGCCAGCCGGCGTGCCCAGCACGGCGTAGGCCCGGGCATGCCCGCTCAATCGCCACTTGCTGAACTGATAACCCATCATCGCGCCCTGGTGACACATGACGCAGGCCATCACGCCCGTGTACCTGAACTTGCTGCTACGAAGACTGCCCTGGTTCGCCGCCGCGCCGGCAGGTTGACTCGCCGCTTTCAACTTCTCATTTTCTGCCGCTTGCGGCTTCGCGCCCGGCACCGGATGCGCGATCATCTTCATCGCCGGCTTGATCTCCATCATCGGCGACTTCAGGATCGCCACGTGCGAGCCCTTGACCTTGTGGCACATCATGCACTCGCGCTGGCCGGGCATCATCAGCCCGGCTGCCATTGCCTTTTCACGGTCCATCATGACGTCCATCGCCATGTACTCGCTCCCCGGGCCGTGGCACTTCTCGCACTGAATCCCGTCCTGGAGAAAGAAAGCGTCCTCCTTCTCCCATTCCTCCGCCTGCGATCCCGTCGCGTGACAGCCCAGGCACATCGCCGCTTTCTGAGGCTCTTCGGGAATCCCGCTCAGCTTGGTAATCTTCTTGGCCTGCGGGCTCCACAAGGCCGCGTAAGCCTGGGCGTGCTTCGAGACCCGCCAGAGGCTGAACTGGTGCCCCGCCGCCTTGCCGCCATGGCATGCGCTGCATGCCCGCACGCCCACGTAGACCGGATGCTTGTCACCGGCCCCCGGCCCGGCCGCCCATGCCACCCCGGCCAATCCGAAAGCCGCCATGACCCCGCAACACGCACGCCCCGGCATAACACCTGCGCTCCTCACTTAGCCTTCTGAATCACCTCGATCATCTGATTCGCCTCGACGTCCGCCATGCTCGTCACGGTACCGTCCGGCCAACGAATCTCGACTTTGTCGGCCTGCCCCGCCCGGGCCAGGCCGAAATGCGCCCGCGGGTCACTCTGTGAAAGATACCCGTTGGCCCCGAGCACCTCCTGGATCATCTGCATCTCACCCACCGTGACCGTGACCCGGGCGCAGAGCGCATCAATCTTGCTCCGCGCCACCTTAGGCGCGACGATCAACCAGTTGTTCCGGTTCCCGCCGTCGTTCCGGAGCAGTTTCGCGGGACCATTGAGATTCATGACGAGGATGTCGATGTCGCCGTCGTTGTCGTAATCGGCGTAGGCCGCCCCCCGGCCGACGTACTTCTCCCGGAAGTACGCACCGGACTGATCGGCAACGTCGATGAACCTGCCCTTGCCGTCGTTCCGGAGCAGAACGTCTTCCTCGGTGTACTCGTGGTGTGCGTTTCCGTTCGCGCAGAAGGCGTCCAGGTACCCGTCATTGTCGTAGTCGAGCAGAATCCCTCCCCACCCCGTGTACTGGCCGGATACAACGGCTATGTTCGCTTGCGCAGTCACGTCGTCGAAGAGATCCCCCCGGTTCACCAGCAGGCAACTGTACCCCATGTCGGGGATGTAGAGATCCAGCAGGCCGTTGCGGTCCACGTCGCCGACCACCGGCCCCATCGAGGACGCTCCCTGACCACCCTCTCCGAAGGCCAGACCATACTCCATCGCCTCGTTCCTGAACGTCCCCTTGCCCGTATTCACCCAGTAGCAGTTGGGCGTGGCGTCGTTCGTCACGTAGATGTCGATGAGCCCGTCGTTGTTCAAGTCGCTGGCAACCGCGCTCATTGCACGCCCATCGGGGAAGTACACGCCGGCCTCTTCCGTCACGTCCGTAAACGTGCCGTCGCCGTTGTTCCGGTAGAGATGGTCAGGCTGGCCGTTGTAACTCAGCGGGCCCGGATACCCCGCCGCCGCGTAATAATCGCGAAATGCTCCCGCGTCGTACTCGAGGTAATTCGCGACGTACACGTCGAGATCACCGTCGTTGTCGTAGTCGAGCCACGGTGCCGACAGGCTCCAGAGGGGATCGGCCAAGCCGGACTCCCTGGTCACATCGGTGAACGTTCCGTCGCCGTTGTTGCGATAAAGCACGTTCGGGCCGTGATTCAACACATACAGGTCAAGGTCCCCGTCCTTATCATAGTCAGCCGCGGAGGCGCCCATGCCATAGCCCTTGTGCCCGACGCCCGCCTTCTCCGTCACCTCGGTGAACGTCCCGTCGCCGTTACTGCGATACAGCGCGTTGGCCAGCTTGCCCCGCAGATCGCGCCCGAGATTGTCGTTGACCTCCCGCAGCCAGCAGCCATTGAGGAAGTAGATGTCAAGAGCGCAGTCGCCGTCGTAGTCGAAGAACGCGCAGCCCGGCCCGGTGCCTTCGACGATGTTGCTCAGGTGATGATCGCCGTAGCTGTGCTTGAAATGAATGCCCGCCTGCTCCGTCACGTCCTCGAATACCGGCAGCGCCGCTTGCTGCTCCGCCACCGTTCTCACGTTCGCGCCCCCTGCCGCTTGCGGCTTCGCGAGCGCTTCCACAACCGCGCGCGGGGGCGATCCGAGCCACACCGCAATCAACGTCAACGCCGTCAATGTCCGACTCATTGCACTACCAAAGCCTACACCTTCTCCCCTTCGCGTTTTCTCACGTTGTCACGTTCTCACCTTTTCACCTTCTCACGTTCTCACCTTCTCACATTCTCACGTTCTCACACTTGCGGCCAGTCGCCCTGATCGGCGGTTTCTTTCCCTTTTCTTATCTGCGTGCATCGGCATCCATCCGTAGTCCCAGACCATTGTGACTGCCCCTCAATGCGCCCGTCGGCGGTAACTGCCGCTCAATGCGCCCGTCGGCAGTGATTGCCGCTCAAGGTACCCGCGGACGCCGCGGGTCCATTTGCACCCGGGATTCCATCCCAATGAGCGCCCAAATCGACCCATTCCACTAACGTCAGCTTTTCGTCGTCCGTCAGTGCCTCCGCATCCGGACCGGGCGGCATTAGCATGCACGTTTTCCCCGGCTTGTGGCTCTTGTCCCACCGCCGAGATGTGTTGCGCCCGAAAAGGCGCCAGATCAGCGGGCTGGTCCGGGCCCGCCCCGGATCCACGTATCTGCCCGCAACCGCGCTGTCCGCCCCCGCCGGATCTCCCACGCCAGCCAACAGGTTCAGGTACGCGCGATTGAACGGGCCTTGCCGCTCGCTGCTCAGGTTCAAGGGCGTATCCTCGGCCCCGTGGCAATCGGACGTCGCGCACTTCCCGGCGATAATCGGCATCACGTCGCGACGGAAGTCAACCGTCCGTCGCTTTGCCGGAGGCAGCATCAGCTTGATGCCGGGCTTCTTCAGGGCGTCAACGAACCGATTCTCCGGCGTCAATTCCGGATCCTCGTGGCAACCGATGCAGCCCCGCGGCTCGCAGTGCTTGACCCAGAGCCACCCGCACGTGCGAAGCGCCATTCCGTTTTCGTCCAGCGTCTGGAGCTGCACCGGCACGTCCGCCGGCAACTCGATATGGAACGACCCGTCCGCCTCCACGGCAATCTCGCCCAGCAATCGCTTCTGAACGATCGGCGGCAGACCGTTGACCGTCGAGCCCGGGCCTTCCACGCCCGGCTTCTCGTCGTCCGGCACAGGCAGGTACACTGAGCGGTCGCCCGCGGGCAGCGGCACACCCTCGAGCACGCGCAACCTGCGGACCAGCCCCGGGGTCATGTGCGGCATAACCGCCGGGTCGGTGTTGTATACATTGAGGCAGTAGAGCTTCCCCAAGTCGCATCTTGTTTCATCGACAACGCTGGATCGGCCGTCCGGCTCCGGGCGCGGCGCCAGCAACCGGGCGTCGATGTCATGGAACTTGGGATCGTCGAAGATCGGGTCGGCATCACCCGTCCGCGGATCCAGCCGGTACAGACCGTGTGTCCCGCTTCCGTCCGCTCGCCGCCGCGACACCAACACCGAACCGTCCCGTAGCGGCGACGGCGAGTGATAGAGGAACTTCCCATCGTTCGTGATCCGCCGGTGGGAGTAGAAGTTCCGTCGCAACGTGACGCACGCGAGTTGACCGGCTCCATCCCAGCCCGCTTGGTCGGCCTCGACGAACACCGCCAACCCGTCGGTCGTCGCGCACGGCATATGCTTGATGCGCCGGCCCTGATCGCCGCAGAACAGTGCGTAGTCCGCCCCGTCGATGTTGACGCCGAACAACGCCACCCGTCCCCGAAAACCCCGCCGGAGATCCGCCCGCTCCCAGCTCGCCAGCACCACCCGCCCGTCATCCATCAGGAACGGGTCCATGTCGTTGCTGAGATTCATCGTCAGCCGCCGAACCGCACTCCCGTCGAGCCTGCAACTGTACAGGCTCGTCGCCGGACCGGACCCGAACTCGTTCATCTCGCCCGCCCCGTCGCTGATGAACATGATCTGGTACCACGGCTCGGTCGAGACGATCGTATACAAAGTGGATTGATAAGCGGGTCTCCGGCAGTTCCCGGTATCCTTCGTGACCTGCCTGAAGCCCGTGCCGTTGGCATTCATCTCCCAGATGTTCCAGGCATCCTGCCGATTTCGCTTGCCGGCAAAGAGGATGCGCTTTCCGTCGAAGGAGACGTCCGGCTCACCCGCGCTGTCAAACCCGGCCGTCAGGACCTGCAACTCGCCGCCCGGATTGAGCCGGGCGATTCGCCCGCCGTCCCCGTAATCGCACCGCAGCATTCCTGCCGCACGTCCGGGCTGCTTCTCCACCTCCGGCCCGCACGGAATCTGGGTGAACACGATCGGGCCACCAACCGACGCATCGCCACCGCTGGCCGCTGACACACCGGCGACGTGAACAGAGAAGACGAGGACGACTGCAAGCGCGGGCCCACATCCCCTCGGCGTTCTTCTCATGTCCTTGCCCCTGCTGGGCCAAGAAAGGGGACATTCTGCTTACGTGTACGTGTCGGCAAACCGCCGCACCCTTTGCCTGGCGTGCCAGTCGCTTGACGTACGCCGCCCCGGCAAAAGGCGGAATGTGCCCTTTTCCGGCCTTACACGGAACCACTGCCATTCGCCGGCAGGACCGCGATTGCCTCGATCTCGACTGACAGGTCCGGGCGACAGATGAGTGCACCAACGCAGGTGCTCGCCGGGTAGGGATCCAACTCTTCCTGCTTGTAGAAATCGTTGCGGGCGTCGTTGAACTGCTCGTAGTTGCGCATCTCAGCCAGATAGCAGGTCGTTCGCACAACGTCGTGCCAGTCCGCACCCTCAGATTCCAGAAGGGCCTTGATGTTGGTGAAGGTCCGCATCGTCTGCTTGTACACGTCTCCTACGTGGATCGATTCGCCCTTCTCGTTGACGGCGGATGTGCCCGAGATGAAGAGCATCGTCACCGGACCCATCTCCACCCGCATGCCCCGGCAGAACGCCACCTGCTGGTGCTCGTAGTTGTACGCCTCGTTCAGGACCCGGTGGTTCGTCATCGGCTTCTTGCTGATTCGTTCGCGTGCCGAAACGCTCATATCTCATACCCTCCTTCAAGGAATGCAGTCTCTACAAAGTGTACGATACAGCCGCCAGGTGATGGGCCCGCTCCGCGGCGGTCCCCCGACCATACCATGATAGGCTCTCCAGGCCACTCCTCGCCCAAACCCGCTTCCCATCTACGCATCCAACGCTGCAATACGCGTGCCATCCCCGCAATACCTCAGAGCCCTTCGCGCCGGCTGCGATCACTGCACAAACCGGCTTGTAACTCCTTGTCATTAAGGACGTTACGCCTGCGCCTCCACGAAAAGACAGAATGCTTCTCCCGGCCCGCCCCAACGCAAACGCCTACTGATCCTCTCCCTGTGGAAAGATTCTTTCCGAGTCCCACGGCCGCGAAGCTAATGCCCTTCCTGACAAGGGGATATGACTGAGCGCGCTTGATGCCACATTCGGAAAGATTCTTGCCGCTTTCGCTGGTGTTCTGCGAAACTTCAGCCGTAGGATGAACAGAGGGCTTGCGGGAGGGCTTCCAAAGTGCCGATGTGATAGCATGGCGGGCCTGCGGGCACGAGCCCGGGGGGAGGTGACAGCCGGGTTCTCGATGAGGGACCGTGCACCATGAGCACCACGATGCAGTCCAACGTAGAGACAAGGTCAGGGGTTTCGGACCGGTGGGCGGACGACTTTGAGGGGCAGATCGAGCGGGAATGGCTGATCACGAACGGCCGGGGCGGGTATGCCTCGGGAACGGTCCTGGGCATGCCGACGCGGCGGTATCACGGGTTGCTGGTAGCGGCCGCCCGCCCACCCCTGGAACGGTGGCTGCTGCTTTCGGCCGTGCTGGAACGCGTCGGGGTGTCCGGCCGCCACCATGAGCTGGCCAACTTCGAGTTCGATCGCACCGTGCACCCGCAGGGCTATCGATACCTGCGCGACTTCGCCGTCAGCAACAACCGCCCGGCACCGTGGGTCCGTTTCACATACGAGCACGACGGGGTCCGGCTCACCAAGCAGCTCGTCCTGCCCCGCGGGGGCGACGAGGTCTCGATCCGCTACCGGGTGGAAGGGCCGCCCGGCGAGCCGTTGTCCCTTGACCTCTGCCCATTGCTCGCCATGCGGGACTTCCATGCCTTGACCCGGGCGTTCGAGGGCACCTACGCGATCAACGAAATCCGCGAGTACGTGACGGTAGATGCGTTCCGTGAGGGGCCTAGATTGTGGTTGTCCGCTCAGCGGAGCGACGACGGGTCACCGGTTGCCTTCCAGCGCGGGCCGGAGTTCTGGTATGGCCTCCGCTATCGAGAGGAGTCGGCCCGGGGGCTGGATGATCATGAAGACCTGTTTGTCCCCGGGTGGTTCTGTGCCGCCGGTGCCGAATTGATCGAACTGGAGTTTCGGGCCGTCGCCGATTTCACCGAGGCCCTATCCGCGATGCCGGAGCCGCGGGCCGCCCTGCCGGTCGAGGCACTGCCGCCAACCGAGCCGCGCACCGTGGAGGATCGGCTTAAAGAGGCGGCGGACGCGTTCGTGGTCACCCGCCACCGAGACGACGGCACGGACTTGACCACGGTCCTGGCCGGATACCCCTGGTTCGGAGACTGGGGACGCGACACTTTTATCGCGCTGCCCGGGTTGCTGCTGGAAACCGGGCGGTTCGCCGAGGCCTACCAGGTGCTGGAAGTTTTCGCCTCTGCCATGCAGGACGGGCTGATCCCTAACCGTTTCAGCGATTACGGTGATGGCCGGGACTACAACAGCGTCGACGCCAGCATGTGGTTCATCCACGCCGCCGACGCGTACGTTCAGGCGAGCGGCGATGAGGCCGCCTGGCGCAAGATCCTCGGGCCGGCCTGCGAACGCATCGTGAATGCGTTTGCCGCGGGGACACAATTCAACATCCGCGTCGAAGACGACGGGCTCGTGACCTGCGGCGATCCCTCCACGCAGCTAACCTGGATGGATGCCAAGTGTGAAGGGGTGGTCTTCACGCCGCGGCACGGCAAGCCCGTGGAGATCAACGCCCTGTGGTATCACGGGTTGTGTGCGATGGCAGCACGAATGGAACCGTACGACCCGCAGGGAGCGGCACGCTACCGCGAGTGGGCCGCGCGTGCCAAGCAGGCATTCGTTAGCACGTTCTGGAACGAGGCCGGCCAATACCTGTACGACGTTGCCCGCGACGGCTGGGGTGATCCTGCCGTCCGCCCCAACCAGGTCTTTGCCGTGAGCCTGCCCCATTCCCCGTTGGACGAGGCCCGGCAACGGGCGGTGCTGGGCATTGTGGAAACCCGGCTTCTGACACCCTACGGCCTGCGATCGCTGTGCATGAGGCATCCCGCGTATCGCGGCCGCTATGAGGGTGGGCCCTTCGATCGCGACAGCGTCTATCACCAGGGGACGGTCTGGGCCTGGTTGATCGGCCCATACGTGGCGGCCCATCTTCGGGTGCACGGTTTCTCGGCCCCCGCAAAGGCCAGGATGCGCGAGCACCTGCAACCCCTGATCGAACACCTCGACGCCGCCGGCATCGGCTCAGTCAGCGAGATCTTCGACGGCGACCCGCCCCACACCCCCCGCGGCTGCATCGCCCAAGCCTGGAGCGTCGCCGAACTGCTCCGCGCCTGGCGCATGACCGCCTAGCGAGCCCGGCCGCATGTGCCGCAGTCGGTTCCTGCAGGAAGCCGCCGGCCCGTTCGCAATCGACTTGCCCGGGCCTGCACGCTACAATCGCGGCCATGAGTATCATCGTCCAGAAGTTTGGTGGAACCAGCGTGGCCGACGCCGAGAAGATCCACCGCGCCGCCCGCCGGGCGATCCGGGCCAAGCTCGACGGCCGCCAGGTGGTCATGACCATCTCGGCCATGGGCAAGACTACCGACAAGCTGGTTGCCCTGGCCCGCGAGGTCAATCCGAATCCGCCCAAACGCGAATTGGATATGCTGCTGACCACCGGCGAGCAGGTGTCCGTCTCGCTGATGGCCATGGCGATCGCGGCCGCCGGCCAGGAGGCCATCAGCTTCACCGGCGGGCAGATCGGCATGCTCACCGACGCCTCGCACACCAAGGCCCGCATCCGTTCGATCGACGCCGACCGCATTTACGAGCACCTGGACGCCGGCAAGATCGTCATTGTCGCTGGTTTCCAGGGCGTCACCGAACAAGGGGCAATCACCACGCTCGGCCGCGGTGGATCCGACACCACCGCCGTCGCTCTGGCCGCCGTCCTGAACGCCCAGGTGTGTGAGATCTACACCGACGTCGATGGCGT
>CAZOIA010000016.1:0-45405 GCA_964579675.1 uncultured Planctomycetales bacterium | reverse complement strand
AGCCGCAGTAGGCCAGTACCATTTGCATGGAATTACCACAGAGCGCCAGCGACGCGAGCCCGATGCCGGCGGCGAAAACCCCTGCCTCGGGTAGCCGGCGGCCCGCGATCACCGTCCCGACCGACGCCGCCACCACGGTCAGGATCAGCAGAGTCGGCCAGACCGCCAGTACCCCCCGCCCGCTCTCGGTCAGCGTTACCGCCAGTTCAGGATCCACCGGTTTGGCTACGTGCCAGCCGACCGTACGCATCAATACCACCGCCACGCCGCACGCCAGAAGGACGCGCAGCTTGTCGAGGATTGCCAGGCGTGCCGGAGCTGTCGCTATCGCGGTCTCCATATCTCCCGAACCTAACCGATACCAACCCACCGGGTCAACCGCGGGATGCAGAAGGATCATCCTTGAGCACCGGTGAGCGGCACCAGGTCAAACGCATCGGTCCTATGGCGTACGTCGTGGTCACTCCAAAGAGCCGCAGGTTGAAGCCCCGCGACTCATCCTGGCCCTCGTGCTGACGCCTCCTATAATGCGCATTGGCAACAGACCGGCCGAAATCGCAAGGAGAACCCAAGCGTGACCAGACGGGCCAAGATAACGATCATCGGTGCGGGTAACGTCGGTGCCACCTGTGTCCACTGGGCGGCGGCCAGGGAGCTGGGCGACATCGTGCTGGTGGACATCGTTGAGGGGCTGCCGCAGGGCAAGGGGCTCGATCTGCGTCAGGCGTCGCCGATCGAGAAGTTCGACTGCCAGATCGTCGGCACCAACAATTACGAGGACACCGTTGACAGCGACGTGATCATCATCACCTCGGGCCTGGCCCGCAAGCCCGGCATGAGCCGGGATGACCTGCTGGCCAGGAACGTCGAAATCGTCAGGAGCGTGACCGAGCAGGCGGCGGTGGCGAGCCCCGACGCCGTTGTGATCGTGGTCAGCAACCCGCTCGACGCAATGGTCTACACGGCATGGAAGGCGTCCGGCTTCCCGACCCATCGGGTGGTGGGCCAGGCCGGCATCCTCGACACCGCTCGCTACCGCGCGTTCATCGCGATGGAGCTGGGTTGCAGCGTCGAAGACATTACCGCCCTGCTGCTGGGCGGGCACGGCGACGACATGGTGCCCCTGCCCAGCTACACCTCCGTCGCCGGCATCCCCGTTACTCACCTGATTCGCCAAGACCGGCTCGACGCCATCGTCGAGCGGACCCGCAAGGGCGGGGGTGAGATCGTCTCGTTGCTCAAGACCGGCAGCGCTTACTACGCGCCCGCCGCCGCCAGCGTCCAGATGGCTGAGGCGATCATCAAGGACAAGCGCCGCATCCTTCCCTGCGCCGCCTACTGCGACGCCGAGTACGGCATCGGGGGCTACTTCGTCGGCGTGCCGGCCATGCTCGGTCGCAACGGCGTCGAAAAGGTGCTCGAAGTCCCGCTGTCCGAGAAGGAGCGTGCCGCGTTCCAGGTCAGCATCGATCATGTCAAGGAGCTGGTTGCCCAGGTTGAGGGGCCGATCGGTTGACGGGAGCGCCGGGAAAGGCTTCAGGGGGCGGGGTCCAGGAAGGTTTCAGAGCCGGCTGCAGCGAAAGCTGATCGATGCGAGCTGGCGGTTGACAGCTACAGCGTCTCGATGGTCAGGTTGCTGTTGGTGTACACGCAGATGTCCGCGGCGATGAGCAGCGATTCCCTGACGATGTCGGCGGACGCGAGCGTGGAATGCCCGAGCAGGGCATGGGCGGCGGCGGCGGCGTACATGCCGCCGGAGCCGATCCCGACCACGCCGTCCGTGGGCTCGATCACGTCGCCGCTGCCGCTGATGATCAGGGACGTCTCGGCATCGACGGCCGCCAGCAGGGATTCGAGCCGCCTGAGCACCCGATCCGTCCGCCAGTCCTTGGCCAACTCGATCGCCGCCCGGCGGATATTCCCCTTGGACGCTTCCAGCTTGCTGTCGAAGCGCTCCAGCAGGGCGAAGGCGTCGGCGGCGGAGCCGGCAAACCCGCACAGCACCCTTCCATTGCCCAGCCGCCGGATCTTGTTCGTGTCGTGTTTGACGGCAGTCTCGCCCAGGGTCACCTGTCCATCGCCCCCGATAGCGGTCTTGCCGTCGCGGCGTACGGCCAGAATCGTCGTGCTTCGGATGGTGCGGTCGCGGGTGGGTATCATCTCGGGCTCCTGAGAGCGGTCCCCCATGCCTGCCCCGGCAGTGGAGGCTAACCTGCAGGGGACGATCCCGGATTCCGGCCCGTTGACCGTAGCAAATTGGAGGATTCTCCGCAACCGAACCGTGGCCATTGGTGTCAAAGAGGCCAGGGGATGTCTTCGGACCACTCTCGGTTGGAGCAGACCAGATGAGCGGAGGTGCAGCGAACAGGCGAATGATATGGTTTGCCGCGCTGGCGGCGGGTTTGACCGCGGCCGCCGACTGTTCGAAGCCGCCCAAACCCAAGCCGATCAAGGGCCCGACCGAGCAGCCGACGAGCAAGGCGCCGGCTTCGGCAAGTCAACCCGCCGCCCCGGCGGTCCAGGCCTCGCGACCGGCGGCGAGCCGGCCTGCCCAGACCCAGCCCGCCTCGAGCTACGATTCCAAACCTCCCTATCCCGTCAAGCTCCGTCTGCGCCGCCCGGAGGACAAGCAGCCCGGCTGGCTGAGGATTATGGAGTTCGTGGACGACGATCAGCCCGCCGTCGCCGATGGCACATTCCCCGAGAAGAACCGCATCTACGTGGATACCCGGAACGTCCGGCGAATACAGATCCACATCGGTCACCTGCCGCTGGCTGAGCGAAGGCGGATCGTTCTCCAGATCGACGAGCAAGGCATCCAGCTCGCCCGGAAGAAACGCGACTTCGTGATGCTGGAGCGTACGCCGGGGGGGGTGTGGAAAGTGGTCAAGGCCGGGAAATAACAACGATCCGCCCAACCGTCCCCCAGCGCGTCGGCTGCGGGCCGGCTGCCCCGGCCCAAAGGCGGCGCGGGCATGAATGCGAAGCCGCAAGCAGCCCCGGGCCATGCATAGGCGGTGGGAGAGGCGATCATGGCTCATCCCCGCCCGGCGGGACATGATTCTGCTCCGACAATTCCATGCCGCTGCCGTTGTCCCCCATCTTCATTCCGACCAGGCGATACACTGCACCGGTTGCCGTCATCAAGAGGTCGTTGGCCCGGGCGGCATAGTAATGGTTCGAGGCCAGCCGGACCCGCGCACTGGTAATCAGGCCCAGGGACGTCAACACGTCATCAATCGTCAGTGCTGAAGGCTCGCGGTTGAGGTAGATCCTGGACCGCTCCTTGAATTGGGTGGTCCCCTTCTCGATGTTCTCCAGGATCTGCGGCCCGCTCTCATAATACGATACAAGCTTGTTCGACTGCGTGGCGATTTGCCGTTGCACGGTGAGCCGCTCGGCCTCGATCTGGGCGCGGAACTGTCGAATCTGCGCCTCCGCCTTCTTTAGCGACGCGGTCAGGACCCGCCGATCGTTTAGCCGCACGCTCACCCCCGCACCGACCTGCCATCCCCCGACCCGGTCGTCGAAGGTCTCGGCCCCGAACGCGAACTGGGTGCCCTCCACGAAGGCCGTGATGTCGTACGTGCCCAGGATCGCCTGGGACCGTTGAAGCTCGGCATCCTTAATGGCGTCCCTGAGCACCCGGAACCTGGGATTGTTCTCGTAGGCCTCTTCAAGCATCTGTTGCTGCCCTTCGGGCCGGCGCGACGATTCCAGATACTCGCTCGGCGCGGCGGGCGGCTCCTCGAGGACGTAGGTCTCCTCGGGCTTGATGCCCAGGTATTCCAGCAGCGACAACAACGACGATCGGTACTGAGATTCGTACTGGTCGCGAAGCACCTTCGCATCGCCCGCGCTCGACTGCACACGCAGGCTATCGTCGGGTTTGAGCCGCGGGTCGTCGAGCAACGCTTCGAGCCTGGTAAGCTTCCGTTCGTACGCCCGCATGTAGCCCAGGTACAACAGGGCGGACCGGTAGTAGGTCAGGGCGCTCCCGGCGTAGCTCCGGTAATAGCGCAGATAGTCGAGCATGGCCTTGCGGGCGCTGGATTCCTGAAAAGCCTGCGAAATGATCCGGTCCTGGCGTTTTCTGGAGCCGACGAACGGGACCTCGATCCGGGCCCGGATCAGCCCGCCGCTGCCTTTCTCGACCGTATCCTCGTCCTCGTCCACTTCCCCGAACTCGAAGCGCGACCCGCTCGCCCCGCCCTCGAGGCGGAGCACCGCCCCTTCGAACGTTTCCTTCTCGATCCCGCCGACCACCTCTCCGGCCATACCCTTTGAATCCCGCCGCTCCGGGAACCTGACGGTATCGGCGTTGAACCTGACAAACGGCTCGAACCGGCTCAGGTTGGCCTTGAATTCTTCAAGGCCATGCCCTGCGGCGATCATCTCCTCGCGGCTCGAGGCGACGAGTGGACCCTTGTGGTAGATCAGCCGAACGATATTCGCAGGATTGATGGGGTAAGGCTCGGCCAACGGGTCGGAGGCTTCGGCCGGCTGGGTGGCCACGGGCCTGACCTGAGGGCCTGGCAGGCCGAGATCCCAGAGCTGCATGCGGCGATTCACCCCCGGATCGCCCGGCAACGGCTCAACCTTCTGCTCAATCAGCGAGGAGCAGCCCCCCATTGCCAATGCGCACGCTGCGATCAGGCACGGGCAAGGGCGCCGCAGATCATCCCACCGGTTCGGCAAAGTAGATCCCGACCTCTCGTCTCACTTCGTCTCCGGCAACTCGACCCCGTTGCCGTGGTCCGCCATCTTCATGCCGACCAGGCGATATACTTCCCCCGTGGCTGCCATCAACGCATTCTCCGCCGCCGCGCTGTAGTCCAGGTTGGCGGCCAGCCGAATCCCGCCCGTGGTCAGTGCGCTTAACGACGTCAACACGTCGTCGATGGTCAGCGAGGACGATTCCCCGTTGAGATAAGCCTTGCGCCGCTCCTCGAACTCTCTCCTGGCCTTGTCGATGTTTTCGAGGATCTGGGGCCTGGAGTCAACGTGCGAACTGAGGGTGGCCGACTGCACCGCCACTTGCCGCTGGACGCTGAGCTGCTCGGCTTCGATCTCCGCCTGGAACTGCCGAATCTCCGCTTCCGCTTTCTTGCGCGACGCGGTCAGGACCCGTTGATCGTTCAGCCGGAATGAGACCCCACCCCCCACGGTCCACCCCCCGACCCGGTCATCGTACGTCTCCGAACCGAACGAGAACTGCGTGCCCTCCATGAACGCGGTGATATCGTGCTCGCCCAGGATCGCCTGCGACCGCTTGAGTTGGGCGTCCTGGATCGCATCGTTGAGCACCCGGAACTGCGGGTTGTTGTCGTACGCCTCGGCGAGCAGTTGTTCCCGCTGCTCGGGCGTGCGCGTCCGCTCGTAGTACCGGCTCGGGTCGTCGGGAGCACGCTCCTCCAGGATGTACTCCTCGCCTGGCTCGATCCCCAGATACTCCAGCAGCGACAGCAGATACGACTGATAATAAGCCTGGTACTGATCGCGAAGCACCTTGGCATCACCCGCGCTCGACTGGATCCGCAGCCGGTCCTCCGGTTTGACCCGCGGATCGTCCAGTAGCTCCTGAAGCGTATCGATCTTCTCCTCGTACGCCCGGCTGTAGTTGAGGTACATCAACGTACCGTCGTAGTAGTTCAACGCGGCCCGGGCGTAGCTCCGGTAGTTGCTCAAGTAGCGCAGGACCGCACCGCGGGCGGTCGATTCCTGGAAGGCGGCGGAGATTACCCGGTCCTGGCGTTTTCTGGAGCCGACGAACGGGACCTCGATCCGGGCCCGGATCAGCCCGCCGCTGCCCTCCTCAACGTCCTCCTCGTCCTCCTCCACGTCACCGAACCGGACCCGCTGCCCGCTCAGCCCGCCTTCGAGGCGTATGACCGCCCCGTCGAAGGTCTCCTTCTCGATGCCGACGGCGGCCTCACCGTTGAGGCCCTCGGAATCTCGCCGCTCGGGGAAACGCGACGTGTCCGCATCGAACCTGGCGAAGGGCTCGAACCGGCTCAGGTTGGCCTTGAACTCATCCAACCCGTGCTGGGCTGCAATCATCTCCTCGCGGCTCGCCGCCACCAGCGGGCCCTTGTGGAAAAACAGCTTGACGATGTTCTCCGTATTCAGCCGATAGGGCTGGACCTGCGGGTCCGAGGTGTCCGCCGGCTGGCTGGCCGGCCGCTCAGCCGCCGCCGGCTGCGTCGTGGCCGGGCCCACCGGGCCGGCCGGAGCAGCGACCTCCCACAACTGCATCCGGCGATTCACGCCCCAACCACCGTGGTAAGGCTCCACCTGCGGCTGGAACAGCCCCGAACACCCTCCCAGGCTCAGCACGCCGACGCACCCGATAGGGAGACAGAGTGTGCGCCAATCACGAATGTGATTCAGCAAGGTCACTCTCAGCATATCTCCAGAGCTCGATGAGCCGACGGCGGTTCCACACCGCTGCGGCGTCCCGGCCGCCATCAGGTGGGTTGAACCCCCATGTTTATCGGAAATCGGTCGAGAATCCCACCATCCCTCTTGGAACCAGGGTCAGCCGGGTGCGTGACAGTTCCGGCGGGGACCTTTGGGCGGAGAAGGGGACGGCACCTCGCTTTTCCGAACCCCGACCGTCAGGGAGGGGAGTATCTGCGGATGCGCCAGGGCCGCTTCCTTACGGGCTCGCTACGGAGAGGGGGTCCGCTTCCTTACGGGCGCGGTTCGGAAACACCTGGGGGCGGCGCCTTCCAACAAGCCGCCCAAAGTGTCATGCACCCGGGTCAGCCAGCTCCGGCCGGTCTTTCAACGATGAGGCGCCGACGACGAACATGGCGGACCGCGGTCGATGACAAACGACGCATCGTCGATACGGTAATAGCCCAGTTCAGTGCTGTTCTGGTGGTCGAAGATGCCGATCCAGAGCGTGAGTCTGGCCTCCGGGGCGTCGGTCTCGACGAGGATGGGGATGGCGGCCAGGCTCCAGTCGCCGACCGCGGCCTGGGTCGAGGGCAGCTTCTGCGAGACGCGAAAGTAGGGTTTCGACCACAGGCCTGGCCCGGTTCCGGGGGCGGCGGGCTTGCTGCCGAGCTCCTTGGGGAACTTGATCGTGCTGATCTCGGCGTTGTCGATCGTGTAGGCCAGCCGGATCGCGGAAACGTGGGACAGGGCAGTTGACCCGAGGTCGTTGTAGTAGACCGAGAAGGTGCCCCGAGTACCGCCCGGTACGGTGAGCGTCTGAAAAATGGCGGATCTGGGAAGGCGGTACTGCCGGTCATTCGTGTCCACGCCCATCATGTCGGTCGCGAGCCCGATCATGTAGCGGCCGGTGCGCGGACCGACCCCGCCGATCGATCGCTCGACGCGGGGTGCGACCCATCCGAAGAACTCAAGGTTCTCGTCGAGGGCCTGCCAGCCGGCGGGAATGGTGCCGACGCCTTTGTGCTGCTCGAACCCGCCGTTGATGAGGAGGTCCCTTCGCCCAGCCGTCGCATTACCGGCGACCCCTTGGCGCGCCAGGAGGCTGGCCGTGATGGCAAGCACGGTCCCGGCGGTCGCGAACAAGCCGGCCGCGGTCCCGAGAATCATTCTGATCGCCCGCGGGCGATCAATCGATGATGAAGATCGCATCGGCGAAGTCTCCAAGGCAGCCGGTGGCCTCGTCGCCGGACGGGTGCACCCCCAGCGTGATCTGCGTCGCACCCTGAACGGCTACCGCGACGGGCCGGGCCAGCTCGCCGGGGGCGACGCCCTGGTGGTGCATTCGTCTCTGGCCATCCACGAGAACCTCCAATGATATTAGAGCAAACGGGGCGGCGTCGGCATCGGCCCCGAGGTATGCGAGAAACCATCGGGCACCTGCGGGCACCGGGACGTCGATGGTCTCCGGTCCCCGGAGCCCCAGGCCGCGATGATAGACCCGCCGGCCGAGCCGAAGTGGAGCACCCAGCGCATTGAGCCCCCGGCGGTACCGGGGCCGGTCTTCAGACGCCGGGGCTGCGGGAACCTGATCCTCCGCCGCCCGTACCGTGCGTCGCCCGAACCAGATCGCGCCGACCTCCCGGCGGTGGATCGTCCGCGACGTATTACCCGTCTTCAAGAGCAACACCTGACCATCGAGGGATACCACCTGACCGATCAACCGCTCGCCCGTGCGAAGATCGACAAGCCGGCGGGTCGGATCACGCGGTGTCGGACCGGCGGCGGCGCGGGCCGGCCAGATCACGCCCGCCACCCGGTCGCGGGCCAGGTGGAGGGGTTCTGACTCTGGGTCAATCTCCACCAGGACGCCGACGTCGGTCAATTCGATCACCGGGGCATCGAGGATGTCCCCGTTTGTGGAAATGATCCGCACGCCCGCGGCCGGCGGCTTCGGCTCAGGTGGGGCGGCCCGGAAGAAGAGAACGGCCAGCTCGTCCCGCGACACCGTCGTGTCCACCCGGCCGGCACCCCTGAGCACCGCGCGGTCGGGACCGATCTCCAGCGAATCGCCGCTGATCCGGCGGCCATCGTGCAGATAGAGCCACGCCCGGGGCTGAGTACGGCGCGCTCGGACGTCGAAGCGAAGAAGCACGAGCTTCTCGGCGGCGATCCGGGCGGCGACGGTTCCGTCCGGGTTGATCACCACCACGTCGCCGTCGCTGCCGATCCGCACGTCGGCCGCCTCGATGGCCCGATCCTCCGTCAGGACAAGGACGCCCCCCGACGCCGGTAAAGACGCCGTCAACAAGACGAACGTGAGAAAACGCAGCACCCGCCACACATACGCGTGCCTGGCCGCTATAACAGGACTCACCGCAGGCATCGGCAACCTCAGTGTTGATAAACCGGCAGGTAGCGGTACGGCACGGACAGGGTGAGGATGCTCATCGCGGTTCCGTAGATCGGGCCGGCTTCGCCGTCCCAGTGACCGTCCGGCTGCTGGCGGGCGAGCAGCTCGTCGCGGCTCGGCGGGAACCACAGTTGCCACTGCTTGGGATCGGTTGCCTGGTACATCGCCTGGGCGGCATAGTACAGGCCATAGTGCAGGTGGTCGTCGCCGCGGACCTCGGGGGCCTTGTTCCGCTGGAGGTATTCAATGCCGCCCAGCGCCTCCCGCGACTCGTAGTCGCCGCTGGTCAGGAGCGAGCAGGTGCCGGCGGCGGTGCGGGCATATCCCTCTGCCCCGACGCCGGGCTGATAGAGGAACCCGCCGCTGGGCATGGCACAGCTTTTCACGTAGTTGATGGCGGCGTCGAAGGTCCGCTTGGGGACCCGCAGGCCTGCGTTCTTGGCAGCCCGCAGGGCCACCAGTTGCATGACGGTCACGGAGACGTCGGCGTCCGCGGGCTGCGGCTGATACCGCCACCCGCCCTGGTCGTTCTGGCAGGAGATGATCAGATCCACCGCCCGCTGCAGCGCATCCAGCACCCCCGGCCGATCGTACATCCCCCAGACCTGGGCCAGCAGTAAGGTGCTCATGGCGTGTTCGTACATGGGCCCGTGGGCGGTGTCCCGCGGGTTGGAGATGAGTCCGCTGAGTTGGGCGTTGCCCAGCACGTAGTCGATGCCGCGGGCGACGACGCGCCCGCGGGCTCCGCGGTTCGGCACTACGCCGGTGGACATGAAGCCGAGCACGGCAAACGAGGCCACCCCCGTGTTCCTGCCCCGGGCCCCCGTCCACGAGCCGTCCGGGGCCTGCTGCGAAGCGAGATAGTCCAGGCCGCGATCGATCGACTGCCGCAGCTCCGGCATGATCTCCAACGTGCGGTCTTCACGCCGGGGATCATCAGCCGATTGGGCCCGTGCCGGCGTAGCGGCCGAGCCCGCGATCACAAACGCGAGCACCGCAGCGGCAAGACAACGATGACAGGTGAACGATGAATGATGAATGATGAATGATGAACGATGAACGGTGAACGATGAACGATGAATGATGAATGATGAATGATGAATACTTCCAAAAGGAGCTCGGGGTCGAGAACCGAGAGTCGAGAATTGAGAACTGAGAAGCGGGTTGCACCGCCGACCTGGCCGCTCGCGGCTTCGCAAAGCCGGCGCGCTCCCGTTCGCGTCGCTGCCGAACGCCAAGCTGAACCCTGAACTCCGAAGCCCGGGCCCTGTACACATGTCAGCGTCCACCTTTGTTCCGGTTGCTGAGCCGCTCGTAATACCGTTTGATGGCTGATTCGTACTCGGGCGGCAGCGGCTGGGCCAACGACTGGCTGATCGCCTCGCGAGCCCGGGGGGGCAGGTTCCAGTACCAGGGCTTGCCGTCGTCGCCCTTATCGGCGGCCGTCACCGCCCCGCTGTCGTCCGGGCCCATCCGGGGCTTCCCCTGCCGGTCCTTCTGCTCGTTCTCGTCGGCCTGCTGGCCCTCGGAGAGCGTGGCCATCGACTGGGCCATGATCGTCCAGGCGTTCTCCAGGAACTCCACGGCCAGGCGCTGCCGCTTGAGGGCCTCGCTGAAGTTCTGCTCGTCGAGCATGTCGGCCGCACCCTGGATCCACTGCGATGCTTCGAGCACCGCCTCCGGCAGCGAGCCCACGACCTCGCCCGGCAACGGCTTGAGGTTCTCGAGGATGTCCAGACCGGTCCTCGTGAGCTGGCGGTGGCGGGTAGCAGCCTCGGCCACCGCGGCCGGGTCGGCCGCGTCTCGGGCGGCAGCCCAGCCCTCGGTCCTGGCAATCAGGATGTCCAGATCCTTCATGAGCCGCCCCACGCGGACGATCTCGCGGAACAGGGTCAGGAACATGTCCGTCTTGGCCTTCTCCTCTTCGCCCTGGTTGGCCCCGTGCGACGGGACCTGGCCGGGAACGGTCGAGATCCGGGCCATGTATTCCATCAGTTCCTTCCAGAACTGCCGCATCTGAGCCTCGGCCGAGGCGAGCCGATCCAGCGCCACCTCCTGGTGGGGCACGGAGCCCTGCCGGTCGTCCGACGCGAGCCGATGGGCCGATTCCACCATCGCTGCCCGTGCTTCTTCCAGGCTGGTGGCGACCGCTTCGGCGTACAGCTCGACCCGGCGGATCACCTGGGGCAACTGGGCGGCATAGGATCGTTGCCGGCCGGCGGGCATCGGGCCGGCGGGCGCCTTGCCGGTGGCCTCCGCGTAGAGCTGGGCCTGGCGCTTGCGGAGCTTGGCTACCAGCGCGATGTCCGCCGCGAGCGTCGCGATCGGGCTGACGTCCACGCCGGCACCGCCCTCGCCCGGCAGGGCCATCATGCCGCCGAACTTGAGCGGTCTCTTGGGCTTGATGGGCCCCATGGCGGGCATATCCGTGTCCAGGCCCTTCTTGCCGAGGGTCTCAGCCAGTTCGAGCGCCTGTTCGAGGGCCCGGATGGCGGCATCGGCAGCGTTGACAGCCTGGTCTTGCTGACGCTGGCGGAGGTGCCGGTGAGCCTCGAGCATCGACTGATGGGCCGATTGAATGTGTTCCCGCGAACCGGGGACGATGGCACCCTCGGGAAAGGTTAATATCCGCGCTTGCTCGCCGACGTCCGCCTGGTCGCGCCGCAGCCGCCGCCAGTCCAGCGCTGTTGCCGGCCCGGCCTCTACGCGGGAGCGGATGTTCTTCTCGCGATCGATCATCTCTCGCAGGACACGGATATGCTTGTCCATCAGATCGCCGGGGCTGATGGTGGCCGCCTCCAAGGCCTGGCCGAGGCGGGCGAGTTCGTCAGCGGCCTCCTGGGCGGTCTGGCCCGCCTGCGAGAGATGGTTCGCGCTGATCTGAGTGACGACTTGTTCCATGAGGTCGCCGGCCGGCGAGGCGGTCGCCCGGGCGTGCAGCCGGCCCAGCGCCGCAGGGGCGTCGCGGGCACTCGTGACATATCGGGTGAACCCGGCCAGCCAGTCGGCCCATCGGAGCCGGACTGCCCGCTCATCCACGGCAAGCTGCTCGATCGCCTGGCGATCCTTCTCCGACAGGGCGTCCACGGGCTTACCGAACGTCCGGGCCATCATCGCCCGTGTGCTTCGCACGGTCGCCGCCTGCATCTGGTGGATCGCGCCCAGCGTGTTGAGCAGCTCAGCGATCGAGCCGGCTCGACGTCGATCCGCATCGAGATCGGCCAGTATCTGCATGATGTCGCGCTGCGCGGTGCGGGCCCGCTCCAGAGCGGTGCGGGCTACCTGCAGCGGTCCATCCGCGCTCGCGGGCGCCGCGCCGGCGGAACCGGTCAGGATGAGCGACAGGATGATTGCCCATCGCATCTCAGCGTTCTCCCGTGTCCTGCGATTCCGCGAAGCCCGCCAACGCGGCCCGGGCCTGCCGCAGATACGCCGCCGCCTGTTTCATCGGGCCGACGCCTAACGCTCTCAAACCGCCGGCCAGCGCGTGCAGGCCCTCGATCCGCTCCGAATCCACCAGGAAGCTGTCGGCCAACTCATCGGCGACATCGGCAAGCCGGCCTGACAGCCGGCCCACCTGGCGGAGCATCCGCGTCTGGCGATGCTGCTCGATCTGCACGCGGCGCACGTCCGCGGGCATGAGCGGCTCGCCCGCCGCCGGGAGTGAAACAATCGCGACCTCGACCTCATCCCGCCCGGCCTGCTGCTGATCCGTCAGGTGGTCCAGCTCACCGAATGCATCCCGCAGACGCGCCTCCAGCGACCGGCGGAGCGACTCCGGATCGACCACCGTCAGCACGTGGGTGGCGGACACGCTCATCTTCTCTTGGGTCAAGTGCAGCCCCGCGTCCGTGACCTCGAGATGATACTCGACCTCGTCGCCGCGGGCGAGATCGGCGCTGGCCAGGTCCCACGCGAACTGGCCGTCCCATTGTGTGCGTGGCGTGACGACCGGAACGGTCACGGGGGCGGTCGGCGCCGGTTCGTCCACCCCTTCCCGGGCACGTTTCCGCCACCGGATGGCCGCTGCCGTGACGCCGAAGTCGTCATCCGCCTCGAACCGAAGCCGCAGTCGCGTCGCCGGCGTCACGCGGTGCTCGGAGCCGGGCCGGGTGAGCCTGACCGCGGGCAGCTCGTTGTCGATCGGGTCGATCACGAAGGTCGCCGGCGTATCCGTCGTGAAACCGTATGCGTCGTGGAGCCGAACCGCGTATCGACCTCGGGCGGTGACCGTGAACGATCCCTGGCCCTGTCTTTTGGAGGTCAGCGTGACCGCCTTGGTTCTCTCACCTTCGTCACCGCTGAACGCCAGTTCCATCCGCTGGACGTCGCGATCGGCGTTGAGGGTCAGATCGACGCGGGTGCCGACCAGTACCCGGACGTCGCCGGATTGGACCCGATCGGGCTGGCGGCGCGTGAACGCGGGGTAGTGGTAGACCGCTTCGATGGACGCGAGCTCGGGCGGGACGACTACATCCACGTGGACGCCATCGAGCCGGGCGTCCCCGATCCGCATCGACAGGGTGATCGGTTCCAGCAGCGGCCCGATCGTGACCGTGAAGCGACCGCCCGCCGCCACGTCGAACGACGCATAGCCGGCTGGCCGCGCTGTTGACCTTCCCTGGCCCGCGGGTTGCCACTCGACCCGGCCGGTTCGGGGGATCTCGCCGGTGACCAGGCCAGTGATGCGCACGGGATCGCCACGGCGCACGCGGTATTGTTGTTCGACGTCGGTGATTTGCGTGCGGCGCGGCCAGGCGGCATCGCTGAACGGCAGGAGCGTGCGCCGGATCCACAAGCCAGCCAGGCCGGGGCGACTCACCACGACGAGAGAGAGTACCAGCAGCGTCACGGCGGCACCGGCGGCCGGGCGTCGCACGGGCTTCATGTCAATCGCAGCCCGTAACGGCAGGTGGGCCGCTGCCGATTCGACGCGCTTGCACATCGCCTCGATCAGGCTTGCGGACAAGCCTCCGGCAAAACGCGGGCTGCGGGGGCCCGGACGGCGCGAATGCATTCGTGCTTCGTCGCGGAATTCCACCCGTGAGATCAGCCGCCCGCCAAACCGGTCGTAGACCGACTCCACCCGAAGGGCGGCGGCACAGGCGCCGCGCTTCAGGGTCACTGCGGGCACAACGAAGCGGCGGATCACCCACACGGTCCACGCCACCAGGCAAACCAGTTCGGCCGCTCGGGCACCACGCGGGAAATCCAGCCGGTAGTCAAGCCAGCCCAGCACCAGGTACGCGGGCACGAGCGCCAGTACCGTTCGCGCCAGCGATAAGACCGCGTCCCGAACGATCCACCGCGATCGCACGGCCGACAGTTGGCGGTCCAGGTTGGTCTTATCATCATTCATCGTTCATCATTCATCGTTCGTCATTCACAACTTCACGGCAAGTATCGCCACTTGCGCAGGACCCACTCGGCGGTGAGCAACACCGCAAGGGCGATCAGCATCGTCCATCCGTCCCAAAGCGGAATCCGCTCCGACCAGCGGTAACGAAGCGGCGAGAAATCCAGGCGCCCGATCAGGGCGGGCAGTTGACCAAGGGTCACGAATTCGCCGCCGGTCACATCGGCGATCTGGCGGAGCAGTGCGGGGTTAATCGCGGCGTGGGACAGTTCGGGGTCACGCCCGGGCTCGCCCGACACCTCCAGGGCCGCCTCGCCGCGATCCTCGTAGCCCTCGACGAGAAGGCGATAGCGACCCTTGTCGGCAAGCTGGAGTTCCCCTTCGTACAGGAACGGTGAGTCCGCCGCCCGCCGCAGCTTGAACGACACGGGCGGGGAACGGCCTTCGCTCTGCTCGGCGATCAGGGTGAGCGTCTCGTCCGCTTCCCCGTCGATCGAGGCAGTCCCCGACTCGATCGCGACGCTGACCGCGGTGGGCACGTCCGGGGCGATGGTTGCGGGCGTCTCGATACGCACCGACTGGAACTCCCCGACGCGGTGCGGCATGCCCACGTGTTGAATCGCGTGCGCCCAGAAGCCGTAGAAATACCGGTTGCCCACCTCGTAGCGCCACTTCCAGGTTTCGTCCGTGCCGACGAACAGGACGGACGCCCGGCCCACGCGGTGAAGGATCACCAGGGCGGTGGGATCGCCGCCGGCATCAGCCGGCCGGTGAACCAGCACCATCGCGCCGGGCTTCAGATCCGCGACGCCGGCATACCACCCCAATGGCGGCAAACGTCTCCAGACAGAACCGGGGTCCTCGCCGAAGCTCAGACGCACCAGCGGATGACAAGCGCCCAGCGGCGTCACCACCGGCGAAAAGGAAATCACGTCCTCCTCCGGGATGGCCGTCACCCGCTCGAATGGCAGCAGCGGCCCCAGGGCGGTCTCGACAAAGGCCCCCGGCATGTGGGCTGGACCCGCGATGAACACCGCACCCGCTCCATCCTCAATGACGTGGTCACGCAGCCATTCCCATTGCTGAGGCGAGAGATCCTGCGGTGCCAGATCACCAACCACGATCACGTCGAACTGCGACAGCTCCTCTGCGCTGGCTGGGAACGAGGCCGCTTGCCGCTCGGCCGCCGGCGTGGCCGGGTCTTCGGTCAACAACACCAGCGTCGGCTCGAAACGACGATCGCGCCGCATCGCGTTGCGCAGGAAGCGGTACTGCCATCTCGGCCAACGCTCGATGTAGAGAACGCGGATGGGCTGATCGATCACGTGGACGTCGGCGGTGGCGTGGTTGTTGGTCGTGGTCAGCTCGCCCGGCAGCGGCGTGGTCTCCACGCGGTATCGCTTTCGGCCCGGCTCGCCGGGCTGGACCTCGAACCGTTCGACCACCGGCGCGCCGGTGGCGGGAAGCGCAGCGTCCTTCGTCTCCACGACGCGGTCGCCGTCCAGCAGCGTCACCGTCACCAGGTTGTCGTCGAACCCCTGCTGCTCGATGCGAACCCGCAACCCCACCGGATCACCGGCATAGGCGAACGGTGCCTCAGCGACGACGCTGACCGTCAGCTCGCGGGGGCGTTCGTTGCCGACCAGGCAGGCGTGCACGGGAATGCCGGCCCGGGCGAGCCGGCGGGCGACCCGGAGCGGGTGACGATCCGCCCCCGAGGCGTTGTCGGCACCATCGGTGACCAGCAGCACGCCGGCTGTCGGACCGCCCGCGAGTTCCGAGTGTACGCCCTGAAGAGCATTGCCGATCGCCGTTCGCCCGCGGCCCGGAGGCCCGGTTGAACCCGGCACTTCTGCCAGGTCCACCGGGCTGAGCGCTTCATCAAAGAGGTAGGTGGCCACCCGCGGGCCTCGCGCGGACGCGAGAGGTTCCACCGCCGGCGGGCCGCCCACAGAGACGCCGGCCACGGCCGACAGTGCCGGGGCGATCGCCTCCGCTGCCCGCTGCCAGCGCGACGTGGGTACCGTCTCGGGACCGTCTTCGAGTGACATGCTGGGCGAACGGTCCAGCAGCACCGCCAGCGTTTTCGGTTCCGATCGTTCGAGTTGGGCGGCGATGTGCGGCTGGGCCAGCATGAGCACCGGCAACGCGAGGATCACCGCCCGCAACAGGCCCAGCCCGACTCGCCAGCGGGTACTCAGATCGAGCCGTCGGCTGCGGTGGATCACCGCCACGAGCAGCCACATGACGACCAATATCGCCAGCAGCACGCCAGCCGGCCATGTCGGCTGCCACGCCGACCCCGTTTCGATCACCTGCGCGGAGGGATCGTCCGTGATCCACCGGGTGAGCAGGGCAGCCAGGAATCCTCGTGGCGCCGGCGAAGTCATGATGCCCGCCTCGCTAAGAAGGTCGAGGAGAACGCAGCGCGGGAAGGCGAACAACCGACGCGGCACGAATGTGCGAAGGTGGGAAAGTGCGAAGGTGGGAAGGTGGGAAAGTGCAGAAGCGACAAGGTAGCCGCAATACGTGCGCCGTTTACACCTTCACATTGCCGCACTTCTAGACCTCCACACCCCCGCACTTCCCACCTTCGCACCTTCACATTCTGACACGTTCTCACCTTCGCACCTTCATCACTTCTCACCCTCTCACTTCCAACTTCTCGCTTCTGACTTCTCCTGTCGTGCCCCGAAGCTCGCCAGAAGTCTTTTGATAGCTGAATCGGTAGGCCAGCAACACCTCCACCAGCAGGATTGCCCCCACCAGGATCGCCAGGATTGACCATACTTCGGTGCCCGACAGTCCCGCGAGCACAACCGCATCCACCGGCGCGTCCGGCGCGATCACTTCACAGCGGCCCTGGGGGAACAACGAGCGGATTGCCCCCGGTGAGAAGACCACCTGATCGCTCTCGGCGGTCTCGACGTTGACGGCAACGGCGTGCAGGGCGTCGGGCGCTGCGGCACCGGCGGATGCGCTTCCGGCAAGTCGGTACACGCCCGGCGAGTCCGTCCGATCGAATCTGAGCACCGCGTCCTCGGTCGCTTCGACGGGTTCCGCAAAACCGGCCGCCTCCAACGTGACGCCCCCGGGCATGGCCACGGTTAAGCCGGCCGGCCCGGCCCGCAGGGGCGGCGCCCATGTCTGCCCCGGCTCCAGGCCCGGCGATACCAGCCGGTGCCGGGTCAGCCAGACGAGCAGGTTGCCCAGCAGCGGAACCATCGCAGGCCGATAGACCAGGTCGCACCAGCTCGGATCGAGCGATGAGGCAAACATCGCTATTCGGCCCGCACTTGCGGGCTTGTTTTCCGCATCGGGGGCATGGGCTCGGGCGCCGGTTGCCAGGTCGCGCGTCATGAGCACCGGGCGGCCATCGGTCAACCGGAGCAATACGGACCAGTCGCTGCCGCCGGCCGGCTCAACGGTCATTGCCTGGAATACGTTCACCGCGGCCAGGGCGTCACGGACGCCGGGTGAATCAAAGTCGATGACCGCGACGTCCGCCGGTCCACCTTCGACGGGTTCGCCGGCATCGATGCCCGCGTTTTCGACGTCTAACTGAAGGACCCGCCGTTCACTCGGTGCCGACGATTCAGGCGGTGTGAATGCCACATCGCTGAGCCAGCGCCCCGCTCCCGCCCCGCCGGAGCGGAAAGGCCCCAGGGTCGCGGCCGCGTTGGCACCGGCGGCGATCAGCAGCGACCCGCCTTGCCGGGCCAGTTCCTCCAATCGTCGCACGGCATCGGCGGGCAACGAACCCGTCTCGGCGAGGATGACGACGCGGACCTCCTCGTCGATCTCGTCCGCCACGCGCTCGGGAGCCACCCGCGGGCGCACGGTAAACGGCGGAGCCGCCACCGGCTCGGACAAATCGGTCGGGGGCGACAGTGCCGCTTCGAGGTAAACGTATGGCGACTTGCGAACCTGTCCCGACGGCCCATCGGTCGCTTCGGGCGTCACGACCGCCACCTCGATCGACGACGGGATACACACGCCGGCATACCGGTGGTTGTCGATGTCAACCGCGTCGGGATCGAGTCGGACCTCGATCGGGAAAAGGCCTGCCGCGGTGAACGCGTGCCGAAACGTGGCGATGCCGCGGCGGTCACTCAGCAGCACGCGCTGGCGGTCCACCTTCCGGCCATCCACCCACAGCTCGACGTTCGCCTGGCTTGCCGGCGGGTCGCCGAAGTCCTGCATGCTTGCGTCGAACCGGACCGGCGCCCCGACCCGCAGCCACCGGCTTTTGACCCGAAGATCGGTGATCCCCAGGTTGGCTGCGGGTTGGCTTCCTGCGCTGAGGACGACGAAGCCAATCGACGCGTCGGCCCCGGCCAGCGTCTCCCGGAGCGCGCCGGCGGCCCGATCGAATGCCCGCGCCTGGAGGTCGGTGATGAGGTAAACCCGCTTGCCCGGCGCGGTCGAGCCCTTGAGCATCTCGAGTGCTGCGGCCAACGCCGGTGCGGCATCGGTGCCGGTGGCGGTCACGCGGGCAGCGTCGATGGCGGCACCGATTCGCGGGCGGTCGGCGATCAGGCCGTCCGTCGCCCGCGTGGCCTGCTCGTGCATGTAGACCACCCCGACACTCGCCCGCTCGGGCAGCGAGGCCAGCACGGTATTGGCGCGTTGCCGGGCCAAGGCCAGACGTGTCTGGCCCGCGACGTTCGTCCCCATGCTGTACGAGGTGTCGAGCACGATGACCGCGTCCGGACCGCGCCCACCGATTCCCGAAAACAGCTCCGACGCCCCCGGTGACAGGATCGGGCGGGCTACCACCAGCGCCGCCGCCGCCAGGGCCAACGTCCGCAGGGCCAACAGAATCAGGTCCTGAATGCGCAGGTTGCGCGATCGTTGCGACAGGGCGGTCAGCAGAAAGTCCATGGCCGCCCACCGCACGACGCGATAGCGCCGCCGCGACAGGATATGAATGATGATCGGGATCACCCCGAGCAGGGCACCCCATGCCAGGAGTGGATGGACAAAACTCATACTGATCCCATTAAGCCATGCGCCCCACGTAGCCCCTTTCGTGCGAAAAGGGCGCCGGCTGCCGCAAAAAAGAATACGCGATGCGTATCATTTGGCCACCCGCCGGACCTTTTGCCGGGTCGCCAGGTAGCTCAGCAACAGCTCGTCGAGCGGCTCGGCGGTGCTGGCCAGCCGATAGTCGATGCCCGCCCGGCTGCAGCCCAGGCGCAAGGCGTGAAGGTGCCGATTCAGGGCATCGAGATACGCCTCGCGGATGCGGCTCGGCTCCACGAAGACCCGCAGGTCCACCTCGATTCCCTCGAACCGGACGTGGCCTCGCATCGGGAATCCCAGCTCGTGCGGGTCGAGCACGTGCAGGGCGATCACCTCGTGCCCGCGGAACTTCAACTGTCTGAGGCCGTCGAGGATCGACTCGGGCTTATCGAGAAAGTCCGACACCACGACTACGATGCCCTTGCGGGCGATCTGGCGGGTGAATTGCCCGAGCGACCGTCCGGTATCGGTCTGGCCCGTCGGTTCGAGCCGATCCAGCATCTCCGAGAGTCGGGCGATGAACGGCAATCGTGTTCCCGGCGGCAGATAGGCGACGCTCTGGCGATCGTAGATCCCCAGGGCCGCCGCGTCATTCTGGCGCAGAACGAGGAAAGAAAGGGTGGTCGCCAGCAGGCATGCGTACTCGAGCTTCCGGTGCGCCTTGCCCGAGCCGAACGTCATCGACGCGCTGGCGTCCAGCAGCACCGTCGCGACGAAGTTCGTCTCCTCGTGGTATTGCTTGATGTAGTAACGTTCGCGCCGCCCGTAGACCTTCCAGTCAATGTGCCGGGGATCGTCGCCGGGCACGTAGCTGCGGTGCTCGGCAAACTCGACGCTGAAGCCTCGATACGGACTCTTGTGCAGCCCCGTCAGGAATCCCTCCACCACCTGGCGGGCCTTCATCTCCACCCGCCCCAGGCGACGCACCAGGTCGGGATCCAGAAAACGGGAACGAATACTCACGATGGTATCTCGACCGCAAAACGATCGATTCCAGGGTCACCTTGAGAATTGAGTGTTGAGAACTGAGAATCGAAAAACGATGACGTCTGTTGACTACGCTCCGGTATGCGGCATCGGCCCCGAACAGCCAATTCTCAATTCTCAACTCTCAATTCTCAACTCTCAATTCGCTTGCGCTGCCGCTTCGGTCTTGGGCGTTTCGTCGATCACGCGGGCAATGATCTGCTCGGGCGTCACGCTTTCAGACTGGGCGGCGAAGTTGAGGATCAATCGGTGACGCAACACGGGCTCCGCCACCGCGTCGATGTCATCCCAGCCGACGGCGAACTGCCCGTTGAGTACGGCCCGCGCCTTGCCCGCCAGGATCAGGTTCATGGACGCCCGGGGACCCGCCCCCCAGTTGAGCCAATCCCTGACGAACCCGGGGGCGGTCGGATCGTCGGGGCGGGTCTTGCGTACGACGGCGGCGGCGTACTCCAGGATGTGGCGGCTCACCGGCACCCGCCGGACCAGCGATTGGTACGCCAGGATGTCCTCTCGCGAAAGCACCGGCTCGATCGTCACCTCGCTCGGGCCGGTCTGGCTTTCCATGATCTCGATCTCCTCCACCGCCGACGGATAACCCACCCGCACCTCGAACAGGAATCGGTCGAGCTGGGCCTCCGGGAGGGGGTAGGTCCCTTCCTGTTCGATCGGGTTCTGCGTGGCGAGCACGAAGAACGGATCATCGAGCTTATAGACCACGCCGCCCGAGCTGACCTGGCGCTCCTGCATCGTCTCCAGCAGGGCGGACTGGGTCTTGGGTGGGGTGCGGTTGATCTCGTCGGCCAGCACGATGTTGGCAAAGATGGGCCCGGGCAGAAACTTGAATTGCCGCTGGCGCGTCTGGGGGTCGTCCTGGATTACTTCGGTCCCCAGGATGTCCGACGGCATGAGGTCCGGCGTGAACTGGATCCGTCTGAACGCCAGGCTCAGCGATTCACCGAGCGTGCTGACCATCAGCGTCTTGGCCAGCCCCGGGACCCCGACGAGCAGGGCGTGGCCCCGGGCGAAGATGCAGATGGCCAGTTGATCGATCACCGCCGACTGCCCGACGATCCGTTTGCCGATCTGATCCTGAAGTTTCCGGTAGGCGCCGGCAAGTCGTTCCACCGCTGCCACGTCGTTCGATTGGGTTGTGGTCATGGATTGCGGGCTCCGATGAAGTGCCTGTTTGATCTCCCCGCTCGTCGTCGTTTGGCTCGGCACACGTGCTCCGACACGCGGTTCACAGCCACATTACCTGGTCGGAGGGAACGGTGCCAGCGGGTAGACGGCAGGATCGGTCAGCCCGCCGCACCACTGCAATCGGCGGTGAACACCGCTCCCGTCGTCATCTTCGACCCGAATGTCAAAACCCCTCGGCTCACCGGCCTTGAAGAACCGGCGATCGATCCGCAGCTCGTAGAGGGTCTGCCCGAAGTTGCGCTCCGCGGCCAGGACTACGTCCTCCGCAACCTGGGGGCGTTGAGCATAACGCCTGCGCAACCAGTGCTCAAACGACGCCTCCATGCCGGCGGGTCTGGCCATCATCAGCGGGTAACCCGGTGTGCGGATGTAGGCGATCGGGACGTTGTCCGCCAGGGACATGGATATCGTCGCCGGCACGGGTGGCGTGCGGTGGGGGTCGAGCGGGGGCTGGGCCCACTGGCGGCCCATCAGCATCACGTCAACCCGATCGCCCCGGGCGGTCGTGGCCGCACTGCTCGCTGCCAGCGTGTCGTCCTCGACCCGCACCGCCAGCCAGACCGCAGCGTCGTCCGTCGCCCATTGGAAGGCTGCCTTTGTGCTGCTCATCGAGGCTGAGCGGCCGGGTGCGTCACCTTGGCTCGCGCCGGGCCAGGTATGCCGCTCTGCGGTCATAGCCTGCCAGGCATCGTCAGGCCAATCCGACAGATCGCCGTCCAGCACCAGCCCCGCGGTGGGGCTCGGCGCTACCGGCGGAGGGGCGAACAGGTCGGCCGCATCCTTGCCCGGACCGGTGGACGGTTGTGACGCCGGCGGGGGACCGGGGTCATCGCGCAGGATCAGCGTACCCCGTTCGCCGCTGACCACAGCCCATCCGTCAACTACGTCAATGTGGCGAGGTCGAATGTCCCCCAGGGCGATGCGCCGGTCGGAAGTATCAACCAGAAACCCGCACGAAAGCCTCTCCTCCGGAAAGGCCAGAAGACAGGAGTCTCTGGCGAACCGCAGACCGGATGCGTCGAAGCTGAATCCCAGCTCCTCGATGCGATTGTGCTTGGGGTGTGTCCGCAGCCAATCGAGCAGCATCCGTTGTTCCCCGCTCAGCGGCGATGCGTCGTTGGCCGTCTCGAACGGCGACATGAGCGTCACCTCTCCCGTCGCCAGCTCGACAATGCCCCAGTAGTCGGTGATCTCCACGATTGCGAACCGCCCCTGACGATCCAGGACCCGGACCGGGCTCGGATACAGGCGGATCTCCCCGGCGTTGGCGGCGATTCGACAGGCCCGCCCGTCGCTGAGCAACTGCTCCTGCGTGTAGGTCAAGCGCCTGACGGCAAAACGATCGGGACCGTCCTGCTGGCGGTAGCCCGACTCACCGGGCAGCGGGGCGGCGATAACGAACGAATGCTCGACTCGGCCGGTCGCCGATTCGATCCGCATGAGTCGGCCCGGCTTACCACCGCCCGGCTGAACGAAGACCGACGTGACCGGATCGCCGGGGAAGATCGCTTCGAATACCCGCGGCGCCACGTCGAGCTGCCAGGTTGTTTCCAGTTCGTCCTGGTGGCCTTCTGCCCCTGCCCTGACGCCTGCTATCGTGGAGGTCCCGACTACCCACACGTGCTCGCCCACCGCGTACAACGTGCGGATCGGCAAAACGCTGTCGACCCGACCGGCGGCGAGCACGTCGCCTGTGACGGGCTCGATCAGCCTCAAGGTCTCGCGATCGTCCGAGACCGCGACGATGCTCCGGGTTTCGGGAGAATCCCTCTCCGAGCCGGTCCCGGGGGCATGTGTTTCCACAACCGAGGCAGCCCACACGCTCCGCCCGCCGTCGAATGCCCGCCACCAGTGCCGGGCGTAGTCCTCCGCCGGCGCATAAGCAGCCAATCCCGACCGATCCGCAACGATCAGGCTGACCGAGCCGCCCGCGCGTACCAGTCGGGCCATCGCCCCCCGGGCCGGCATGAAGGCGTGATGCCGCCAGCCTCCTTGCGACGACGACCGACGGGAGCGGGCGATGACAGGCGACGGCGGCGGCGTGTCGATAAGCCCGGGCTCGCCGTCGAGCAAGCGAATATGGTCCCGGCCGATCGCCACCCATTGCTCGTCCGGGCCCACGCGACGGAGCTCACCAAACTCACCGCGAGCGTATTCCCCGAGGACCGATCCGGATGCGGCCTCGAGCCGGGTAAGCTTCTGGCCATGCCATACCGCCAGTTCATCGCCGATCCGCACCGCCCCGCTCCCGCTTCGGGCCAACGGCCATGACCAGATCAGCGAACCGTCGTTTAACCGATACGCGCGGACCTCGCCCGACAGCGTGGTCACCACCGCCCGATCGTCCGTGGCATCGATCAGCTCCCGCAGGTCCAGCGACCGGATCGTCCGTTGCAGCTTCCCCCTGGTTCGATCGATCACCAGCAAGGCGTTGATGTCCCGGGGCAACAGGACGAGCCGGTGGGGCGTGATCCGGATCGGCTCGGTCCGGCGTTCGAGCAGCGTGAGCGGAGCGGTGGTTATGGGTCCGAACCGGGCCACCCGCGGGTAGGAGACTGCCCACAACGGCTCACCGAGGTCCCGGTCAACGGCGACGACCGCTCCCATGTGGGTGGCGTAGTAAACCGTCTCGCCGTCATGGGTGAGCGTAGGCCCGGACCGGCCGCCATACAGGACACCCCGGCCCACGCAACGGGTCGGGGTGGCCCCGGTGGCGATACGTTTACGCCACAGGAGCGCCCCGTCGGCAGCGTCCACCGCGCACAGCCAGAACTCAGGATACTCGCCCCGTGACGAGGCGGTGAACAGCACCTTCCCGCCGGAGCAGATCGGATCGCTGCAGACCCGCAGCCGCTCGAACGTCGGGTCGGCATCAAGCCGCCACCGGACGGTGCCGGTCTGCGGGTGCAGGCAGGTCACCACGGAGTACACGTACTCGACGTCGCCGCGATGGTAGGTCTCGACGATCAGGACCCCGGCCGGGCAGAGCGTAATCGCCGGGCGGTCCGCCGCGCCGGTCCACGGGTCTTTGGGCCTGTTGCTCTTGCGGTAGACCTCACGTCCCACGTCAACCCGATCCGCCGGATCGTCGGGACGGTAGCACCACAGCCACCGCCCGCCGGCGGTGTCGTAGGCATCGACCCGAAACGGACGACGCACGAACAGGCAACCGCCGCTCGCCGCCAATCCCAGCGCGTCGGGCTCCTCGGCCGGGTCTCGCTTGATGACTGCCCCGCCGGCCCGTCCCAAGCGAGCCGGCCCGTCCTCGGGCCGGGGGAGTACCCGGGCGGGGACCGCCCCGCTCGCCTGGTCTACCTGCGAGCCGACCCATCCCAAGCGAGCCGGCCCGTCCTCGGGCCGGGTGAGTACCCGGGCGGGGACCGCCCCGCTCGCCTGGTCTACCTGCGAGCCGGCCCATCCCCGCGCCGGCCTCCCCGCGCTCGAAATGGTCCCCGCCCGCCCCAGCAAACGCTCCCACCGCTCCCGCCGTGCCCCGGCCTCCTTGCCCGCAACCTCACTTCGACCGATCAACCCGAGCGCCCGGGCGAGCTTGCCCTGGTCGGCCAGCGTGTCCGCCCATGCCAGCAGGGCCGGTCCGGACACCACTGCGGCCGGATGATCCTTCACGAACTGGCGCAGGGCGTCGATCGACCCGTCGGCCAGCGCATCCCGCCATCGCTTGTTCGAGAATGCCACGTAAGCGGCTCGCCCCTCGACGGGCAGGGCATCCAGCGTCGAGCGGGCCCACTCTCGGATGCCCAGGTATTGCCCCGGCCCGCGCTGCAGGAACGTGCCGGTGAACCGTTCGACCAGGTTGCCCAGGGTCCTGAACGCCGCCCATTGGCGGGCCTTCAGCAGGGCCTCCACTTGCCGGATCTCGGTCTGCGCCTCGACGCTGACCGGGAACCGCACGAGGCTCGCCCGCTGCCGCCGGCACCGCTGCAATCGGGACTCGAGCCGCCGGCCCAGCGGCTTGGGAAAACTGCCCTGAGCCACTGCCAGCTCGTACATCTCGACCGCGGCGTCGATCTCGCCGAGCCGCTCATACATCGCCGCCAGCTCCGCGGCGAGCCCCGGCCGGGCAGAGGGGTCCGCCTCGTCGATCAGGCGGCGGTAGACCCGCTCCCCCTCGTCGTACCGCGCCTGGGTGTCCGCCAGTTCCCGGGCCCGGGCCAGCTCGCCATCTGCTCCCAGCCCGAGGGTCACCCACAAACACGACAGGGCCGCCCCGGCCCAGGCCACACGGACGGTGCTACGCATGGTCGGTTTCCACCTCAGCCGTCTCACACTACAATAAGGGCGGCTCCGGGCAAGTGTCCCCAGCGGTGCCGCCTTCGCTCTCAGGAAACCCGCATGCCAGCTCTCGCCACGCTCTACGAGCCGATCGCCGCAGACCTGAAAGAGGTGTGCCGGATCTTCGACGACGAGCTGTTCTCCGAGCTGCCCGTCGTCAACGAGCTGTGCGCCCACGTTCGACAATACCGGGGCAAGCTGCTCCGGCCCGCACTGCTGCTGCTGTGCGGCAAGGCTTGTGGAAACATCGGCGACGAGCACCTGACGCTGGCCGCGGTGGTCGAGATGGTGCATATGGCCACCCTTGTGCATGACGACGTGCTCGACGAGGCCGATCTCCGCCGCCGCCGCCCCACCATCAACCGGCTCGAGGGCAATGAGGCCGCCATCCTCCTCGGCGACTACCTCATCAGTCACGCGTTCCACCTGTGCAACTCCCTCCACTCGCAGCTCGCCTCCCGCACCATCGGGGCAACCACCAACACCATCTGCGAGGGCGAACTCCAGCAGGTCTATCATCGAGGTGACCTGGACCTGACCGTCGATCAGTATTTGCAGATCATAAGCCGCAAGACCGCCTCCCTCACCGGGACCTGCTGCCGGCTCGGGGCCCACTTCGCCGGTGCCCCCGAGGAAACCATCGTTTCACTGGAACGTTACGGGCTCGAGGTGGGAATCGCCTTCCAGATCACCGACGACGTGCTCGACATCGTGGGATCCGAGAAGCGGATGGGCAAGACCCTGGGCCGGGACCTGGAAAAGAACAAGCTCACCCTCCCCGTGATCCACTGCTTCCGTCAGGCCGGCCCCGATCTACGCCGTCAGCTACGCCGCCTCCTGGCGGATTACGATCATGGTCGCACCCGACTCCGCCAACTCCTCGAATGCACTGACAGTACCAGCTACGCGCTCACCGCCGCCCGCCGCTACGTGGATGCCGCCGTCGCCCGCATCGAGCAACTGCCCCCTTCAGAGGCTTGCGACACCCTGGTGCGAATGGCCCAACTCATCATCGATCGCCAGCAGTAACCGCAAGCCAGGCACGCTCACGCCCGGATGTTCAAGCGATTACTCTACGCTCCACCGCGAGGTGCGGAGGTGCTGGTCGTTGAGCAGGAACAGATCGACGTCGTCGGCGAGCTGCTTCATGTCGTTCTCGAAGTTGAGTCGGGCACGGTGTTGCCGCTCACGACGGGTGTAGGCCATACCGTCGCCGCAACCGGTTTGCAGCGCCATCGTCGCAACGAGCGTGGCCAGCATTGTCCAACGTCCCATGATTCAGAGACCTCATGCAAGGGGGATCTCGTTCTCGTTTGCCGCGGGCCCCACCCGCGGAGAAGGCATGCAACTGGACGGTGATTTTAGCTCCCCTCCAGCGTCCGTGTCAACGCCGCTGCCCCGGGGGCGGCGATTCCGGGTGCATGACACTTTGGGCGGCTTGTTGGAAGGCGCCGCCCCCAGGTGTTTCCGAACCGCGCCCGTAAGGAAGCGGACCCCCTCTCCGTAGCGAGCCCGTAAGGAAGCGGCCCTGGCGCATCCGCAGATACTCCCCTCCCTGACGGTCGGGGTTCGGAAAAGCGAGGTGCCGTCCCCTTCTCCGCCCGAAGGTCCCCGCCGGAACTGTCACGCACCCGGCGATTCCGGGTCCATGACGGAATCGGCGGGGCTCCCAGAGAGCCGTGGCCTCGTCCTTCCCGGGATGGCCTGACGCAGCCCGCGGGCAAGTGCCAATACGAGAGAGTGAGAAAAGGCCGGCTGCGACGTAGCTTTTCCACTCTCGCACCTTCCCACCTTCGCACCCTTTGGGCCGGGGCCTGGCGGAGGCAGTATAGGGCTTCCTCCGGCCCGCCGACTGAGCTGTCACGCGCCGAGCGATTCCGCAGGTGGGCCCGCATACGCCAACCGCTCTTGCGGGTCGGGGCTTTACGCGTGAATTGTGGGCCTGTGCCGGGTCGCTTCGCCTCGGCGCGCCCTCCACTGGATCGGTGGTCTATCTTATGGCAGTGGTCCGCTCGGGCGGAAAGGTGATCTTGTAGGTGCCGGTTGCGGTCAGCGACTTCCCGGTGATAAGTTCCGTGAAGACGACGTGGGCGATGATCTCGTTGTGGGTGGGCAGGTGACCTTCGGGCCATGGACACTTGACCGTGAAGTGGTGCGTCAGGAGCCGCCCGTACCACATCTCCCGCGTGTGCTTCCAGTCGAAATGGTACCGGGCAAAATCGACGCCTCCCGGCGGGTTCAACGGGTCCAGCAGCTTCACCGTTACCGTGCCCGCCGCCTTAACCACGTGCCGGTCGCGATCAATGGGCTGGACGTAGAGCACGATCCCGTCGTCGCCCACCTTCCCGTCATCGTCGTAACCCCCGGACATCGCCGCCAGTTGGATTCTCTCGGGCACGACCAGCATCTGGGCGGGATCTCCGCCGACGTTACGGATCTCTTCGATCTGTGCAGTGAGCGATCGGATAGTCTCCTCCTGGGCGGAGACCTCCGTCTGGAGCATCCGGATCTCTTCGTCGGCTGCCTGCAACTCGCGCTGGACGCGCTGGAACTTCTCCGCGGGCACCGTGTTGCAACCCGGCGCGGCAAGAATCGCCGTGATGGCGAGCGGTATCGCTGATATCAGCGAGCATTTGTATAAGGGCCACACTCGTTGGGCTCCCTCGCCGAAAACGGCATTCGCTAATCATCCGCCGGCGGCCGGGAGACCACCACCGGCGCCCGCTCCAGGATGCTGTCGGCCAGGCCGTACTCGATCGCCTCGTCGCAGTTCAGCCACTTGTTGCGGTCGCAGTCTCGCTCGATCTCCTCGACCGCCCGACCCGTGTGCGAGGAGAGGATGTCGTACAAGCGGTGACGGAGCCGAATGATCTCCTGCGCCTCGATCGACAGGTCGGTCGCCGCCCCCTCGAGTACGCCGCCGATCAGAGGCTGATGGAGCAGCATTCGCGAATTGGGAAGGACGTACCGTTGCCCTTTCGTTCCGCCGGCCATCAGCAGCGCGCCCATACTGGCCGCCATCCCGATGCAGAACGTCTGCACACCGCACCGCAGGAACTGCATCGTATCGTAAACGGCCAGCCCCGCCGAGACCGAACCACCCGGCGAGTTGATGTAGAAGCTGATCGGCAGTTTGCTGTCCTCGTTTGACAGGAACAGCATCTGAGCAATGATCACGTTGGCGGTATCGTCGTCGATGCTTCCTCCGAGGAAAATGATGCGATCCCGCAACAGGCGCGAGTAAATGTCGTATGCTCGCTCCCCGCGGCCGGTTTTCTCAATCACGATCGGAATCAGATTGCTCATGGAGGGTTCCCGTGTCAGTTTGCCGCCCCGTCAACTCGCCGACGGATCAACGGGGCCAGGCGGCGCCTATGCAGGTCAGGATTTCTTCCTCTTTTTCTCTTTCTCCGGCTCGGCCAGAATCTCGTCAACCAGGCCGTATTCCAACGCCTCCTGGGCGTTCATGAACCGGTCACGTTCGATTTCCCGGGCGATCTTCTCGGGGTCCTGGCCGGTATGCTTGGCCAGGATCTCGTTGAGCAGCTTCTTGTCCTTCAGAATCTCCTCCGCCTGGATCTTGATGTCCTCTGCCTGTCCGGAGATCCCGCTGTAGGGCTGATGCAGCATGACCTTCGCGTTGGGCAGGGCGTAACGATGCCCCTTGGACCCGGCGGCCAGGATGATGGCGGCCCCGCTGGCCGCCTGCCCGATGCAGTAGGTCGCAACTTCGCAGCCGAGAAACTGCATCGTGTCGTAGACCGCCAGCGTCTGGTCGACCAGCCCGCCCGGGGAGTTGATGTACAGGTTGATCGCCTGGTCCTTCTTGATAGACTGCAAGTACAGAAGCCGCATGATCACCACGCTTGCCGTCCGCTCGCTTATCGGACCGGCCAGAAAGATGATCCGGTTCTCAAGGAGCATGTCTTCAATGGACATCTCCCGGTAGCGCTGATACGGCGGCATCTGCTGATTAGTCGTTTGGAGGATGTCTTCCGGATGGCTCATGGGATCCTTTCTGATTCCCTGTTACCTGCCGCTGCGTGACGAACCGAGAAGAACGCCAGCATCCGATAACCGGCGGGGTCTCACCGGCCTCGCTCGAAGGCGCCTCAGGTTTCGTCGGCGAATTCATCGGCCTCGTCATCCGCTGTCTTATCGGCCTGGTCGGTCTCGGGCTTCGATTCTACGACGTTCGCCTTGTCGATGAGCTGATCGATGATCTTCTCGTCCCGAATCTGCAGGTACAGATTCGCCAGGCCGCCTTCCTTGGACAGCTCGTCCCGCACCCGGTCAAACCGCTGGCCCTGCCGCTGGGCGATGCTGGCGATCAGGCCGTTGATCTCGCCTTCGGTCACCTCGACCTCGAACTCCTCGGCCAGCTTCTCCATGATGAAGAAGAGCTTCAGCTCGCGGGCCGTCTCTTCCCTCGCGCTCGCCTTCAACTCGTCCGTGAGCTTCTCCGCCTCGGCAGGCGGGACGCCCTGCTGGTACAGGTCCACCAGGCGCCGCACCGTAACCCGGGCAGCCTGACGCTCGGAAACCCGCTCCGGCAGCTCGAGCGACGTGTTGTCGAGCAGGTACTTGCGGACCTGCCCGGCCATGGCGCGTCGGATCTCTTCGCCGAGCCGGCTTTCCATCTCGCTTCTGACCCATTCGCGAAGCTCGGCCTCGGTCTCGAACCCGAGGTTGTGGATGAACTCGTCGTCCAGTTCGGGCATCCTTAACCGCTGGACCTCACGGAGCTTGAACTCGAAATCCGCCGGCTGGCCGCGGAAATCGGCCTTGACGTAATCGTCCGAGATCGTGCCGGAAACGGTACGCACCTCGCCGGCCCTTGCCCCGGTCAGCACCTCGCCCAGCTTCTCGAGCGCTACGCCATCGACGACCTGCGGCCGGGCGGCCATGCGGACCGCTTCCTGCTCCTTGAGCAACGTCTCGCCCGAACTCATCTTCACATCGGCGATCACCACGTCGTCCGGCTCAACCGCCTCGTCGGGCAGCGTCTCATACGTGCCGCGTCGTGCCCGGATGCGGTTGATCTGCACGTTAACGTCCTCGTCGCTCACTGTGACGACGGGTTTCTTGATCTCGATGCCCTCGACCTCGGGCAGATCGAACTCGGGCCGGACCTCCACCTCGCACGAGAATACCAGCGGCTCGTCGTCGGGGAGCTTGATCAGGTCCATCGCCTCTTGCACGTCCACGAGCATTTCGCGCTCGGCATCCTTCTCTCTGACCCAGATCAGCGGGTCGCCGATGACCTTCAACTCGGTCTTATCGATGGCGGCCAGGTAGCCCGTGCCGACCATTTTCTGCACCAGTGTCTCGCTGACCTCGTTGCCGAACCGTTTCTCCAGCAGCCGCCGCGGCGCCCGCCCTTTGCGAAAGCCTGGTACCATCGCGTCACGCCGCAGTTCGCCGTACTGCTCGTCGAGCTGTTCAGAAATGGAGCCGTGCGGGACGGTGATGGTCAGCTTCTTGCGAAGTCCACCGACGTCTTCGACCCGGACATCGACCGCCTCTTTCAGCTTGTCTTCGAGGGACTTCTCCTCGTCGCCGCCCTCGTCGTCGCCCGACGCCTCTTCCACCTCGTCCACCTGCTCGTCGAGGACCTCATCATCCGCCATGGCAGGACCGCTCCTGAAAAAGTTCCAAGCATCCAACTCGCCTGGTATGCTGCCTCGCCCGCGCCACAAGCGAGACCCGATGACCGCAAACCGGGCCGGGCAGCCACAAGCGAAACTCATACTGGTCCCGTTTTCGGTCGGTCAGTTTCTCCGGCGTGGCATGGGTCCGCCGCGCACGATTCTCCCGGTGCCGACACCGCGAAACTCTCTTGCCGAAAACGGCACTAGCCGACGGCGAAAAAGAAAAGACCAACCGAAACCGCCGCACCGCCAGGCGTTGGCAGCCGGCCGCGGCGAGACCGATTGGTCCTGCTCTTGCGACCGCAGCCAACGCCTGGCCTCATCGGGCCGGTACCCTGCGATCGCCTCATCAGTAGCGGCCGACCTCCCGGTCGGCCGGGGCAATCTCCACAGCGGGTGATGGGACTTGAACCCACGACATTCACGTTGGCAACGTGACGCTCTACCACTGAGCTACACCCGCCTCGAATACACCACTATAACCCCCGAGCCCCGGTTTTCAACACTACCGGCGACCGACAACGGAAACATAAAAGGGCAACGGGAGCAATAGTGGCCGGCACGATCCCCGGACCCACGAGCGGATTGCTCCGCCACGCCCCGGCGCACAAAGTCCTGACACACTTCACACGGTTCCCCGTGTCCTCCTTTCCTTCAGCACAACGCCGGGGTCTGGGCAACTGTCTTGGCGGTCGGTTCTCGAGCGCGCTCGGCCTCACGGACAGCGGTGTCAGGGTCGCCACTTCGTGTCACCCACCGCGCACGGACCAGTGGTGGCAGTCGTCTCCAGGGCGGTGCACCCGTCGATCACGTCGGGGTCAACCCCGAACTTCCTCAGATAGAACTCGTGGATCGTCTGGAGACCCACATTGCGCGGCGGCGGCTTGACGAGTTCTACGTGGCCATCGGCAAAAACACCATTGCTGCCGCGGCTGAGATGCATTCTCACAGCCGCTCGCGGCAGCCGGGACCCGCTCCCGGTGAACTCGCGATAAGTGGGAATCGACATGCCGCCCGGGACGTCAAACCAATCAAAGCCCGTCTGACGGGGTGGGACCTCGGCCCGAATCGACTCGATGTTCTCACGGATGCCCCCCAGCGTGCGGTTGGAGTTGTTCGGGTCCTCGATGTCCCAACTTTCCCGAACCGCCTCCGTGACGTAAATAACCTCCGCCGGCCTTTTCCAGACGTTGATCTTTGTGACCCCTTCCGCTTCGTACCACTTCCCGGTTGTCGGGGCGGGCGAACAACCGGTCAGCTCGATCGGGCCCCGATGATCCATCGAGTTGACGACGTAATCGAGGAAGGTGCCGGGGTATTCCTGGGCCCGCGCCGGGCACGAGAACACCTCGAACTTCTCCACCGGGACGCGGTTGAAGTTGGCGGCGTAGCTCTTCTTGTCGCCGAACAGCCGTGCCACCATCCGTACCCAGTTGACCGGGCCGGTAGGATCGCCGCTGGGGCCGTGCCGCGACAAGCCACGCGGAACCCGGCCCTGGTGTTCGGCGGTGAAGATGGTCATGGCCACACCGAATTGCCGCTCGTTGCTTCGGCACTTGGCCATCCGGGCCTGGGCCCGGACGCGGGACAGCGCGGGTAACAGAATCGCCAGCAGCAAGGCGATGATCGCGACCACGACCAGGAGTTCGATCAGTGTGAAGCCACCCTTGCCGGCATGGTCCTGCATGCGTCGGGTCCGCCGCTTTATGAACACGAGCAGTGACCCGCGTCTTGAGTGCACAGTAATCCTCCCCGCTGTGCCGCCTATTGCAGCCGGCCTTACTGGTCATACTACCACCTCATTGGCTCCCATGCCAGGCCCTCGTTGGACAACAGCGGTGACGTTCGAGGGGGGGGAACGTTGAACGAGGCATAATGAATGATCAGCGGGGCGTGGCGCGTTAGCAGTTGTGTTGGGGCACCGGCTGGGTTAGAGTACGGGTCATCCAGGTCCTTGGTGGATGGAGCGGGCCATGGGCGAATCCCGAAACAGCGAGAGCCGGCTCCTTGAAGAGATACACGCCTTGCGGGCCAAGCTCGCCCGGCTCGAGAACCGCCAGGACCAGCCGCACCTTGCCGCAGGGGGCGCGGCGGACACCGAAACGGATCGTCAGTTCAAACAACGGTTGACCGCTCTCATTGAAATCGGGAACGAGCTTTCCAAGGTTTCTTCCCTGGACGAATTGTACCGGCAAGCGGTGGAACTCGGCCGAGATCGACTGGGTTTCGACCGACTGGGGATCTGGCTGATCAATGAGAGTGATCCTAATGAGTTCGTGGGCACCTTCGGTACCGATGACCATGGCGAAACCCGGGACGAACGGACCTTGCGCCGCCCGGTCGGCCGGAGGGGCAGGGAGATCATGGCCACCCCGACGCCGACCGCAAGGACCCGGTATGAAGGCGACATCTTGAACGCGAACGGCGAGGTGTTGGGTGAAGGCCAGCATGTGGCGGCGGCAATGATCCACGGGGAGAAGCTGCTCGGCTTCGTGGACATGGACAACCTGCTGCGGCATCGGCTGATCACCGATCGCGACTGCGAGCTGCTCGGGCTTTACGCATCGACCCTGGCCCACTTGTGGTCCCGGGTGAAGGCGGAACAGGCCCTGCGGGAAAGCGACCAGCTCGAGAAGCGATCCAAGGAGCAACTCGCGGCGCTGCTGGCAGTCAGCAACAAGCTGTCCAAGGCCCACTCGATGGACGAGTTGTGCCGGCAGGCGGTGGAGCTGGGCCGAAACCGCCTGGGGTTCGACCGCATGGGCATCTGGCTGATCAGCGAGGATCAGAAGGAATTCGTCGGTACGTTCGGTACCGATGAGCACGGCGAAATCCGAGACGAGCGAGGCGAGCACCACCCCCTTCCCGGGAGACCGGACGGGAGAACAAGGGAGGTCATCGCTTCGGGCACCCCGGCTGCTGTCACCCGGACCGTCGGCGACTTGATGAACGAGAAGCTGGAGGCGGTGGGGCGGGGCTTCCACGCTTCGGCAACGATGTTCGACGGCGAGAAGGTGTTCGGTTTCGTGGACGTGGACAATCTGCTCCAGCGGCGGCCGATCACCGATCGCGATTGCGAGCTGCTGGGTTTGTACGCGTCGGCGCTGGCCCACTCGTGCTCCCGGATAAAAGCGGAAGAAGCGCTGCGGGTAAGCGACCAGGCCGAGAAACGATTCAAGGAGAAACTTGCCGCCCTGCTGGAAGTCAGCAACGAACTGTCCAAGATCGGCTCATTCGACGAGCTGTGCAAACGGGCCATCGAACTCGGCCGGAGTCGATTGGGGTTCGATCGGCTGGGCATGTGGTTCCTCGACGAGGACGGCGACGAGTTCGTTGTGGGATCGTTCGGTACGGACGAACAGGGCAATGTCCGGGACGAGCGGGGGATCCGGCTGCCGGTGGACCTGGCAGCCCGCGAGGCCATGGTCCGCAAAGATCCCATGGTGGCCCGCCGGATGGAAAACCAGAAGCTGTCCGACGACCGGGGCCGGGGCGTCGGCACCGGCTCGGTGGCCATTGCCACGATCTGGGACGGCGAGCGAATCACCGGGTCACTGTGTACGGACAACCTGCTCAAGGGTGAGCCGATTACCGACCAGACCTGCGAACTGCTGCTGATGTATGCCTCCGTGCTGGGGCATCTGTGTTCGCGGCAACGGGTGGAGGAGGCCCATCTGGCTCAGGTGCGGAAGCTGACCGCGGATGCGGAGAAGAGCCTGGAACAAGAGCGGGCCCGGATCTCGAAGGAGCTGCACGATGAGTTGGGGCAGTTGCTGACGGCGTTGAACATGGACCTGGCGTGGCTCGATGGGCGCCTCAAGGGCGCACAACCGGCGCTCAAGGAACGGGTCAGCGAAGCGAAAGCCTATGTGGACCAGGTTATGCAGACGATCCGGCACCTGACGCGGACCCTTCGCCCGCAACTGCTGGACCACGAGGGGCTGCTGGATACGATCCGATCGCACGTGTCGGAGTTTGAGCAGCGGGCGGGTATTGCCTGTCGGGTCATTTCGGATCCGCCCGAGCTGGAGATCGAGGATCCGCCCGCAACAATTGTATTCAGGATTGTCCAGGAGGCGCTGACGAACGTGGCCCGCTACGCGGGGGCATCGGAGTGCGAAGTGTCGGTCAAGCACCGCGACGGGATGCTGGAGGTTAAGATCGTTGACAACGGGCGCGGTGCCGACCCGGCTGATTTGTCCGGGACCAAGTCGCTGGGCATAATAGGGATGCGGGAGCGAGCGGCCGCCGTGGGCGGCGCGGTGCGGGTGGAGAACGTGTCGGCGGGCGGGGTTTGCGTTACCGCCGAGTTGCCCTGGCAGCCTGCAGACAAGGGCCGCTGCCCATGATCAAGATCCTCATCGCTGACGATCACCAACTGGTCCGTGAAGGCATACGGCGGATATTGGAGGAGGAGGAAGACTTCACCATTGTGGGCGAGGCGGGCGGCGGCAAAGAGGCCCTGGAACTCGTCGAGCAGTGTGGGCCGGACGTCGTGCTGCTCGATGTCGCCATGCCGGGCCTGGACGGCGTGGAGACGACCCGCCGGCTGGCCAGGCAGAGGAAACCCGTTACGCGAGTGGTGATCGTGACCATGTATGCAGACGAGCACCACGCGGCCCGGCTGCTGCGGATGGGGGCGTCGGGGTACGTGGTTAAAGACGCGGCCCCGTCGGAACTGGCCGAGGCGATCCGGACCGTGCACCAGGGCCGACGATTCGTGTCCCAATCGCTCCGCGAAGCGCTGGCCCTGCGGTTCGTGGACGGCCCGGGACGCGAGCCGATGGATTCCCTTACCGACCGCGAGTTCCAGGTGCTGCGCCGACTGGTGGCGGGTGCCACCCATCGCGAGATCGCCGACGAACTGTCGATCAGCGCCAAGACCGTCGATGCCCACCGCTTGAACCTGTTGGCCAAGCTGCGTCTCCGAAACAACGCCGAATTGACCAACTTCGCCATGCAACATGGTCTCATGAACGTTTGAGCCGAACCGATTCAACCGACCCCGCCGCCGCCCTTCTCAAGTTTCCTGATGACCCGCTTGATTTCGGCTAAGTCCTCAGCCGACGTCTGCACCGCGGTGGATTCTGGCGGCCAGCGCGCGGCACTCGTCCAGCAGGGCATCGAGCATATCGGCTTCGGTGACGGTGCGCTTCTGTTGGCCCTGCACGTAGATGACGCCCTTGCCTTTACCGGCGAAGATGGCCACGTCCGCCCCCTCGCACTCGCCGGGGCCATTGACCAGGCAGCCCATCACCGCGACCTTCATCGGCGTCCTGATGGTCGCAAGCTTCTCGCGGACCTTCTGGACCAGGTCGATCAGGTCCACCTCGATTCGGCCGCAGGTCGGGCAGGCGATCAGCTCGGGTCCGTCGCGCCTCCGCAGTCCCAGGCTGCAGAGCAGTTCTTTGCCGTCCTCGACCTCGTGGATCGGGTCGGCGGCGTAGGAGATGCGGATGGTATCGCCTATGCCCTCGGCCAGCAGCGTGCCCAGGGCGGCAATCGAGCGGATGCGACCCGTCTCGGGCGGGCCGGCGTGCGTGACGCCCAGGTGCAGCGGGAAGTCGAATCGCTCGCTGATCGCCCGGTAGGCATCGATCGCCACCGTGGCGTCGTGGCTCTTGGCGGCAAGCACGACGTCCCGGAAATCGTTCTCCTCGAAGATGCGGAGGTAGTCCTCGAGCTTGGCGACCATGAGGCGGATGAGGTTGCGGTGACGGTCTTCGGCGAGCCCCTGCTTTTCGGCCGCGCGGACCTGGGCGTCCTGCCGCTCGACGACGCTGCCCTCGTTGACGCCGATGCGGATCGGGATGCCGGCGCTTCTGCACGCCCGGATCACCTCGCTGACCTGCTTGCGGTCGCTGATGTTGCCGGGGTTGAGGCGGATCTTGTGAACCCCCGCGTCGATGGCCTCCAGGGCTCTCGTGTAATGGAAGTGGACGTCGGCGATGACGGGGATGGGCGATTGGCGAAGGATCTCGGGCAAAGCGGCGGTATCTTTCCTGTCCGCCGCGGCCACGCGAACGACATCGCAGCCGGCAGCGGCCAGACGATTGATCTGGGCCGCGGTCGCATCGACGTCGTGCGTGTGGGTACTGGTCATCGACTGCAGGCACACGGGAGCGCCGCCGCCGACCGGGACGTTGCCGATCCTCACCTGGCGGGTGGGCTTGCGGAACCGTGAGGGCCGTTGCCCTGCCGACGCCATCCGATCCAGACCTCCGTATCTTCTGTCTGAGCGTAGAAACGCCAACCTGACGCCTGTTGTCAGGCACACTGAAGGATCTGTGACGACGGGAAGTTGTCCTGCAGTCGAGTGAGGACGGTACTGCCGGTCACGACGTCCATTTCGACGGTGCGGTCGCTGTAGCGTCGTTCGAGCACCTCGGCGTGCTTTTCGAGAAAGGCAATGGCCCGGCCGTCGGTGGTTGCGAGCCGGACCGTCGCCCGCTGCGGCGGGCCGGCCACCAATCCACGGACCCGCTCCACGAGCAGCGGCAAGCCCGTGCCGGTCCGGGCGGACGTCGGGATCGCACGGGGGAGCTTGTGGCAAAGGATCCGCACCGCCGCCTCGTCCTCGGCGATATCGACTTTGTTGAGCAGAACAATCGTCTTGTGCCCGGCACAGCCCAGGTCCCTGAGCACGTCGGTCACCGCTTCATATTGCGCCCACGCCACCGGCGACGAAGCATCCACGACGTGCAGCAGCAGGTCGGCGTGGATCGCCTCCTCGAGCGTTGCCCGGAACGAGGCGACCAGATGATGCGGCAAACGGCGCAGGAAACCGACCGTGTCGCTCAACAGGGCGTCATCCCCGCCGCCCAGGTTCCATCGCCGCGTCTTCGTGTCCAGAGTCGCAAAGAGCCGGTCCTCGGTATCCACGCCGGCATCGGTCAGCGCGTTCATCAGCGTACTCTTGCCCGCGTTGGTGTACCCGACGAGCGAGACGTTGAAGTACTCCTCCCGGGCCCGGACCTGGCGGATCTTGCGCCGGTCGATCACCGCGATCTGGCGTTTGAGCATGGTGACCCGGCGGCTGACGATGCGGCGGTCGATTTCGATCTGGCGTTCGCCCGGCCCGCGGGTCCCGATCCCGCCGACCCTGCCCGCACTCGTCGCCCCGCCGACGCCCGCGATCCGTTCCAGGTGCGTCCACATGCCACGCAGACGCGGGGCCGTGTACTCCAACTGCGCCAGCTCCACCTGCAACCGGGCCTCGTGCGTCTGGGCCCGGCTCGCGAAGATGTCCAGGATCAGTTCGCTCCGGTCGATCACCTTGCACTCACAGGACGCTTCCAACTCGCGAAGCTGGCCCGGCGAAAGGTCGTCGTCAAGAATGATGACCTCCGCGTCGTGTTCTGAGACCCGAGCGGCCAACTCCTCCACTTTGCCGCGACCAATGTAGTATTTGCTGTCCACCTGCCCCCGCCGCTGGAGCATGATGTCCACGACGATCGCCCCGGCGGATTCGGCCAACGCTTCCAGCTCGTGCAGGGACTCGACGGCATCATGATCGCCGTCGCGAAGATCCAACCCGACCAGGATCGCGTGCTCGCGATCGACCGATAGATGTGCCCGTTGATCCTGTTCCAACTGTCCTGCCTCGAAAGCCATTGTAGCGATTGGCCGCCAGCCAGGTCAACGCAGAGGGAACCAGGGGTGGGGGACAGGGGGCCCATTGGCCTATTCATCCGAGGCGTCGCCGCCGCCGGGGGCGGCACCGCCACAGATCGGTGCGATCACCGCATAACGTTCGGCGAGCTGATCGAGATCCCAGTAGAGTCGTGCCCGCTCGGCCAGGAAGGCGTGTTGGGCCGGCATGGCCTGTCGGCGGCAGGCTTCGGCCAGCAGGGCGTGCACCAGCCCCGCCTGCGGAGAGTCGAGCAACTCGGCAATCTGCACTTTCTCGGCCAGGGCCGCACTCGCCGAGGCAGAATGATCTGACGCTAACTCGTAACGCAGTTGAATCGGCAGAAGCTTCATCCGGTCCGCCAACGAAAGCTCAACATCATAGACGGGCCGCATCGCCTCGTAGGCCTCATCAATCCGATCGAGAATGAGCAGGCTGTCTGCGAGCATGAGCCGGGCGCTGACCCATGCGTGCCGGAGACGTTTCAGATTCTGGCGGAGCAACTCCCGGCAGATCGCCACTACCTGAAGGTGGGACCCGCGCCGAAAGAAGAGCAGCGCCAACTGCTGGCCCGCAACGAGCTGGGTGTTCACCGAGAGCGAGAGCCCGGTCATGGCCCGCCGCAACCAGACCTCGGCATCGTCCAGTTGCCCGGTACGCAGCAGGATGCGGCCCGTTTGCATCGCCTGGGTCAGACGCACGGAGCTGACGGCCAACGCCACCCAGGCGAGCAGCACACCGGCCAGGACGACGAAAACCGTGCTCCGGTCGATGGGTTCCGGCAGCCACCACGTCCAGGAAAACACGGCAATAAGCAGAAGGACGACCCCCACCCGGATCGCGCGGACCTTCGCCAGTTGACGGCGAAACCTTCGCAAAAGCGTTTCCAGCCGATCGGCGCTCACAGGACAAACTCCGCAGCGGGGTACTTGGCGGCAACCGGTGCCAGCTCCCCGAACCGTTCGAGCAGCTCCTTCGGACGGATGAGCAGGGTGGCGTCGTGCCAGTAGCCTCGGGCCTTCTCCGGTTGATTGGCGCGGTCGAAGGCGGCGGCGAGAAGCCCGTAGCCGAAACCGGCCCGAGTGCTCAGGTAAAGGCGGAAGAGTTCGCGCCGCGGCTCGGCCTCATCGATGCCGCCGGCTGCTTGTCCCATCGCCACTTCGCGGAACAGCGACAACAGCTCGACCTGGGCTTGCATCGGCCCCGGCAACTCGGCCCGCGCCAGGCGGTCGATCAAGTCAACCGCGTCCGCGGTTTGCCCGGTCCGCAGCATCACGCCCGCCAGTGCGACGCGGGTGGTGTGCAATTGGATGGGATCGGCTGTACCTTCGGCCAGCAGGGCTTCGTAGACTCGCTGGGCGGCTTCGTACTGGTGCCGGGCCTCGGCCACCGACGCCAGGGCCAGAAGCAATTCCGCGCGAACCTGGGCATTGCTCAGAGGGTTCCGCAGCAGTCTGACGAGCACCTCCCCGGCACGATCCCATTCTCGCAATTGCACCGCCTCGAAGCTGGCCAGCGTCAGCCGGGCCAAACGGCGCTGTTTCATGACCGCCCGCAGAATCAGCCCGGCCAGCACGATCACGACAATCTGCGGCAGGAGCCAGGCGGGCAGCCCGGTGTTGCTGAAAACCTCCGGGTCCGCCAGGTACGCGCCCAGCAACACCCCCAACCCCAACAGGGCTAGGTTCGGGCCCCGCAGCAACGCCCGGCGGGGCCGGGACGAGCCGATCAACCTTTCGATTGCCTCAACGGTCAACATCTCCTCGTTTTCTAGCAACCGCGGAGATGATCTGCAAGGGGCGTGAATCCCGCTGACGGCGCTGTAGAATGCCTGATTCGGTGATTCTGCCAGGACCGTGACAGTGACAAAACGAGAAGGAACCCCCCAACATGACCGAGCCCGATTCCGAGCCAGCCCGGGCCAACTTCATCCAGGCCATTGTGGCGGAGGATTTGCGTACCAACAAATGGGACGGCCGCGTCGTGACGCGATTCCCACCCGAGCCTAACGGTTACCTGCATATTGGCCACGCCAAGAGCATCTGCCTGAACTTCGGCCTTGCCCTCGAAAACCAGGACAAGGCCCCGGGCGGGGCGGTTTGCCACCTGCGGTTCGACGACACCAATCCGACCAAGGAAGAGCAGGAATACATTGACGCGATCAAGGAGGACATCCGCTGGCTCGGGTTCCATTGGGGCGAGCACGAGTATTACGCATCCGACTACTTCGATCAGTTGTACGAATGGGCCTTGCAGCTCATCAAAGCCGGCAAGGCGTATGTGTGCGAGCTGAACGCGGACCAGATCCGAGAATACCGCGGGACCCTGACCACCCCTGGCCGGGACAGCCCCTATCGCAACCGTAGCGTCGATGAGAACCTGGACCTGTTCGAGCGGATGCGGGCGGGCGAGTTCGAGGACGGGTCCCACGTGCTGCGGGCCAGGATCGACATGGCCTCGCCCAACCTCAACATGCGCGACCCGGTCATGTATCGGATTCTCAAACAGTCCCATCACCGCACCGGAGCCAAGTGGTGCATCTATCCGATGTACGACTTCACTCACGGCCAGTCGGATTCGATCGAACGCATCACCCATTCGATCTGTACGCTGGAGTTCGAGAATCATCGCCCGCTCTATGACTGGTACCTGGACCAGCTCGGCGTTTACCATCCGCAGCAGATCGAGTTCGCCCGCCTCGAGCTCACCTACACCATGATGAGCAAGCGCAGACTCCTGGAACTGGTGGAAGGCGGGCACGTCAGCGGCTGGGACGATCCACGGATGCCTACGATCCGCGGTCTGCGCAACCGCGGCTACACGCCCGAGGCCATCCGGGAGTTCTGCAGGCGGATCGGGGTCAACAAGTTCAACAGCACCGTCGATATCGCCCTGCTGGAACACTGCCTCCGCGAGGATCTGAACAAGCGTGCCCCGCGGGTGATGGGGGTGTTGCGGCCGCTTAGAGTTGTCATCGACGATTATCCTCCAGACAAGGTGGAAGAGCTGGACGCCGTGAACAACCCGGAGGATCCCGGGATGGGCACCCGGAAGGTCCCCTTCTCCCGGGTGCTGTACATCGAGCGGGATGATTTCCGCGAGGACCCGCCGAGGAAGTTCTTCCGTCTGGCCCCCGGTCGCGAGGTGCGCCTGCGCTACGCGTATTACGTCACCTGTACGGGTGTGGTTAAGGATGAGCGGACCGGGGAAGTGACCGAGCTCCACTGTACGCATGACCCGGCCACGCGCGGCGGCGATTCGCCCGACGGCCGCAAGGTCAAGGCAACGCTCCACTGGGTCTCCGCCGCCCATGCCCTGGAGGCCGAGGTGCGCCTGTACGATCATCTCTTCACAAAAGAGGACCCCAGCCGCGTGGGAAAAGGCGAAAACTGGAAATCCAAGCTCAATCCGAACTCGCTGGAAACGCTCAAGTCATGCCGCGTCGAACCTTTTCTGGCCGGCGCCGCCTCCGGAACCCGCTACCAGTTCGAGCGACAGGGCTACTTCTGCGTCGCCCCCGATTCTTCCGATGGAAAACCGGTTTTCAATCGCACGGTATCGCTACGCGACTCCTGGGCCAGGATCGAGAAGGCACAGCAAAATAAATAGCCGGATCACAGGTGGCAAAACCCGAGAAGTCGGGGTAAACTTCTACAGAGGCTAAGTGGATGGCCCCTGTTGTAAGGAGGGCGAGGTGCGTTGCTGACATTGCCGCGGATGCCGTGCGGTGGGTCGTCAGCAACGGAGGGGACTACGGCCGGTTGACAAGGTCCATTCCCTTTCGCCCGCGCTCTCCGCGACTCTGTCCTTTCCCAAGCGCGGGCGGTTTTTTTGCGCGGATGGCGGGGGCACCTATCCCCAGAGCCGCTTGGACTTGGCGGTCTTCAGCAAATCGTGAGCATCGAACAGCAACCGCGGAACGTTGAGCTTCTCGGGGCACCGGGGCAGACATTCGCCGCATTCGGTGCAGTGATCGGCCGGGTGGCCGTGGAACCAGTCGTCGCTACCGTCCAGCAGGTTGTACCGGAAGCTCCCGTACTCGGTCATGTCGAACGCTACCGCCGCGTTGCGTAACCGCAGGATCTCCGGGATGTCGATGAACTGTGGGCAGGGCAGGCACTCCCCGCACTGGGTGCAGAAATCGCCCCCGAGTTTTTCGCGGTACGCCCGCTCCCATCGGGCCAGGGCGGCCCGCTCCTCGCCGGTCAGCGGCCCGACGTTGTCGGCCACCACCATGTGCTGGTCCAGCTCACCCGGCACCGTGGGCCCGAGGGCCAACGTGTGAATGCGCGGATCGCTGAGCAGCGCCCGCTGGTTCAGGGTCATCGGGTGAAAAGGCTCGGCGAGCTTGCACAGGGCTTCGGTCGGCTTGAACAGCATGCCGCCTTTTTCGTTGGGGCTGATGATCAGCACCCCCATGTCGAGCTCGGCGGCCCGGGCGATCACCGGCTCATGGGCCTGATAGAACCAGTAGTAGTGCAGGTTGATCGACTCGAACATCTCCGTGTTGACGGCCTTCAGTACGAGCTCGGTCTTGGCGTGGGTCGAGAAGCCGATGTGCCTGACCGTCCCTGCGTCCATCAGCTTGCGGACCGCCCGCCAGGTCCCCTTCTCGTCCATCGCCCACTTGAGTTTCTGCTCGTTGTTGATGCCGTGGATGTCCAAGTTGTCCAGCACCTCGATGCCGATCTTCTCCATGGAGGTCTCGAAGCCTCTCATGAACTCGTCGTAGGTCCTTCGGGGGCCGACTTTCGTCGTAATGTGCACTTTGCTGCGGTCGATCGTCTTAAGGGCGTGGCCCAGCAGCTCCTCGCTGGTCCCGTACCCGCGTGCGGTCTCCAGATGATTGATCCCCAGCTCGACTGCCCGCTGCACCACCCGCGCGCTGCCGTCCGGGTCGTCGCTCATGTACCGCATCAGCCCGAGCGTGAGGACCGAGAGGCTCATTTCCGTCTTGCCGAAACGACGGTGCTCCATGGCGGCAAAGCTCCTTCAGGCAGTTGGCGTGGCCTGTCTCGGGCAACTCTATCCAGGGGTCAACACGTGTTCAAGCAGCGGTCCCGGTTCCTCCCGTCAGTGGGTGCGTGAGGTTTCCGGCGGGGGTTGGAAACTGGGAGACTGGGTTGTGAACAGGGGCAGGCTCGCCCCGTCTCGCCGTCTTTCTATCTCTCCACCCGGCGCTCGTTTGGCGGCCAGGAGGCGCGGAGGCCGTCCCGGTAGAGGCCGATCTTGGCCATGGGAATACGCTCGAAGCCGAGTGCCAACGCCGGCGAGTCGTCCCGCAGTCGGAAGTCCTCTTTCCCCGCATCCACAAAGTGCGGGTCAGTGTCGATGAGGTTGTCCTCGATCTGGACGACCTTGTCGGTCAGGCCGTTGTGCAGATCGATCGGCTTGGCGCTGCCGACGATGATGTTGTGGGCGAGCGTGTTGTACTTGGCAAGGGCCGGCTCGTCGTCGTAGAGCGTGAGCAACTCGGGATAGCGCTCGGACCAGGGCGGCTCCTTGTAGGGCACGGCATCGAGACGCTTGATCAGCGTGTTGTTGCTGTTGTCGAAGTAGTACTTCGCCCACCCGAGGCCGCGGGAGTCCACGTGGATGCCGATCCTGCAATCGACGAGCACGTTGTTCTCCACCGTGTTGTTCCGCCCGCCGCCGACCAGGACCGCCCGCGGGACCTTGTAACATACGTTGCCGAAGACCGTAGTGCCGCTTGCCCAGTCGTCCAGGTAGATCGCCTGTACGCCGACGCCGCCCTCGAATCGGCCGATGTGGTGGAAGTAGTTGTGGCGAATAACGTTGCCGCGCCAGGTCCAGTCCCGCCCCATGTAGAAGGCCCCGGCGTCGTCAGTGTCCATGCAGACGGTGTGGATCTCGTTGAACTCGATCAGGTGCTCGTTGCCGGCCAGGCCCAGGGCCATGTGCGGCGCGTCGTGGATCAGGTTGTGGGCGACCCGGCAGCCGACGCCGCTCACGCTCACCGCCGTGCGGTAGGTGTTACTCGTTCGGCTGTAGTGGTGGATGTGGTTGTTCTCGGCACAGTGCCCGCAGGGCGTGAGCGTTTTGCGATCGCCCCCCGCCAGGCTGATGCCCCCGTCGCCGGTGTTATTGATGTCACAGCCCACAACGGCGTGTTGAGTCCCGCCCGAGACAACCACCGCCTTGCCGCCGACGTTCTTGAGCACGCAGGCCGCGATCTTGTTGTACGACCCGCCCTTGATCATCACTGCCGTGGCCCGGTTGAACTCGATCGTCAGGCCACGAACCGTCACGTGGGACACGCCGTCCATCAAGATCATCGTGTCCAGAACCGACACGAAGGCGCTCGCCGAGGCGATCCCGGCCGGCGGCCAGAAGTACAGGACTCCAGTTTGCCGGTCCAGGTACCACTCGCCAGGCGAGTCCAGTTCCGCCAGGAGGTTCAATGCGTAGAACCGCTGACCGGCCCGGT